>NZ_JBQHWF010000001.1:0-439753 GCF_052064095.1 Blautia sp. HCP3S3_C4
ATCAGATGGAGAAAAGACAGAAAAATAGAATTGTTTTGAGTTGCAGATATAGCGACACTCGATTTAGGCGGAAAAAAACTGGAAGTTCACAATAATAAAAGAACAGGCACAAAGATGGTCGAAACGGTATAATACAAAGATTGTTTCTGTTTATGAAGTCAAACTTGATCTGAAGTTAAATATAAAAGAATTCCGGGAAATGACGGATGAGTGGCTTGATTTTATTATTGCCTGCAGGAGTGGAGAAAGTCACGATTATGACATTGTGATAGGAGCAATGGCAGATGATCAGATTTATAATTATATTGCAGATTATATGGATGGAGTAATTACAAGGGAGCAGTTTTGGGTATTGGCGAAGTTTAAATATCCTACACATCAGATTGCGTTTTGTACAAGTCAGGCCTTAAAGAGCCTGACCTATAGAGGATATGAAGAGGTGAAAGAATGACAAATCAGATTGGAAGAGAAAATCAAAAGGATAACGACCTGTTTTTTACCTGCAGTTTGATTGATTATATTGCCAGAAAAACAAAAAATACCCGAACAGACGTTGTTAATAAGCTGGGTAAAAAAAGACTGCAGAAAATATATGATCTGGCGGATGTTTACCACTGTGATAATATTGACAGAGTAAGTGATGACTTCATAGAGGATGCAGAAATCATAAATGGGACGTTTGATAATGTCGGAGAGTGCAGGTATGCAATCCCATCCCATTGGGACATAGGAAAGGTATATAAAAGACTGATTAAACAGGTGGCGCAGGGGGAAAAACTCAGCATCATTGATGCTTTGATAAAAGTATATAATTCTTTTATCAGCCAGAAAATTGATGATTACAACAGCAGTGTGTACTATGAAAATCCTTCATATATTTATGAGAGTTACAGGGAAAATGAAATGCTGTAAGCTTTGATCTGCCATAATTTAACCCTGTTCATATGGTGCTATGTCCCAGCGTTCCTGCTGCCATCAGGATACCCACCAATATCAGGAAACAGCCGCTGACAGTATTGATGATCCGGTAGTGTTTTTTAATCCAGTTGAAGGCTGACTTCAAATAGTCGATCAGAATAGCACTGAGAAGAAAAGGAATGCCAAGTCCCAACGAATAGCAAAGCAGCATCAGCATACCTTTAATTACATGACCCTGCTGAGAGGCCAGCATCAAGGCAGAACCGAGGAATGCGCCCACACAAGGTGTCCAGCCCAAGGAAAATATTATGCCAAAGAGCATAGCGGGGAAGAACCCCATCTCACGACTGTTTAATGTTTTACTGCCGCCTCTGAACAAATTCATTTTGAAAATGCCCAGAAAATTGAGGCCAAAAAGAATTACTATCAATCCGGAAATTAAATTCACTGCACCTTTGTATTCTCGCAGAAAGCTGCCAATGGTGCCTGCCAAAGTGCCCATTGCCACAAAGATTACAGTAAACCCACTAACAAATCCCAATACTCCCAACAAGGTCTTTTTTGTGCTGCGTTCTCCACCACCTGCAAAATAGGAGATATAGATGGGCAGCATGGGAAGCAGGCAGGGTGATATGAAGGTGATAATGCCCTCCAGGAAAGCTACTGCGTATTGCATGAACCGCTGCACCCCTTTCCGAAAATACCGGACAACAGCCAGCCGATAAAGCCCATATAGGTCATCGTGATGAACGGGTTAGAAGTCAGCGGACAAGCTCCAGTGGGGCATCCCACAAAGTAGTAATATGCAAGGCCAACTAATGCGCCGCCTGCGGTAAAAAGAACTGGCTTCAGCCATTTTTCAATTTTTTCTTTCATCTCACATTCCTCCTGCTAAATATTCCTCTGCATAGTGAACAGCAGTTGCCCCATCGGCTACAGCAGTTACGACCTGCCGTAATGCCTTTGTGCGGACATCCCCAACGGCGAACACACCGGGGATGTTGGTGCGGGTACTCTCATCTGCAATAATGTATCCAGCCGGATCAATCTCAATCTGATCTTTCATCAATTCGGTGGAAGGCTTTCTTCCCACGCTTACAAATACACCATCGCAAGCAAGGGTACTTTCTTCTCCAGTTTTCACGTTCCTAATCTGGATACCGGTCAGCTTTTCGTTATGGAGCAGAGCTATAATCTCACTGTCCCAGAGAAATTCTACATTTTCTGTTTTCATCAAAGGCTCATGGTAGATCTTTGTTGCTTTTAGGGTGCCTCTGCGGTGGACGACGATGACTTTTTTGCAGATACGGGAGAGAATCAGCGCATCCGCCGCAGCGGTATTGCCACCTCCTGCGATGACAACCGTTTTGTTCCGATAGAACATTCCGTCACAGGCTGCACAGTAATGGACACCTTTACCGATTAACGCCTGTTCCCCATCAACACCCAGCTCTCTGGGACCGGCTCCTGTAGCCAATACGATGGATTTTGCGTACATAGCGCCTTCGCTGGTCACAGCTTTCTTTACAGAACCTGACAGTTCCAGAGACAGCACCTCAGTCAGCTTGGTTTCCACACCAAACCGCTCCGTTCCTCTGGCCGCTTGGCACATTCTTCGGCAAAACTGTTCAATATCGATACGGATGTCCGTAAGACTATTGTCAGAACCAATTCTATCCAGTTGATAAACTGAGGTTCCGCAATTCACGCCCAGGTGAAAACGAATCGAAGAATTGTCCTCAGTATTTGCAAAACCTTTGTTCTGGTGTAGGTATTCACAGCGAAGCTGCCAGCATCGTTCTCCTCAGATATAGGGCGAGATATCCTGCGCAGAGACTTTAAAGAAAGGTGCTGCGTATGTATCAAACCAACGAATATATTGATTTCCTACATCACGAGTTGGTCTCTGGTTTCTGTCCAGAACAGCACGCCCATCCCGATAACGCTTTACAATTTCTGGGAAAGCAATTCCGCCACAAATATCAGGCAAAGTCAGCGCCAATGCCAAAGCAGATTGCCAGCGTCCATCCTCAATGTTCAGTTCTACTTCCTCTATGCGATGTAAAAAGGTAAAGCTGGCATTATCTTGAATCATAGGCATCCTCCTGTAAAAAACCGCCTGCCGGGAAACCGACAGGCGGCATACTGCCTTTTATACTTCCATCATCTATAGGCTATAGTGATTAAAGAACCAAAGAAGGAGCAGAGTAAATTCGTGCTGCCAATTCCTGATTGAGCATATACAAGCTCTTGGGATCGGAGTCAAAGAGTTCAATTTTGGAAATCAAATTATTTAGTAATTTTCCGCGCGCACTTCGAAGAATGCCTGAGGATGCTTGCAGACAGGGCAGATCTCAGGAGCCTTGGTTCCTACTACGATATGTCCGCAGTTACGGCACTCCCAGATGGTAACGCCGCTCTTCTCAAACACCTGCATGGTCTCCACGTTGCTCAAAAGCTTGCGGTAGCGCTCCTCGTGCATCTTCTCAATGGCAGCTACGCCACGGAACTGTTCAGCCAGATCATGGAATCCCTCCTCATCAGCTTCACGAGCCATGCGGTCATACATATCCGTCCACTCGGCGTTCTCACCTTCAGCAGCATGGAGCAGGTTCTCGGCAGTATCGCCCAGCTCGCCCAGAGCTTTGAACCACAACTTGGCGTGCTCCATCTCGTTCTGTGCGGTATGCAGGAACAGAGCAGAAATCTGCTCGTAACCGGCTTTCTTGGCTACTGAAGCAAAGTAAGTATATTTGTTGCGTGCCTGAGATTCACCAGCAAAGGCTTCCCACAGATTTTTCTCGGTTTTGGTGCCTGCATAGGGATTCTTTGCAGGAGCCGCAGCATCCTCAATCTTCACAAACTTGTTGGCAGGCTGCTTGCAGACAGGGCACTTAAAATCAGGTGTCATAGGGCCTTCGTGAATGTAACCGCAGACTGTGCATTTCCATTTTTCCATTTTCTTTTCCTCCATTTTTTCATTGAATTGAATGTTTTTTAATAGAGATTCCACAGCATCCACAGGAATGCCGGGATACGTTTTAATACTTTCCAGAAACGATCTGGTGTTGCTGCTCTGAGGCAGCATAAAGCCGGCTTCTCTGCACAGATCCTCAGCCATCAGGCGAGAGGATTTTTCCACAGCGACGCTCAAGACATCAGGAAGCTGCGAAGCAATGTTCTCTGCATTGGCTTTGCTTTGAACTAAGCCACGAAGTGCTTCGACAACTTTTTCTTCTTTCGGCTGCTGCGGCGGCAGTTCTTTTGGAACCATAGAGATTGCAGAGGATGGACAGGCTTCGGCACAGGCACCGCAGCCGATACACTTTTCAGGATCAATGATGCTGTTCTCTGTATCAGTCGCTCCGGTTGGGCAGACATAGAGGCAAAGGCAATCCTTGGTACACAAGCGAAGATTTCTTACTGCATATTTTTCAGCCATAGTTATGCCCTCCCTTCCATTTTTTCAAATTTCCAACTGGGAACCTTACACACTGGACATAGCTCCGGAGCTATGTCACCAACATAGACAAAACCACAGACCGTGCAAACCCAGACACCGGTGTTTTCCAACATCTTGTCTCCCTCAGATTCATATCGAGTCAGCAGAGATTGGAGCATTCGGGTAACCTTTTCACTCCACACCTGACAGCGCAGACCACCCCGATCAGGCTTTTCACCGGCTATAGCATTGCCATAGGGATACCCTACAGACAAATCCTTGTCAATGAGTTCCAGCAGCTTGGCTGTGCTGGCCTCCTCGACGGGCGCAGCCTTGCTTCTGAAGAACTCTGCCAGTTTTCTGAAATCATCTGCCTGCTGGGGCAGATACTGCTTTTCGCAGCCACGGGCCAGATTGGAGCAGATGATGCTCATTTCCATGGGAGAGAGTTCCTTGTCCACATGGGGCTTTTCAAGGACCTCCTGGGACGCTGTTTTTTCTTCTTTGGGTTTGAAAGCGTCTTTGCCTGCTTTACAGACAGGACACTTCCAATCGGCAGGTAGGTCTTCCCACTTGCCACCGACAGCTTCATCGTGAATATATCCACAAATGCCGCAAACATATTGTTTCATAGGTTTTACCGCCTCCTTTATCTATATTTTATCAAATCACGACACATATTCCGTGACTTAATCACCTATTTCAGTCGCAGGAGTGATGGCCGCAGCCGTGGGAACCGCAAGAGTGACCTTCCCCATGGTGGTCGTGATGATCACACCGGACATTGGGGTTGAAGTCCAGCTCGCCTGCTGCCAGTGCTTCTGCTGCTGCATCAGCGTTGCCGGAAACACCACCATAAAGCCGGATACCCACATCGCTCAGTGCCATCTGGGCACCGCCGCCAATACCGCCGCAGATCAGGGCATCCACCTTCAGTGCACTCAGGACGCCTGCCAGTGCACCATGTCCGCTGCCGCCAGCATCCACAACCTCAGACGAAATGATTTTTCCATCTTCCACATCGTAGATTTTAAACTGTTCGGTGTGACCGAAGTGCTGAAAGATTTCTCCGTTTTCATAAGTGACTGCAATTCTCATAATATTATCTCCTTTCGGTTTTTCGTGCATCGGATGGATTTTTTGCTGATAGCAATTTTTGCACCCGTAGGCTGCGCTGTTTCCGCTGCAGAGTGTAAAATCCCCTCCCTCGATTCGCAGAGGAAGTCCCTCAACCAGCGCATCGGCCAGTTTTTTGCGGGCAGCTGCATAAATCTGCTGAACCGTTGTTCTGGCAATACGCATATATTCTCCGCATTGCTCCTGAGAAAAACCTTCACGGTCAATCAGGCGAATGGATTCATACTCATCCACATTCAGGACAATGGGAGTCAGTTCCTCGCCGCCACGAACCGGAACAAAACCATCATTATCCGGCAAACAACAAACTTTTCTGCATTTTCTCGGTCTTGGCATAGATTCACCTCCATATTATTTGCGGCATATGCCATTTATACGACCATTGTACATCTCCTTTTCCTATATGTCAACGGAATTATTGACATATGCCATAATTTATTTTATACTATGTGTATTCAAGGAGGTGTACCCATGGATTTTTCATCTTATTTTCCAATTTGGAACAAACTGACACCGACCCAGCAGCAGATTTTGGAGCGAAATGCAGTTTTACGAAAAGTGGACAAAGGGACTGTGATTCACAACGGAACTGTGGAGTGTACCGGTCTTCTGCTGGTAAGAAGCGGACAGCTTCGTGCCTATATTCTTTCCGATGAAGGACGGGAGATTAGCCTCTATCGTTTGTTTGATCGTGATATTTGCCTGTTTTCCGCCTCCTGTATGATGAACAGCATTCAGTTTGAGATCACCATTGAGGCGCAGAAGGATACCACGATGTGGGTTATTTCTGCTGACACTTATCAGCGCATTATGAAAGAGTCTGCTGTGGTAGCTAATTTTACCAACGAAATTATGGCTACCCGTTTTTCTGAGGTTATTTGGCTCATGGAGCAGATCATGTGGAAAAGCTTTGATAAAAGGCTGGCAGAATTTCTGCTGGAGGAATGCAGCTTAGAGGAAACAAACATCCTCAAGATTACCCATGAAACCATTGCGGGCCACATGGGCACCGCCCGTGAGGTAGTTACCCGAATGCTTCGCTATTTCCAGAACGAGGGTATGGTCAGGCTGACTCGTGGAACAGTGGAGGTTACAGACAAAATCAGACTGGAACAATTGCAAAATGATTAAGCAAAAAGGACATCTGCTTGCTATTAGTTGCAAGCAGATGTCCTGATTTTATGCTCGATCCATTCCGCAGGCCGTAGCCGATTCAATGAGACAGCGATCATTGGTCACAGCATCATAGAACCGGAAGCCGCCGGAGAAGTTATAGCAGTCAAAGCCGTTTCCGGCCAGGATACGACAGGCAATGTAGCTGCGCAGACCGCTCTGACAGATGACGTAGACAGGCTTACGCTTGTCCAGCTCACCCAGCCGCTCCCGCAGCTCGTCCACCGGGATGTTAAAGAAGCCGTCAATGTGTCCGTGTGCGAATTCTTCCACAGTGCGGGTGTCCAACAGAGTTACGCTTCCGTCACGAGGAAGACGATCTGCATCTTCCAGATGCCATTGTTTCAGAACACCGTTTGCGATATTCTCAACCATAAAGCCAGCCATATTTACCGGGTCTTTCGCAGAGGAATAAGGCGGTGCGTAGGCCAGATCCAGATCCTTCAGTTCCGTGGCTTTCATTCCTGCCCGGATAGCGGTGGCCAGCACATCAATGCGCTTATCCACACCTTCATAGCCTACGATCTGCGCACCCAGCAGGCGATAAGTCGCCTTTTCAAAGACCACCTTCATTGTCATGACTTTCCCGCCGGGGTAGTAACCTGCATGGCTCATGGGCGACAGGATAACCGTATCAACATCCAGCCCTGTTTTTCTGGCGTTGGTCTCATTTACGCCGGTAGTAGCGGCAGTCATGCCGAAGATCTTGATGACACTGCTGCCTTGGGAGCCGGTATAATGGCTGTCTCCGCCACAGATGTTGTCCGCAGCGATTCGTCCCTGTTTATTGGCAGGGCCAGCCAAAGAAATCAGAGCATCCTGCCCGGTGACGAAGTGCTTCACCTGCACCGCATCGCCCACGGCATAGATGTCGGAAATGGAGGTTTCCATTCGGTCATTGACCACAATACTTCCTTTAATGCCCAGTTCCAACCCGGCATCCTTTGCAAGGGTGGTTTCGGGAGAAACACCAATGGCCAGGATTACCATATCCGCATGGAGAGGCTGTTCGTCTTTCAGCAGCACATCCACGCCGCCGTCCCTTTCCTCAAACCCTTCTACGGTATGACCAAGTGCCAGCTTTACACCGTGCTTGCGCATTTCATTATGGATGAAAGAAGCCATATCGGCATCAAAGGGATTCATAAGCTGTTTTGGACGCTGGACAATGGTGACATCCATCCCCAGCTCTCGCAGGTTTTCTGCCAGCTCCAATCCAATGAAGCCACCACCTGCCAGTACAGCGGATTTGGGATGGTTTGCATTGATGTAATCCTTGATGCAGAAGGTATCTTCAACAGTGCGCAGGGTAAACAGCTTATCAAGACCTACACCGGGAAGCCGGGGCTGGGTAGGCTTGGCTCCGGGAGAGAGAATCAGCTTGTCATAGCTCTCCTCAAACTCCTCACCGGTTTCCAGATTTTTCACGGAAACGGTTTTTTCTTCAGGATGAATCGCTGTGACCTCATGGCGCACCTTCATGTTCACACGGAACCGGGAGAAGAAGCTTTCCGGGGTCTGGAGGGTCAGATCCGACCGATCGGTAATCACATCACCGATATAGTATGGCAGACCACAGTTGGCATAGGAGATATACCCCGAGCGCTCAAAAACTACGATTTCTGCCTGCTCATTCAGTCTGCGAATACGGGCGGCAGCGGTAGCACCGCCTGCCACACCGCCTACAATGACAACTTTCATATTATCGTTCCACCTTTCCTGCATAAGCGGAAATTCCGCCTATGTTTTTCACGTTGGTATAACCCAGCTGCTGCAAAACAGCAGCTGCCTGGCGGCTTCTTGCACCACTGAGACAGTGTACAAAGATGGGGGTAGCTTTATTGTCAATCATGCCAGCCACTTTGTCAATGGACTGCAAAGGAACATTTTTACTGCCGGGGATATGCCCCTGCCGGTATTCGTCGGGGGTGCGAACATCCAGCAGGACTGCGCCATCCGTAGTGCTATATTCTTTGACACCCTGATTGATGTCAGGGCCTTTCAGGAAATCGAAGAATCTCATCTTTGCACCTCCTTACAGCATGGCGAGAATCTGAGCCTTAGGTCTGGCACCGGTGACTTGATTGACAATCTTTCCGTTCTTCATAACCACCAGAGTGGGTATGCTCATCACACCGAACTGCATAGCCAGTTCCTGTTCCTCATCCACATTAATTTTAACAACCTTGATATCGGAGCGCTCCTTGGCAATCTCCTCTACCAGAGGAACTACCATGCGGCAAGGA
This sequence comes from Blautia sp. HCP3S3_C4, assembly GCF_052064095.1. NCBI lineage: Bacteria > Bacillati > Bacillota > Clostridia > Lachnospirales > Lachnospiraceae > Blautia > Blautia sp. HCP3S3_C4. The sequence continues at coordinate 8,917 of NZ_JBQHWF010000001.1, forward strand.
CCACACCAGGGAGCCCAGAAATCCATCAGGACGGGCTTGTCCGAGTTCAAAACCTCTTGATTGAAATTGTTTTTATTAACACTGATAGCAGACATATTTAAGTCCTCCTGTTTCCTTTTTTATGTTCTTGCCATTCCGTCTACACTGAGCACAACACCTGTGATATAGGATGCTTCGTCAGATGCCAGGAACACAAATGCATTGGCAATATCCTCCGGCTGACCCAGGCGGCGCAGAGGGATCTGCTTGATGAGCGGATCAATTACTTCCTTGGGAACAGCTTTCATCATATCGGTCAAGGTAATACCGGGAGCGACCGCATTCACTCGAATCCCCTTCGGACCCAATTCCCGGGCCAGGGAAACCGTCAGGCCATTGACAGCGAATTTGGATGCGGGATAAGCAAAGCCACTGGGCTGGCCGTAAATGCTGACCATTGAGGAGGTGGAGAGAATAACACCTTGACCTTTTGCAATCATGCACTCACTGGCGGCTCTTGTGGCATTGAACACGCCTTTTACATTCAGATCCATAACCTTATCAAAGGTTTCCTCCGTATATTCGGTAAAGGGAGTGCTTTCGGATACACCGGCATTGTTCACCAGAATATCAATGCAACCGTATTTTGAGGCAGCCTCCCGGAACGCAGTGCGGACAGACTCTAAGCTGGACAGATTGGGACTGATTCCCGCAACTGTTGCATCAGGGTACTTTCCTTTCAGCTGCGCAACCGCTTTGTCAGCAGAACCTTGTGAGCTTGCGGTCAGGATTACCGTAGCACCTTCCTTCAAAAATTTGTCTGCGGTGGCGTAGCCAATGCCACGGCTGCCTCCGGTGATGATTGCAACTTTATCTTTCAGTCTCATAAGAATACCTCCTTGTGTTTTGTATTTGTAGTATAACCTGTTTCGGAGGTGCTCTCCGTGATAAAATCACATTTTTCCAAGAAGGAATGATAGAAAAATCATGCCCGTGCATAAATAAAAAGTCAAAGTCACGCTCCGATTAAAAATGATACCAAGGAGATACTCACGAACTTTATCACCAAGCTGGAGGATTTGACCGGAGAACAACAGTAATAAGTTGGGTGATACCGGCAAGAATCAGATCAGTATGCAGAGTCTTCTCATTTTGGGTTCGGCGTCCTGCAAGACAGAGATTGTCTTTGATGTGGTTGATATCCCTTATCGATATGTGTTTCTAATAGAGAAAGAAAAGCAGGTTTGTCATTTTCAAATTTTTCATGGCAATCTGAAAAAATATCTGCCAAAGAAAGCTGTTTATATGGTATCATAAGTATCAGAATAACTCCTTTCTTGGATGTAGGTTTATAGTTTTTAGTCAACTCTATTATACCATGTCCAGTGAGGAGTTATTTGTTTTTAGGTAACAAAAAATGCCGTATTTATGCGGTGTTGTGGCGTTTCGCAAACGCCCAGGAATAAAAAAGATTGAGAGGAGAAATATCATGGATTACAGGACTTTTGTAGATCAGGTCATTAAAAAGGTAACAGAGAAGACGATTTTTGGAGATGCCATACTATAACAACAGATAAAGGAACTAAAAACTGTCAGCTGGTATCATGGGAGTGATCCTGTATGATGCAGCATAAATAGGAAACAGGTACGAAAAAAGATCTGGTACTCTACCGTATACAGACATCCAGGGATAATCTGAAATCTGCAAGGATATTTAGGCAGAAGAATACAAAGGAGCAAATAACCGTACATACTTTATACTCGTCTTATTTTTGTGCGGAACTGTCTTTTTTGTAGATTCCTGCTTTATGGCTGGACGGGATGTCCAAAGAATAAGAAATGTGAATCTGTTTTTGTTGACAATACTTACCGGAAATTTTACAATGGATACAGGTACAAAGTGATGCATATTACTGTATGGAAATACGCAGAAAAACAGGATAAGGAGGCAAACTATATGAGAAGAAAATTCAGGAAAATATTAGCCCTTACTACTGCAATTGCTGTGGTGGCAGGCGTGCTGCCGCTGGACGGAGGGGCATTATCCAGTAAAATTACGAATGGCGGACTTACAGTAAGTGCGGCAGAATTTACATCACCGGAGACAGGAAACGGAGTTACTCCGGAGGAGGATCCGGAAGTAACATTTTCCGATAATGATGCTTCGGTGGAAAGTGCGGAGACATTGTTTACAGACAATGGCACGGCAGATAATGAAGGAGCATTACAGGACGGGGAAGAGGAGATCACCGTACAAAGTGTACAGAACCTGATAGATGCCCTGCCATCATCAGAAGAAGTCAGTGAAATGAGCTTTGAAGAGCAGGAGAAAGTATATGAAAAACTCCAGAATGCATATGAGACTTATGAGACTCTGACAGAGGAAGAAAAATCTCAGCTCACAGGAATGGATGCTTTTGACGAACTGTTTGATTATTTTAATGGGATGGTTAGTGCTGCTGGTGCTGGGGAGAGTAATGGTCTTACGGTAACTCAGAGTAATGGGGGTACAGATTTCTATGTGTATGATGAGGCTACCCATACTCTGACAATTAATGATACGGGAAAAGAGAAGATTACGATATCCGGTACAACGACCGTAGATCATATTGTGGTAAAGGGTGATAATACTGTTAATATTATACTTGATAATGTAAATATTCAGCAGTCCTCTAGTTGGACTAGTGCATTTCTGATTGAGACTGGAGCTATTGTTAATCTGACACTGAAAGGTAAAAATGTATTACAATCAGGTATATCATGTGCTGGATTACAGGTGGAAGGAACATTGAATATTACCGGTGGAGAAAATGGCAGCCTTCAAGCGACAGGCGGTGCTCAAGGAGCCGGAATCGGAGGCGGTGAAAATAAACCAGGAGGAACCATTAACATTACAGGAGGAACAGTAACTGCGACAGGCGGTGCTTATGGAGCCGGAATCGGAGGCGGTTCCAGTGGAGCCGGAGGAATCATTAATATTACAGGAGGAACAGTAATTGCGATAAGCCTTGGTTCTTCTGTCTATATAGGAGGAGCTGGAATCGGAGGCGGTAAGAGTGGAGCCGGAGGAATCATTAATATTAAAGGAGGAACAGTAACTGCGACAGGCGATAACTGTGGAGCTGGAATTGGAGGCGGTTCCAGTGGAGCCGTGGGAGAAATTAATATTACAGGAGGAGAAGTAACTGCGACAGGCGGTGTTCAAGGAGCCGGAATCGGAGGCGGTAAGAGTGGAGCCGGAGGAACCATTAATATTAAAGGAGGAACAGTAACTGCGACAGGTGGTGCTTATGGAGCCGGAATCGGAGGCGGTGATTATGGAGCCGGAGGAGACATTAGTATTACAGGAGGAACAGTTACGGCAAATGCTGGTTGTTATACTTCTAATCAAGGAGGCGGAGGAGCTGGAATCGGAGCCGGAAATACATATAATCCTCCACAAGGGACTAATGCAGATAGTATAGTAATTAATGGCGGTATTGTAATAGCAAATAGTTTCAAATCAGGCGTTGCTGATATTAGCAATTTGACTGCTGTCACAGGTAGGGCTGTTATTATATGTCAAACAGGTGGAATTAAGGTATCTCCAGAGCAGAGCCTTATTATAGGGAATAGCACTACTCCTTCAAATGATACGCTAACATATTATGGAACCATCGAAAATAATGGAACCATCACAAATAATGGAACCATCGAAAATAAAGGAACCATCGAAAATAACGGAACCATTAGCGGTAATGGTACTATTGATTTTCGTGGGGGTGGTTCGATTACAGGTAACGCAGTTGAAAGCGGGGTTACGTTAAAATATTCTGTAAAGAAAACAGGTAGTGAAAACATTTATTTTGCAGAGGAACATGATGATAATAAGAATGGGTATTCAGCAACTTTGAGTGCTAAGCCAGGGTATGTTTTACCCGATGATATTTTTGTTACAATTGCCGGGAATCTAATTGAAAAAGTTGAAGCTTCAAATGAGAATGGATATTCGTATACTTATAATAATACCGATAATTCTGCAGAATTGAAAATCCCCAAAATATTAATAACCGGAAATATTGTAATAGAAGTAAAAGCAAAGCTTGTTTCACCAGAGATTCTTACATGGAGCAGCAGTACACCCGGTAAAGCGACTGTTACATGGAAAAGTGTAAATAACGCAAGTGGATATTCCGTGCAGTTGTATAATACTGTGTCAGGTAATGTTAAGGATGCAACTGTAGATGAATCAGAGCATACCTTTGATATTACAGAAGAAGGAAGTTATGCAGTTAAGGTTAAGGCAAAAGGAGCAGGCAACTATGCGGACAGTGCAGAAAAGACAAGTTCTCCGCTGCAGTTTTATTCTGTTAATTTTATCACAGATAATGGGGAAGGCCTTTCGCCACAGGTTGTCGTAAAGGACGGAAAAGTTTTAGACCCGCTGACAGGTGGCACTGTTCTTACGAAAAATGGTTATACCTTTGCTGGATGGTACAGTGACAGCAATTTTACTGAAAACAGCAAATGGGATTTTGATAATAGTACAGTTCAGAATGATACTACTCTGTATGCAAGATGGTATTTAGTGCCTGTTTACAGTTATTATACGATTACCGCTTCTGCAGGTACAGGCGGAACGATCACTCCGTCAGGAAGCTGTAGCATCCGGGAGTGGTTGGATAAGACCTTCACTATCACTCCTGACAGCGGTTATGAGATCGCGGATGTACTGGTAGATGGAAAGAGTGTGGGAGCTCAGTCTTCCTATACTTTTGAAGATGTCAGAAGCAATCATACCATTTCTGCATCTTTCTTAAAGATAGTTCCACAGGAGTATCCGGATGGAACAAAGGCAAAACCGGATGGAAGTTTTGAGACACCGGATGGTACAGTAATCCTGCCTGACGGAACCATCGTTCTTCCGGACGGTATCAGAATTGAGCCGGACGAAGAAGGAAACAGACCGGTAATAGATAAAGACAATGTGGTGACAGCACCGGACGGAACCGTTTATAAGCCGGACGGCACGATTCATAATACAGACGGTTCTGTACAGGATCATGCGGGAACATACCTCAGTCCGGCGAAGACATGGATCGATTCTGTAAACGCAGTCGGAAATAAGATAACGATCTTACTTACAGGGGAAGCTGCGGGAGCTATCGGTTATGATTATGTCATCGGAACGTCTGCGGATATGCTCAAGACCAGAGAGTATTATAAAATCAGCAAAAATAAACTGGGTACCGAGACTCTGATGCAGTATGTGGAAAAAGGTACTTATTATGCTGCCTGCCACGCATGGATACGGGGAGCTGATGGAAAGAAAGTCTTCGGGCCGTGGTCAGAATTGAAAGAGTTTCAGGTGGATGCAGTAACTCCGGAGACACCGAAGATTAAAAATGTAAAAGTATCGAAACAGACTGTGACAGTGACATATACAGTATGCAGTGATGCAGAAGGATATGATATCGTACTTGGAAAAGAATACAAAAAAGTAAATGAGGAGAAGCGTCCTGTAAATTACGGAACACTTGTAAAGAAAGTAAAGAATGGAAATACGGTGACAGTTACCTTTAGAAATGTAACTCCCGGAACCTATTATGCAGGTCTCCACTCCTGGAACCGTACCAGTGAAGACGGTAAGAAGGTCTTCAGTCCCTGGTCCGGTGTAAAGAAGGTCGTGGTAAAATGATCTTTTTCTCTGAGAGTGTAAGAGAAACCGGTATGATTCCTGTACAGGGATGCTGTGTATTATTAAATTTCATTGAATGAAAAGTAAAACCGATGGTATTGACTGTTCAGGTCATACCATCGGTTTTTTCTGAATAAAGGCGGAAGTATAAATGGAAGAACTTGAAATAAGATTTGATCTGGAAAAAATGTTGGATGCTAATGGTTATCCGTGGGGTCTATGGATATTCTCAGATATGAGGATAAAACATAGAGTGTTTTATTCCGACTTTTAAAGATTTATCCGTAAATTGGCATGATTTCCCGGAAAATGAAGTAAATGAGAAGCTTTTTATTGTATTGACAAGGTCCTGTTGGAGACAACATATTTTGGTCCTGATTATAATGTAAAAGTTATACTGACGCGCTGGAATGGCAGCTTTATCCTCAAAGAGCTTATCAAGATATTCTCTTAGTTGAGGAAAATCTAATTGAATTTTTTCAAAATCAGAGGGACCATCAGTTAATGCATCTGCTTCATATGAATCTATATAACAATAAGTATACATGGGTAATAGTTTGTGCTGGTATTTAGAATTTCTGATTCTTTGAAAAACTTAAAAAGTACAAGAATTGTGATTGCACATCGATTGTCCACAATCAAAGAATGTGATCGGATTATCGTTTTGGATAAAGGGCGCATTATTGAAGATGGTACCTACCAGTCTTTGAGTAAAGCAGGAGGTTTCTTTTCTGAATTGGTTGAAAGGCAAAAAATCTAAGGTTTTTATACCTGTACAATCGTGCAGAAAAAACATATTGTAAGGAGATATCCTTTCAAATAAATAAGAAAATGGAGGAAAAAAACATGAATGAAAACTTAAAACAGGCTATTTTAAAGGTGAAGGAAATGCCGGAAGTTCAGGAAAAGCTTACAAAGGCAGAGACATTGGAAGAAGTGTATGAGATTATGCAGTCTGCTGGGTTCACAGTGAGCTTTATGGGATCGATGATGCGGTAAAGGATGCGTGGAAGCTGTAAACAATTCATGAAAACACTTGACAATCTTAACTTTACCATACTAAAATGTAAAAGATTTAAAATGAAGGAATAAGTACAGATCACATCCCTCACGGATTGCACATGAGGACGTCAAGGAGGATATTATGAAGAAATACAGCGACATGACCAAAGAAGAACTTCTCACTCTGAAAGCTCAGTTGGAAAAAGAATTCGCAGACATCAAAGCACAGGGGCTGACCCTGGATATGTCCCGTGGAAAACCATCTGCAGCTCAGCTGGATCTTTCCATGGAAATGATGAGCGTATTAAACAGCGATTCAAATCTGAAATGTGAAACAGGTGTAGACTGCCGTAACTATGGTGTTATCGATGGAATCCCGGAAGCAAAGCGCCTTCTTGGAGAAATGTCTGAGGTAGACCCGGAGCATATTATTATTTACGGAAACTCCAGCTTAAACGTAATGTTTGACAGTATTGCCCGTTCTATGACACAGGGAGTAATGGGGAATACTCCATGGTGCAAACTGGACAAGGTAAAATTCCTCTGTCCTGTGCCAGGTTATGACCGTCATTTCAAAATCACAGAATTCTTCGGAATTGAGATGATCAATGTACCAATGACTCCACAGGGACCTGATATGGATATGGTAGAAAAGCTTGTCAGCGAAGATCCTGCCATCAAGGGAATCTGGTGTGTGCCGAAATATTCCAATCCACAGGGCTACACCTACTCTGCAGAGACAGTAGACCGCTTTGCTCATCTGAAACCTGCAGCTTTGGACTTCCGTATTTACTGGGATAACGCGTACAGCATCCATCATCTCTATGATGACAAGCAGGACTTCCTGGTAGAAATCCTGGAAGCATGTGCAAAAGCCGGAAACCCTGATCTGGTATATAAATTTACTTCTACATCCAAGGTAAGCTTCCCGGGATCCGGAATTGCAGCTGTAGCAGCATCTAAGGCAAACCTGGAGGATTTCCGCAAGTATATGCAGATTCAGACCATCGGACATGACAAATTAAACCAGCTTCGTCACGTAAGATTCTTCAAGAATCTGGAGGGACTTCATGCGCACATGAGAAAACATGCAGATATTCTCCGTCCGAAATTTGAAATGGTTCTGGATACTCTGGACAGAGAACTTGGAGGACTGGGAATCGGTGAGTGGACAAAGCCTCACGGTGGATATTTCATCTCCTTTGACTCCATGGAGGGATGTGCAAAGGCTATTGTTGCCAAAGCAAAGGAAGCAGGAGTTGTCCTTACAGGAGCAGGTGCAACTTATCCATATGGCAAGGATCCAAAAGATTCCAATATTCGTATTGCACCAAGCTTCCCGACTCCGGAAGAGCTTGGAAAAGCAGCAGAAGTATTTGTACTCTGTGTAAAACTTACAAGTGTGGAAAAGCTTCTGGAGAATGCCTGAACTGAATAAAAAACTACGATAACGATAAACTGCCCGGCATATTTTTGTGTGCCGGGCGGTTGTGGTTGGAAAGGGGAGAAAAATGAGTACCCGGAAAAAAATTCTGATCAGCCTGATCATCCTCCTGTTTTTGCTCACAGCAGGCGCTTATGGATATGGGGTTTATTATTTTACCAGTCATTTCCTGCCTGGGTCTATGGTAAATGGATTTAACTGTTCCTATATGACAGTAGAGGAATCAGAGAAGCTTCTGGATGAACGGATCGGCGCTTATGTGTTGGCTGTGGAAACCAGAAATAACGGGCAGGAGAGTATCAGTGCCCAGGATGCAGGGCTTTCCTACAAGTCTGACGGCAGTGTAAACCAGCTGGTAAAGGAACAGCAGCGTTTCCGCTGGTTCCTGGCTTTTAATCAGCATCAGGACTATGAGATCCCATCTTCAATCCAGTATGATGAACAGAAGGAAGAAACGGCAGTTGCCGCTCTGAAATGTATGCAGCCTGAGAACAGTACGGAGCCTTCGGATGCATATATTGCAGAGAAAGATGATAAATTTGTAATTATTCCAGAGGTAGAGGGAGCAGCCCTGGATCCGGAAAAGACCTGCCAGGTAATCCTGGATGCTATGCTTACCGGAAAAGTGGCTGTAAATCTGGAAGAAGGCGGCTGCTATAAGAAACCGTCTGTTTATCAGAATGATGAAATGTTGGTGAAAAACTGTGAGCAGATCAATAAGCTGACAGATGTGGTGATCACCTATGATTTTGATGACCGCACAGAGACTGTAGACAGAGAGACGATTAAAAACTGGCTGAAGAAAGACAAAAAAGGTAATTATACTCTGGACAAAAAACAGGTGACTGCTTATGTGAAGGGTCTGAGCGAAAAGTACGATACTGTTGGAAATAGCAGAATCTTTCATACCTATGACGGGCAGGAAATCACAGTAGAGGGCGGTAATTATGGATGGCAGATCGATCAGGAAGCAGAGGTAAAGGCATTGACAGGGCTGATCAAAGAAGGCAAAACCCAGGTAAGAGAGCCGGAGTATGCCCATGAGGGATTAAGCCGTAAAACCAATGATATCGGATATACCTATATAGAAATCAGTCTTACTGCCCAGAGGATGGTATATTACAAAGACGGAGTTCCTACAGCAGATGCGCAGATTCTTACCGGAAATCCCAATGTTCCCAACTGTTCTACCCCTGTGGGCTGCTATTCCACAGGAGAGAAAATATCCGGATATACAGTACCGGGAGAGGATTATCCTGGATCTGTAAATTACTGGATTCCTTTTGGCGGAGGCCTGGGAATCAATGATGCCCCTTGGAGAACAGAATTCGGTGGACAGATTTATGATTTTGAGGGAACTCATGGCTGTATCTGCGCACCGGCCGATCAGGTTCAGATCATTTACAGTGCAGTGGAGAAAAATACTCCGGTTATCATTTATGGATAGTTGTTATTTTGTAACAATCGTATTATAATAACGGCATGTGTTATAAGGAGGAATAAAATGAAGATTGTTGTATTGGCTGGAGGAACAAGTACAGAACGTGCCATTTCCATTATATCCGGAACTGGTATTTGTAAGGCTTTGCGCCAGAAAGGACATCAGGCAATTCTTGCAGATGTTTTTTGTGGAGTGGAGAATGTAGACTGGGAGAATCCTTTCCCTGAGGAATATGATGTGGACGCTGCCTCTGCATATATGTCCGGGTTTGATGATAAAATAGAAACTATGAAAAAAGAACGCAGAAGCTTTTTCGGGGAAAATATCCTGAAGCTCTGTGAAATGGCAGACATTGTTTTTCTAGGACTGCATGGCTCCAATGGAGAAGATGGCAGACTTCAGGCCACTTTTGACCTGATGGGAATCCGGTATACAGGAACAGGATATCTTAGCAGTGCAATGGCTATGGATAAGGGAATCACCAAGCAGATGTTTATGATGAACCATGTACCTACACCAAGGGGAGTTTCTATGGTAAAGTCTCAGATGACTACAGATCTGAAGGCGCTGGGAATGGAATTCCCTGTAGTGGTCAAGACCTGCTGCGGCGGTTCCAGTGTGGGAGTTTATATTGTAAATGACCAGAAGGAATATGAGCAGGCGCTGAAGGATGCCTATTCCTATGAGGATGAGGTAGTTATTGAGGAATATATTAAGGGACGTGAGTTCTCGGTGGCTGTAGTAGACGGGAAAGCATATCCTGTCATAGAAATTGCTCCCATACAGGGATTCTATGATTATAAAAATAAATATCAGGCCGGATCTACCATCGAGACCTGTCCTGCAGAGCTTTCACCGGAGCTTACCGAAAAAATGCAGCATTATGCAGAGGCAGGAGCGAAGGCTTTGTTTATGGAGGGATACTGCCGTCTGGATTTCATGATGAAGGAAAACGGGGATATGTACTGTCTGGAGGCCAATACCCTGCCGGGAATGACACCTACCAGTCTGATCCCTCAGGAAGCCAGAGTACTTGGAATTGATTACCCTACCCTCTGTGAGAAACTGATCGAAGTGTCTTTGAGAAAGTATCAGTAGTCTGGAGCCGGAGCTGTCAGGACAGAAGCCAACAGAATCCAAAAGAAGAGAAAACAGAAAGAAGATATTATGAAGAATTTAACTCTGGAACATATTACACAGGTCTGCGGAGGCACTTATTATGGACCGGCAGACAAAATGCAGGAAGAGGTGCAGTCTGTTGTTACTGACAGCAGAAAGGCAGATAAGGGTTGTCTGTTTGTGCCTATTGTAGGAGAGAGAGTAGATGCCCACAGATTTATCCCTCAGGTGATGGAAGCAGGAGCACTGGCAACATTGTCTGAGCATGTGCTGGAAAGTGCAGATTTTCCATACATTGTGGTGGAATCCTCCCTTCAGGCAGTAAAGGACATTGCGGAATTCTATCTGAAGCAGCTTCAGATCCCGGTAGTTGGGATTACCGGAAGTGTAGGTAAGACCAGCACCAAGGAAGTGATTGCTTCTGTACTCAGCCAGAAATACCGCACTTTGAAAACACAGGGAAACTTTAACAATGAACTGGGATTGCCCCTGACTGTGTTTCGCCTGCGGGAAGAGGATGAACTGGCAGTGTTGGAAATGGGAATCAGTGATTTTGGAGAGATGACCAGGCTGGCAAGGATTGCCAGACCGGATACCTGTGTGATCACCAATATCGGTACCTGCCATCTGGAGAATCTGGGAGACAGAGATGGTGTACTGCGTGCTAAGACAGAAATATTCAAATTTCTGAAGAAAGACGGCCATATTGTATTAAACGGAGACGATGATAAGCTATCTACTGTAAAAGATTATGAGGGAATTTCACCGGTATTTTTTGGGATGAATGGAGAATGCCAGGTATATGGAGACCAGATCATCAGCCGTGGACTAAAGGGAATGACCTGTACCATACATATGGGAGATGTTGTTTTTACAGTGGATATTCCTATGCCGGGACGTCATATGGTATATAATGCTCTGGCAGCGGCAGCTGTGGGCAGGATTTATGGACTGACACCGGAGCAGATCAAGGCCGGAATTGAGAGTCTGGAGCCGGTAAGCGGACGTTTTAAAATGATTGAGACAGAGAAATTTCTGATCGTGGATGACTGCTATAATGCCAACCCAATGTCCATGAAGGCTTCCCTGGATGTGCTTCAGGACGGAGCCGGACGTAGAGTAGCTATTCTTGGTGACATGGGAGAGCTGGGAACCGATGAGGCGGAGCTTCACAGGGAAGTGGGAGAGCATGCCGGTAAATGCAGAATAGATGTACTGATCTGTACAGGTGCACTCTGCAAGAATATGGCAAAAGCAGCAGCTGAGGCGAATCCCTCCCTGGAGGTGATTTATGAGCCGGACAGAGAAAGCCTTCTGGCTCATCTGAAAAAATATGTACAGAAAGAGGATACGATTCTGGTAAAAGCATCTCATTTTATGAAGTTTGAGGAAGTTGTTGAAGTATTACAGAAAATGTAAAAGAGGAAAAGCAAATACCGGTTGGTGTGTGCTGAAGAAAATGAAATAGACAGGAATAGATGCAGAATCTGCTTTATGTGCAGGTTCTGTATTTTTGTAGCTGAATTTGACGAACGAATTTAGTTTCCCGGGGGCTTTGACAGAGGTATAATACATTTATGGAGATTTCGAAAAATACCTTGAGACTGTGAAACAGGAAGAGGAATTTTTCGGAATGACTGCAGTTCAGAATCAGAAGGAGGATGTTATGGCGGAGAAGGTCATGAATCTGCATCTTCTGCTCTATGCAATGGCTGCCCTGGGTGGCCTGGGAGCGGCAGGGATGCTAACAACACATCTTACTTATCGAAGACTGATCAGAAAAAACACAGGGATAAAATCAAATCTCAAAGAGAAATGGATGAATTTATGGAGAACCAGGGACAGGCTTCTGAACAGGATGAATCGTATGGTATGGTATCCTTCCCTTTTCTGTACGGCTCTCCTGGTGACTGCGATTTCCCTTACTGCAACCGGTGCCGGACAGAAGGGGGTGCCTCTTGCCTATCTTTATGTAGGGGCAATTGTACCGGCAGCTCTTTTGCTGCTTCGCCAGGCTTTGGATTTTACCTATAAGGAGGAGCTTATTATGAATACACTTTCTGATTATGTGGAGCAGGTCAGGATCTGGACAGAGGAAACTCCGGCAGCAGGAAAGCCGGATGAGGCTTCCAGAGAAGAAATTGTAGAACATATTGCAGAGAGTATCCGGCAGACTGCGGCTGCAGGAAGCCATTTCAGCAGAATGCTTACTCCTGAGGAAGAGGAGATCATGAGAGAGATCATCCGGGAGTTTATGGATTGACAAAGAGGACGGTCTATTGACCGTCCTCTTCTATAACCTGGATCTCCAGATAATCAAAATCAATCTGTTCAATGAAGTTATCCTGATAAAATCTGGCTTTGTCATGTTTTTGGAAATCCTTGACAGTGGAATCCAGCCAGATAGGATTTTCCAGATCCATTTCATAACAGACGGATTCCAGCCCCCGGAATATTTTGTGGGTTCTGGTATCCTGGGAATCGTCACATATTACAGTATCTCTTAATAAACGGTTATCTTTCCATATTTTGCCCCATAAACGAAACATAATTTGCCTCCCTGATTCGGTTGTCTGCAGATAGTGATGAAAACAGTATAGAGGATTACAGGCAAAATGTAAAGAAACAGTAGACAGTAAAGGGAAGAAAAGCTATGGGAAACAGTATCGAAAACGATTAAGCTAAAGTTCGGATAAATAGTTGGAAAAAGCGAAAATAGTCAAAAAATATAAAAGGACAAGTTTCTTGTGAAAACAGGGAAAAGTAAAAATGCACAATAAAACGGGTTAAAAATATAGCGAATTATACGAAACGCATAATTTAAGCAAAATAAGCATTGACAAATTAGTAAAAGTGAGGTTTAATAAAGGAAAGAAAACGATTAAGTAAAACAAATTAAGAAAAACTTAATCGAAAGGTGTTTCGGAAATTGGATTTGAGAAGCACACACACCAAAAGGAACGAAATTATTTTAATTTTAAAAGGAGGACACACAATGAAGAAAAAAGTCATGGCAATTGCACTTGCAGCAGCAACAGTTGTATCAATGGTAGGCGTTACAGGCGTAAGCGCAGCTACAGAGGTTGCAAAGAATGATCTGGCTTACAAGGGTGAACTTGAGATCATGCATTACTCTACATCAGAGGAGTCTGAAGGAAACGGTGGATCTGATGGATTCCGTACAACTCTTGCAGCATGGCAGGAAGCTCATCCGGACATTACATTGAACGAAAATGTTCTTGCAAATGCAGAATACAAAACACAGATCGCTACATTGGCAGCAGCAGATAACCTTCCGGATGTATTCTTACTTCAGGGTATGAATACCAAGGCATGGGCTGAGCAGGGACTGGTTATGGATCTGACAGACACAATTAAAGCTTCTCCGTATTATGATAAATATGATCAGGATTACTTTACACCATTTAAGGTTGGCGATAAGCTTTATGGATATCCGGTACTGACAGGTGGTACTTGTACAGTAGTTATCTATGACAAGGCTATGTGGAAAGAAGCAGGATACGATACATTCCCATCTACATGGGAAGATGTTGAGAAAGCTTCCGAATATTTCCAGGAGCAGGGTATTGATACTGTTGCATTTGGTAATGGCGGAAAATGGCAGGCAAACAGCGACTTCCTTTCTACTTTAGGTGACAGATATACAGGTAAAGATTGGTTCCAGGGTCTGATTGACAACAGCGGTTCCAAATTTACTGACGAAGCATTTGTAAAAGCTCTGACAGAAACACAGCATCTGTTCACAGAAACCAAGATCTTCAACGAAGACTTCAACTCTGTAACAAACGAAGATGCACGTGAGTACTATATCTCCGGTGATGCAGCAGCATTTATCGGTGGTAACTGGGATGAATCCTATATCGCAGCAACTCTGAAAGAAAGCGATGAAGAGAAATACAACAACATCGGCTTTGCAGTTCTTCCACAGCCTGCAGATGCAACAGAGGATCCTGATTCTCAGAACATCGGTCTTGGATATGCAGTAGCAATCAATCCTAAGGTTGCTGACGATGCTGACAAATTAGCAGCAGCTATTGACCTTGCACAGGAACTTACAGGACCTGCATTCTCCTCTTATGTAGCAGAGAACTATGCACTTAGCGGATTAACAAAGACAGACGATGTTGACCTGAGCAAATTCGACCAGATTACACAGGACTTCTACAACTACTCTTATGTTGATACAACAAAATGCGAGATTTATGACTCCTACATCAACAGCGCTGTATGGGATGTTCTTAACACAGATCTTCAGACTATGATGAATGGTGATATGACTCCGGAAGATGTAGCAGCAAATGCTCAGAAAGCATACGAAGAGAACTATAAATAGATTATATAAATAAGAATATAAATCTATAAGCAATGACCGTTCTGCCCACTGCGGTGGGCGGAGCGGTTTTTGAGTGTAGAAAGGAGAGATGCAGCATATGTTGACGACAATTAAACCTAAAACCAAAACTCTTATTTTATATCTGTGCCTGCCAGTTGCAATGTTTATTTTTACGGTATTTGTTCCGCTGGTAACAGCTCTTGTATACAGCTTCTTTGAGTGGAAGGGAGGCCCTGTAAAAACCTTTAACGGACTTGCAAACTATGTTCAGCTGATCCATGATTCTACTTTCTGGCAGTCCTTTGGACATAATATTTATCTGGTAATCGCATGTATCATCGGACAGGTTGGCATTGCTTTCCTTCTGGTCCTGCTGGTTAATGCAAAAGCAACAAAATTAAAAGGTATGCACCGTACTTTCGGATTTTTCCCAAGTACGATCGCAGCTGTATGTATTGGTTTGATCTGGAACATGATCTATCATAATAAATATGGTCTGATCAACTGGTTCCTGAAAGCGATCGGACGTGCAGATCTGTGTCAGGTATGGCTGAATAATCCGAAAATCGTTATGCTTTGTGTAACAATTCCGCTGATCTGGCAGTACATAGGTTATTATATGGTAATTATTCTTTCCGCCATTGCTTCTATTGATACGGAAATTTTTGAAAGTGCTCAGATTGACGGAGCCAACGGACTTCAGACAGCATGGTATATTACCCTGCCATTGATCAAGAACACAATGCTTGTATGTATTACCCTTTGCGTAGCTGGTAATATGAAAGCTTTCGATAATATTTATGTTATGACAAAGGGCGGTCCGGGTACGGCATCCATGGTTATGGCAATGTACGGATACCAGGTTTCCTTTAGCCAGAGCAACATGGGCTATGGTAGCTGTATTTCAGTAGCAATCTTTGTACTGTCGTTGTTGGTAATCGGCGGTTCTCAGGCGTTGATCAAATATCTTACCAGGGAAAAGGAGGCGTAGGTTTATGAATTCAAGTGCAAATGTACCGGCAACTCACAAAGTGAGAAAAGGAATTGCAGCTGTGATCATAAATGCGGTCCTGCTTATTTTCTCCCTTTCCTGTATTTTCCCTATCGTGTGGATGATGTATTCCTCGCTGAAGGAAAAACGAGTATTTAATGCGGATATTATGGGGCTTCCAAAGGACCCTACTTTGATTAATTATATTAAAATCCTTTCTAATAAGGATTATCATCTGGGACAGTCTATGTTAAACAGTGTAAGAACTACAGGTGTATCTATTGTTCTTATTATTATATTCAGCTTTATTGTAGGCTATATTCTGGCGCGTGTTCATTTTAAACTGAACCGTGTACTGTATATCATGTTCCTGATGGGTATGCTGATTCCTATCCATTCTCTGCTGGTTCCTATCTATGTAGTATTCCAGAAATGCGGAATCAACAACAGATGGTTCACTTTGCTTCTTCCATATGTATCCTTTGGTCTCCCTATCGGTATTTTCCTGGTAGAGGGCTATGTGAAATCTATTCCGGTATCACTGGAAGAGGCTGCGGCAATTGACGGAAGTAACTTTACCCATACTTTATGGACGATTATTCTTCCAATCTGCCGCCCGATCCTTACAACGATTGCGATCATTCAGGTATTCAGCTGCTGGAACGAGTTCTCTTTCGCCCTGGTTCTGATCAAGGATGTAGGTCTTCAGACTGTACCGCTTGCATTGACACAGTTCAAGGGACAGTTTGCATCGGATTATCCGAAGCAGATGGCTGCCATGTTGATTACTATGGCGCCGGTAGTAATCCTGTATTTTGCATTTAGCAAGGAGATTATCAAAGGTATGGTATCAGGAGCTGTTAAAGGCTGATCTGCCACAGATCCTGTTATTCATATACTAATGCCAAGAGTCCCCTGGAAGGTGTGTGTAACTCCTTTCCGGGGGATTTCTTTATTGTTTGCTCCGTTCTCAGTAACAGGATTTCTTTTGTTTCGGATTGGTACTTGATTATTTGCTTCAGATAACCTATAATTAAGTTTAAATTTCTGCAAATTAGCGTATAAAAGCGTGCTTTCGGAGAAAGTCAGGAAAAGGAGGATATATTATGAAATTATATGATACCGGTGTTTACCTGCTGAATGGTAAGGAGATCGTACCGGAGACTGAGGCAAAGCTGTCTGTTTCCAGAGAAAAGGCAGCAGAGAATACGATTGCTTATTCAATCCTGAAATCCCACAATACTTCCGGAAATATGGAGAAACTTCAGATTAAATTTGATAAACTGACATCCCATGATATTACCTTTGTGGGAATTATTCAGACAGCCAGAGCATCCGGACTGGAGAAATTTCCTGTACCCTATGTGCTGACTAACTGTCATAATTCTCTTTGCGCAGTAGGCGGAACGATCAATGAGGATGACCATATGTTTGGACTTACCTGTGCCAAGAAGTATGGCGGCGTATATGTACCGCCTCATCAGGCTGTTATTCATCAGTTTGCAAGAGAGATGCTTGCAGCAGGAGGCAAAATGATCCTCGGTTCAGACAGCCATACACGTTATGGTGCGCTTGGAACCATGGCAATGGGAGAAGGAGGACCGGAGCTTGTGAAACAGCTTCTTTCCCAGACCTATGATATTAATATGCCGGGTGTAGTTGCTATTTATCTGAAGGGAGCACCCAGACTTGGTGTGGGACCTCAGGACGTTGCGCTGGCTATTATCGGTAAGGTTTTTGCCAATGGTTATGTGAAGAATAAGGTTATGGAGTTTGTAGGACCTGGTGTGGCAAATTTAAGCGCTGATTTCCGTATTGGTGTGGACGTTATGACTACAGAGACAACCTGCCTTTCTTCTATCTGGCAGACAGATGAGAAAATTCAGGAATTCTATGAGATCCACGGCAGAAGTGAGGATTATAAAGAGCTGAAACCAGGCGAAACTGCATATTATGATGGATGTGTGGAGATTGATCTGGGAGAAATCAAACCTATGATCGCAATGCCTTTCCATCCAAGTAATACATATACCATTGACGAGTTAAAAGCTAATCTGGATGATATTCTTGCAGATGTGGAGAAAAAAGCTCAGATAAGTCTGGATGGTAAGATACCATATACACTCAGAGATAAAGTGATTGATGGAAAACTGTATGTAGATCAGGGAATCATCGCCGGCTGCGCAGGCGGCGGATTTGAAAATATCTGTGCTGCAGCAGATATTCTGAAGGGCAAGAGCATTGGTGCGGATGCTTTTACATTAAGTGTTTATCCGGCAAGTACTCCAATTTATATGGAACTGGCAAAAAATGGTGTTCTGGCTAATCTGTTGGAAACAGGTGCTGTAGTTAAGACTGCTTTCTGCGGACCGTGCTTTGGGGCTGGTGACACACCTGCAAACAATGCGTTCAGCATTCGTCATACCACCAGAAATTTCCCGAACCGTGAAGGTTCTAAGATCCAGAATGGCCAGATTTCTTCTGTGGCACTTATGGATGCCCGCTCTATAGCTGCTACAGCTGCTAATAAGGGATTCCTTACTTCTGCTGAGGAATATGCCGGAGGATATACAGGTCAGAAATATTTCTTTGATAAGACTATTTATGAAAATCGTGTTTTTGACAGCAAGGGTGTAGCTGATCCGTCTGTAGAGATCCAGTTTGGTCCAAATATTAAGGACTGGCCAAAGATGTCTGCACTTCCGGAGAATCTTATTGTGAAGGTTGTTTCTGAGATTCATGATCCGGTTACTACCACAGATGAACTGATTCCTTCCGGTGAGACTTCTTCCTACCGTTCCAATCCTCTGGGACTGGCAGAATTTACCCTTTCCAGAAAGGATCCGGCTTATGTAGGCCGCGCCAAGGAAGTCCAGATTGCTCAGAAAGCAATTGAAGAGGGTAAATGTCCGGCTGAAGCACTTCCGGAGCTGAAACCGGTGATGGAAGTGATCAAGAAATCCTATCCGCAGGTCAGCAAAGAAAATCTGGGAGTTGGAAGTACCATTTTTGCTGTGAAACCTGGTGACGGTTCAGCCCGTGAACAGGCTGCCTCCTGTCAGAAAGTACTTGGAGGATGGGCAAATGTGGCAAATGAATATGCAACAAAGAGATATCGTTCGAATCTGATCAACTGGGGCATGCTTCCGTTTTTGATCCAGGAAGGAAAGCTTCCCTTTGTGAACGGGGATTACCTGTTTTTCCCGGAAATCCGTCAGGCTGTGGAGAATAAGGCTGATGTGATCAAAGGATATGTAGTCGGACAGGAAGGTCTGAAAGAATTTGAGGTGACTCTGGGCGAGCTTACAGATGATGAAAGAGAGATTATCCTTAAGGGATGTCTGATCAATTATAATCGTAAATAAATAATAAAGAAATGCAGTCGTTTGGGAAGCGGCTGCATTTCTGATTTTGCTGTTATTGTTCATAGGCAATATCCAGCAAAGCGTGTTGCTGAGAACGGAATGAACGGTAATATTTTGACAGAATCAAATCTTGGAAACTTAAAAAGTCAGAAAATTACGAGATAAATAGAAAAAATATAAAATTAATGAAAATAAAACAATAATAAGATAAAAAATATGAAAATAAATAGAAAAATGTATTGACAAATACGAAGCATGATGGTATTATAAGTTCATCAAAAAGAAACAGGAAATAAAATCTTAAAAAAGAAATTCATTCAATTCATAGTATAGATAAATGTTACAATGAAGAAGGATGAAATTATTTTAGAAGGGTTAGGTGATTCCGTTGGAAATGAATTTACAGACTTAATCAATATAAGAGTGGCAGATATCGCATTTCCTGCCAGAAAGACCGGATACATAAGATGATGAAACGGTTTTCCAACAAATGAAATTATTTTTCAGAATGGAATAGAATTTGTATCCAGAGTATTATAGAAGCGATAACTTATATTGAATAACTGTCACAGACCTGGTACAGAGATTTTGATAAATATGTAAAGAAATATTTATTAAAAGAGTATAACCCTTATCTCAATAGTTAGCCTGAAAGCTGAGTTTCAGGGAACAGATAGATTGAAGGTAAGAACGATACTTTGAGATGTATATCAGTAACTTTAGGATATAGATTGAAGCTTTGCATCAGAAGAATATCTTCCATATAATAATGGATTCAGATATTGAGTGTGAATTACGAAGGTACTTTTTCAAAATACTTTACATAGGATGACAGATTTCTTGAATTAAAATAGAAATATTGTATTTGAAAAACCTGGTTCGGATGAGATGATAAAGTATAAACACATAAACGGTTATGAATTTAAGAAGTTAAATTTATAATTGCTTATATAAAAGATGAAAAAGTGTATCCAGTATTTCCAATTTGTAATTATAATCCGTGAAATTATAATTAAAATCTATATAACTTTCTAAGTAAGACCAATGATTACATATCATTTGGATTATGAGCAGGAAATCAGAGAAGAATTTTAAGATTTGAAATTTAAAAATTGAATAGCGAATCTTGTAGAACAGTCTATAAATAATATAGAAAGAATACTAAGAGGAAAATAAATTGAATAACGAAGAACATTGAGGCGGTCATCATTTTTGAAATCTGGTAGAGTAAAAAGTGATGACCGTCTTTGAGTTTGCCTGAAAAAATCACGCCTGGCGTGGTTTTTTATTTTGCATGTTTTGCGGCAGACCATCTTGGAGTGAAACTGGCGTTGCGTGAAAATGAAGATTGAGGTATAATTTTTGGGATATTTACTGCTTTTATAAAGGAGATTATATATAGATGAAAGATGTGAGAGAATGTATCTTATATGAAGATAAGGATATCCTGGTCTGCCATAAGCCGGCAGGGATTGCAGTACAGAGTGGGCGTGTGGGGACCATGGATCTGGAAAGCCTGCTAAAGAATTATATTGCGCAAAAAAAAACGGGAAAGATACCTTATCTGGCTGTGATCCATCGATTGGATCAGCCGGTGGAAGGAGTGCTCGTGTTTGCTCTGAATCCGAAAGCGGCAGCGACTTTAAACAGACAGATGATGACGGGGGAGATTTCCAAAACTTATCTGGCGGTGACAGATGTGAAAAGGGAAAGTGTACTGCAAAAGGAAAGCACAGACACAAAGGAAGAGGAAAAAGTGCAGATGATATGCCTCACAGACTGGCTCTGCAAAGATAATAAAACGAACTCTTCTTCAGTGGTGCCTGCTGGTACAGCAGGTGGGAAGAAAGCAGTTTTATATTATAAGATTCTGGAAAGCAGGGAAGTACAGGGACAGAAACGCTGCATGGTACAGGTTCGGCTGGAAACAGGACGCCATCATCAGATCAGAGTACAGCTGTCACATGCAGGGATGCCCTTGGTGGGAGACCGTAAATATAATCCTGTGGAAAACAGCAGAGAAGCACTGGCCTTGTGTTCGGTACAGCTGGAGTTTACACATCCAGCATCAGGGAAAAAGATGAAATTTCAGGTTGCACCCACAGGAACGGTATTTCGTGAATTCTCCGTGAAAAAAATATAAAATCTCTGGACGAAAGATTTAAAATGTGTATAATATAAGGGATAAAATGTTAGCTTTATGTAAATGAATAAAGCCTGATTTTTCGGCTGTGTATAAGCAGTGAAACGGATGATTTACCCGCTCGGTTGTAGCGCGATAGAAAGAGGAGATTGATCATGAAGAAACCGATAGTAGCAGTGATCGGTATGACAGTGGCTTTGACAATGCTGTCAGGTTGCAGTAAGGATGAGGTTGAGGAGACTATCCAGCCATTGGTAGCAGATGCTATTGAGGAAGAGGATTCTGAGGCAGAGGCAGTGGAGGATGGAGATGGGAGTCCTCTGATTCCTGAAATTGACACCAGTGTGAAGATTCAGGCAGGTTCCAGAATTGCTGTTGTGAGCAAGTCCACAAAGGGAGAGTACTGGAAAATGGTAAAGAAAGGCATGGAGGACGCTGTGGCAGCCATCAATGATGCCTATGGTTATAAGAAGGATGATGCTATTACTATGACCTTTGAGGGACCGGATAATGAAGAGGATGTGGAGAGCGAAATCAACATTATTGACGCGGTAATTGCAGAGAATCCTGAAGTATTGTGCATTTCAGCAGGAGATATGGATTCCTGTCAGGCACAGCTTGAAGCAGCTCATGAGAATGGGATTCCGGTTATTGTTTTTGACTCTAATGTTTCTGAGAAGAAGCTGGTGCGGGCATATCGTGGTACAGATAATGTACAGGTAGGCAAGATGGCTGCATACAGGCTGGGAAGTGCGATTGGAAAGATGGGAAAGATAGCAATATTTTCTGCTCAGGAGAAAACAAAGAGTGTACAGGACAGAGTCCAGGGCTTCATGGATAATATCCGGAAATATGGAGATATTGAGGTAGTGGAGACCATTTATTCCGATCAGGTTGATGATATGGAAGCTGCAATGCAGGAGGTTCTGGAGAAATATCCAACACTGGACGGAGTGTTCTGCACCAATGCGGATATTACAGAGCTGTATCTGGAAATGGATAAAAGTACGGAAAGTGACAGTATTGCCCTGGTTGGTGTAGATGCCACTTCCAAACAGCAGGAGGCAATCAGAAAGGGAACAGAGATTGGCTGTGTTTCCCAGCAGCCTTATGCTATGGGATATCAGACGATCTGGGCGGCAGCAGAGACCACAGCACCCAGAAAGTCGGTGAAAATAGAGAAAAACGTGCTGACCAATCCGGCATGGATCGATGCATCTACTCTTGATGATCCGGAGAGCAGTGCATATCTTTATACAGATTAGAACTGGCAGTTTCCGGAGAGATTATGAATAAAAAATGATTATTGAGAATATCGGGTATTTACGGTAAGAGAAATATACAAAAGAGAAAGCATGAGAACAGAAGTGTACTGTTCTTGTGCTTTTTTTGCTTTCATTTGGTCACAAAAAATAAATATAATATGTTGAAATAATCACATGCATGATATAAATATAACAAAAAATAGTAAAATTATAATTAAATTTTGATAAAATTATACAGCTTTCTTGTAATTTTACATGCGATATGATAAAATTATGAACATAATCAGTGATCAGAGGAAAACAGGATTATATAAGTTTATAACTGAAAGGATATGGATGATTTGTAGTCATAAATAGGAGGAAAATTGGATAAAAAAGAGAATGGCATGAAGCAATGGTCAAAGATTATTAAAAATGTTACTATGTTGTCTCAGTTTAGCTTGTCTCTTATCACACCGCTTTTGCTGTGTCTGGCGTTCTGCTGGTTTCTTATTTCCCATACAGGTGTTGGCGGGTGGATTTTTATTCCGGGTTTCTTTTTTGGACTGGGAGGTTCTGGGACAGTAGCATATAAATTTTATCTTTCTATTAACAGACAGCAGAGAAAAGAGAGCAGAAAGAAGAAAAATAAAGTATCGTTCAACAGACATTTATAGTGGATGGAAGGGAGATTTATATGAGTATTATGGATAATGTTCAGCCAGTCGTAAAGAAAGAAACCGGAAGGGTGTCTGCCATTACCGGAATCGGACTGCTGATCATGTGGATTGTATTTGGAGTGCTGCATGCTTTTATGCCGCAGAAGGTACCCTTTGATTATACAGTATTTCTTGGAGGTGCGGCTGGAGGATGTGTGGCAGTCCTTAATTTCTTTTTAATGGGACTTGCAGTACAGAAAGCAGCTGCAGCAACAGATGAAGACACAGCAAGAATGAGGATCAAAGCCAGTTATTCACAGAGAATGATGATCCAGATGCTGTGGGTGATCATAGCCATTGTTGCTCCGTGCTTTCATTTTGTGGCAGGAATTGTTCCTCTTTTATTTCCGGGAACAGGAATTAAAATTGCAGGAATTTTTCATACTAAAAAGTAGTCATTAAAACGAATTACAAATATCTGTTGTTATTAAACCGGAAAACAGTACCGGGGCAGACAGGAGGTGAATAATAGTATGGAACTGGATATTACAGGGGCAAGGATATTCTTTACATTGCCCATTGATGTGCCTTTTCTCGGGCCATTAAGGATCAGCGAGACAATGGTCATAAGCTGGCTGGTTATGATACTTATAACTGGTTTGTGTATCTGGCTGACACATGATCTGAAAGAAGAGAACATTTCCAAACGTCAGGCTGTGGCAGAGCTCATTGTAGAGAAAGCCAACAGCTTTGTAATCGGAAATATGGGTGAGAAATTCAGATATCTGATACCATTTGTTGCAGCACTTTTTGCAACCAGCGTGGTTTCCAACCTGATCAGTCTGATCGGACTTCGAAGCCCTACAGCAGACCTTTCTACAGAGGCTGCCTGGGCAGTTGTGGTTTTCATTATGATCACAGCGCAGAAGATAAAGACCAGCGGATTTGGCGGCTATCTGAAAGGATTTACAACCCCGATCGCAGTTATGACACCGTTTAATATTCTTTCCGAGCTGGCTACACCTGTCAGTATGGCCTGTCGTCATTTCGGAAATATCCTTTCCGGTGTGGTAATCAATGGCCTGATCTATGGGGCACTGGCAGTTGCAAGCTCCGCACTTTTGGGACTGATCCCGGGTGCACTGGGAAATATACTGTCAAAGATACCGATTCTTGATGTGGGTATACCTGCGATCACGTCGGTCTATTTTGACTGGTTCTCGGGAGTTATGCAGGCGTTTATCTTCTGTATGCTGACTGTAATGTACATTGCAAATGCAGCAGAAGAGTAGCAGAAACATGATTTGCCGGAGCAAAACGGCAGCGGTGGTAACCGCAAAGAATGCTGAAATACAGCAGAAAAATTAATACCGCAGCAAAGGGGAAAAAGCTGCAGATTATTATTTAACAGGAGGGTTTTATTATGGATTTTCAGTTATTGGCAAAAGGTATCGCATTAGCAGGATGTGCAATTGGAGCAGGATGTGCGCTGATCGCAGGTATCGGACCTGGTATTGGTGAAGGTAACGCAGTAGCAAAGGCGCTGGAAGCAATCGGACGCCAGCCTGAGTGCAAGGGTGATGTTACTTCTACCATGCTTCTTGGATGTGCCATCGCAGAGACAACAGGTATCTATGGTTTCGTAACCGGTCTGCTGCTTATTTTCGTTGCACCTGGTATGTTCATGAACTTCCTGAGCTGATAGGCATTTTAGACTAGTATAGACAGGAGGTTACAAACATGCAGGTACAGGAATTAGTTGGAATTGTGCCGTGGAATTTTATAGCGACGATTTGCAACCTTTTTATTCAGGTATATCTGATCAAACGTTTCCTCTTCAAGCCCATCAATGAGATGCTGGAAAAGCGTAAAGCAAAAGCTGATGCCCAGATCCAGGATGCAGTGAAGGCAAAGGAAGAAGCCCAGGCAATGAAGGCAGAATATGAAAAGAATATGCAGGAAGCCAAGAATAAGGCAAATGACATTGTGATGACAGCGCAGAAAACAGCCGCTATCCAGAGTGAAGAGATGCTTAAGGAGGCTTCCAGTCAGGTAACTGCCATGAAAGAGAAGGCAGAGAAAGACATTGCACAGGAGAAACGTAAGGCAGTCAACGAGATCAAGGGAGAAATCGGCGGTATGGCTGTTGAGATTGCCGGAAAAGTGATCGAGCGCGAAATTAGTGAAGAGGATCATGCAAAACTGATTGATGAGTTTATTGAGAATGTAGGTGAGGCATCATGACAAAAACTGCCAGAGTTTACGGCGGAAGTCTGTATGACCTTGCCGCTGAAGAAAAGCTGGATGGACAGATTATGGAGCAGATGATCGCGATCAGACAGATTTTTCGAGAAAATCCGGGATATCTGAAATTGCTGGGAGAACCAGCGATTCCTGAAGACGAGAGACTTAAGATGATTGAAGAGGCTTTCGGAGGGCAGGCAGAGAGATATCTGGTGAATTTCCTGAAATTATTGTGTGAACGCAAGATTCTGAGAGAGTTTGCCGGATGCTGCGAAGAGTTTATCGGACGCTACAACAGTGCACATGGAATTGCGGAGGCAGTGGTTACCAGTGCAGTGAAGCTCAGTGAGACTCAGATGGAAGCTCTGAAAGCGAAGCTTGAGAAGCTAAGCGGAAAGAAAGTGTATCTGGTTCAGAAAACAGATGCATCCGTGCTTGGTGGACTTCGCGTGGAACTGGAGGGCGTGCAGCTCGACGGTACCGTACAGAGCCGTATTTCCGGTATTTCAAAGAAACTGAATGAATTGGTAGTATAAAAATTTAAGAGATTAAAGGATGGAATGGAAACATGCAATTAAAACCTGAGGAAATATCCAAGGTCATCCGAAGCCAGATAAAATATTACGAAAATGCCATTCAACAGAACGAGACAGGTACGATCCTTATGGTTGGTGACGGTATTGCCAGAGCCAGCGGACTGGTAAACTGCATGTCAGGAGAGCTTCTGGAATTTGAGGACGGAAGCCTCGGTATGGCACAGAACCTGGAGGAGAACAGTGTCTCCATCGTAATCTTTGGTTCAGATGAGAACATTGGTGAGGGTCAGACCGTAAAGCGTACAGGCAAGGTGGTGTCTGTACCTGTAGGCGACGCCATGGTTGGACGTGTTGTAAATGCACTGGGACAGCCAATTGACGGAGCAGGCCCGATTGATACAAAAGAATTCCGGCCGATTGAGAGTAAGGCACCGGGAATCTGTGAGAGAAGATCTGTATATCAGCCTCTCCAGACCGGTATCAAAGCAATCGACTCCATGATCCCCATTGGACGTGGACAGCGAGAACTGATTATTGGTGATCGTCAGACCGGTAAAACCACAATTGCCACAGATACCATTATTAACCAGAAGGGAAAAGATGTGATCTGTATTTATGTAGCCATCGGACAGAAGCGTTCCACAGTAGCTACATTAGTAGAGAACCTGACCAGAAACGGCGCAATGGATTATACTATCGTTGTGGCAGCTACAGCATCTGAGTCAAGCCCGCTGCAGTATATCGCACCCTATTCCGGATGTGCAATGGGTGAATACTTTATGAATAAGGGAAAAGATGTGTTGATCATCTATGATGATTTAAGTAAGCATGCAGTTGCATACCGTGCACTTTCCCTGCTGATCCGTCGTCCACCCGGACGTGAGGCATATCCGGGTGACGTTTTCTATCTGCATTCCAGACTTCTGGAACGTGCAGCGAAGCTGGATGATGAACATGGCGGCGGCTCTATGACAGCACTGCCGATCATTGAAACACAGGCAGGTGACGTATCTGCCTATATTCCTACTAACGTTATTTCTATTACAGACGGACAGATATTCCTGGAGACAGAGTTATTCCATTCAGGAATCATGCCTGCTGTAAACCCGGGTATCTCCGTATCACGAGTTGGTGGTGATGCGCAGATTAAGGCAATGAAGAAGGTAGCAGGAACACTGAAGCTGATCTATTCCCAGTACCGTGAACTGCAGAGCTTTGCACAGTTTGGTTCTGATCTGGATGCTGATACAAAGGCACGTCTGGAACAGGGCGCACGTATTGTGGAAGTTCTGAAACAGAACCAGAATGCACCGGTTCCTGTAGAGAAACAGGTTGCAATCCTTTATGCGGTTACAAAGGGTGTTCTGGAATCAGTAAAAGTTGAAGACGTAAATGTATATGAATCAGGATTATATACCTATCTGGATACAGATGCAGCAGGCGTAGAGGTTATGCAGGAGATCCGCTCAACAGGTAAGCTGGAGCAGGAAACAGAGCAGAAGCTTCGCAGCGTACTGGATGCGTATACAGAGAACTTCCTGAATACAAGACCTGAGAAATAAAGTGATTAGGAGGGTATCGTATGGCTTCGAATATGAAAGCGGTAAAGCTGCGTATCAAGAGTGTACAGAGTACCATGCAGATTACCAAGGCCATGGAGCTTGTAGCATCCTCCAAACTGCGTAAGGCAAAGGAACGTGCAGAGGTATGCCGTCCGTACTTTACAGAACTTCATGAGACATTGAAAGAGATTGCAAGGGAGAATACAGATTTCTCATCCATTTATGCGAAAGAGTCTTCCAACAATAAAACCTGCTATGTAGTGATCGCAGGTGACAGAGGATTGGCAGGCGGATATAATGCAAACCTTTTCAAATGTCTGGAGGCTTCTGCTGAAGGTAAGGACTACATGGTTCTGCCGGTTGGAAAGAAAGCAGTAGAATATTTCCGACAGAGAGGGCTTGAAGCTCTGACAGAACAGTTTGCAGAAGTGGGGAATATTTCTGTGGCGGACTGTTTTGAGATGGCAAATATGCTCTGCACGGAATTTCGAAAAGGAACCTTTGGCCATATTGAATTATGCTATACTGTTTTTAATTCCATGCTTTCTCAGCAGCCGGAGGTATTTTCCATGCTTCCTATGACTGATATCAGAGAGGAAAGCGGCGGTAAGATAGAGACGAAGAATCTGATTCTCTACGAACCGGACGGAGAGACAGTATTTGATGCCATTGTTCCGGAATATCTGGCAGGCCTGGTTTATGGCGGTATCTGTGAAAGTATTGCAAGTGAACTGGCAGCCAGACGTATGGCTATGGACGCAGCTACAAGTAATGCGGAAGAGATGATCGATCAGCTCAACCTTTATTACAACAGAGCACGTCAGGCAAGCATCACGCAGGAAATCACGGAGATTGTTGCAGGTGCAGAAGGTCTTTAATATAATTTCCAACAGATAGGAGATTACTAACATGAGTGAAAAACACATTGGCGAGGTAGTGCAGGTTATCGGTCCGGTACTGGATATCCGCTTTGCGCACGATGAACTGCCGCCTCTTCTCAATGCCATAGAGATTGATAATGATGGCGCAAAGCTGGTTGCCGAGGTTGCACAGCAGATCGGTGATGATGTGGTAAGATGTATTGCCATGAATTCTACTGACGGACTGGTGCGCGGTGCCAAAGCTCTGGATACAGGTGGTCCAATTTCCGTTCCTGTAGGTGAGGAATGCCTGGGACGAGTATTTAACCTTCTGGGTGATCCGGTAGATAATCTTCCGGCACCGGAGGCAAAGGAACGCTGGTCTATCCATCGTCAGGCTCCTTCTTATGAAGAACAGATGCCTGCAACAGAAATCCTGGAGACAGGTATTAAGGTCGTTGATCTGATCTGCCCTTATGCAAAGGGTGGTAAGATCGGTCTTTTCGGTGGTGCAGGTGTAGGAAAAACAGTTCTTATCATGGAGCTGATCCACAACGTAGCAACTGCACACGGCGGACTTTCCGTTTTTACAGGTGTAGGAGAGCGTACACGTGAGGGAAATGATCTTTACAATGAAATGAAAGAAAGTGGAGTTATCGACAAGACTGCTCTGGTTTACGGTCAGATGAACGAGCCGCCCGGAGCACGTATGAGAGTTGGACTTTCCGGACTTACCATGGCGGAATACTTCCGCGATGAGAAGAACCAGGATGTGCTCCTCTTTATTGACAATATTTTCCGTTTTACACAGGCAGGTTCCGAGGTGTCTGCGCTTCTGGGACGTATGCCTTCAGCCGTAGGCTATCAGCCTACACTGGCAACTGAAATGGGTAATCTGCAGGAACGAATTACTTCCACAAGAAAGGGTTCCATCACATCTGTACAGGCGGTATATGTGCCTGCCGATGACCTGACTGACCCGGCTCCTGCAACTACATTCTCACATCTGGATGCAACAACTGTACTTTCCCGTGAGATCTCCAGCCAGGGTATTTATCCGGCCGTTGATCCTCTGGATTCCACAAGCCGTATCCTTTCCCCTGAGATCGTAGGGACAGAGCATTATGAGATTGCCAGATCAGTACAGAGGGTTCTTCAGCGTTACAAAGAGCTTCAGGATATCATTGCCATTATGGGTATGGACGAGTTGTCAGAGGAAGACAAACGTACTGTAAGCCGTGCACGTAAGGTTCAGAGATTCCTGTCACAGAGCTTCTCCGTAGCAGAGCAGTTCACAGGTATGCCTGGTAAATATGTTCCTCTGAAGGAGACGCTGAGAGGATTCAGGATGATCCTGAACGGTGAGTGTGATGACATTCCTGAGAGTTATTTCCTGTTTGTGGGAACCATCGATGAAGTGTTTGAAAAAGCCAAGAATCAGTAAAGGGGGAAATGTCCTATGAGTACTTTCCCGTTGAGAATCGGAACACTGGACGGACTGCTCTTTGAAGGCAATGTGGAGCGTGTGATCTGCAGAACTGTCAGTGGTGATCTGGCTATTCTTGCCAGACACTGTAATTACTGTACTGCCCTGGGAATGGGTGAAGCCAGTGTGGTAATGGAAGATGGAAGCAGACGGACCGCAGCCTGTATTGGCGGGATGCTTTCTGTTATGAATGGAAAGTGCCGTGTCCTTGCAACTACCTGGGAGTGGAAAGAGGATATTGATGAGCAGCGCGCACAGGAAGCTAAGAAAAGAGCTGAGGAGATGATCGCCAAAGGTGGTTTGACTGATCATGATTATAAGGTTGCGGAGGCTAAACTGCAGAGGGCGTTGGTGCGTTTGAGTGTGAAGAGCTGAGAAAATAAGAGTTATTAAAAGACTGACAGGGAATCCGGGAGGGGAGACTGTCGGTCTTTTTTTGTTTGTGATATGGGTTTTGGGGGATATAGTGGGAAGAATTTGAGGGACGCATAGAAAAGGGACGCATAGAAAAATAATTTATTTCATGTGCGGTTTCGGACATTAAGATATTCTAAGCTGCTCAAAATCTGATAAAGGCATGAGAAAAATGCCACAAACTCGCTTCGCTCAGACAGTGTGTCATTTTTCTCATAACGCAGATTTTGACCAGCTAAGAATATTTAAATATCCTGCAAATGCACATGAAATAAATTATTTTTCTATGCTGGTGGTTGGATCTTTCAAATACACTGGCAGGGGACTTATTTGATTCGGTTAAAAAGATGAAACATAGTACATTGTCATACATTGACACTTTACCATGATGAGGTTAAAATAAGGATAGATTATGCGACTGTAAGGGAAAGTGGGCAGTTGCGATATTATTTTGAATTTCGGTGGTTTGCTGCCGGGATTATTTGGACAGGAGCGAATATGTTATGATAGCAGAAAAAATGAAACCTTATGTAAAAAATAATTCAGCCATCCGTATGATGTTTGAGGAGGGAAATCGTCTCAGAGCCATTTACGGTGCGGACAAAGTTTATGATTTCAGTCTTGGGAATCCCAGTGTTCCGGCACCGGAGTGTGTGAAGGAGGCTATTATTGATCTGGTGAACGAAGTGGAGCCTACAGTGCTTCATGGTTATATGAGTAATGCAGGATTTGAGGATGTGCGCCAGACGATAGCGGAATCTTTGAACCGCCGTTTTGGGACAAAGTTTGCGGCGAAGAATCTGATTATGACGGTTGGAGCAGCCAGCGGTCTGAATGTGATTTTCAAGACGATTCTGAATCCTGAGGAAGAAGTGATTGTTTTTGCACCATATTTTCTGGAATATGGTGCATATGTGCGCAATTTTGATGGCAAGCTTGTGGAAATCTCTCCGGATACAACCACATTCCAGCCGAATCTTGAGGAGTTTGAGCAGAAGATTACGGCAAAGACAAGGGCAGTGATCGTAAATACACCTCACAACCCCACTGGTGTTGTATATTCTGAAGAAACCATTAAGAAGCTAGCTGCAATTCTTGAGAAAAAACAGCAGGAATTTGGCAGTGTAATTTACCTGATTTCTGACGAGCCATACAGAGAGCTGGCTTATGATGGTGTAGAAGTTCCATATCTGACAAAATATTACGATAATACTATTGTTGGCTATTCTTACAGTAAATCTCTGTCCCTTCCGGGAGAGCGTATCGGTTATCTGGTAATTCCGGATGAAGCAGATGGCAGTGAAGAACTTATTACTGCTGCGGCTATTGCCAACCGTACCATCGGATGTGTCAACGCCCCATCCCTGATGCAGAAGGTGATTGCCAAATGTGTAGATGCAGAAGTGGATGTAGCTGCATATGACAAGAATCGTCTGGCATTGTACAACGGTTTGAAGGAATGCGGATTCGAGTGTATCAAACCCCAGGGAGCATTCTACCTCTTTGTGAAATCCCCGGTAGCAGATGAAAAGGCGTTCTGCGAAGCTGGAAAGAAGTATAATATTCTCATGGTTCCGGGAAGTTCTTTCGCCTGCCCGGGTTATGTGAGACTGGCTTACTGTGTATCTTATGATACAATCATCAATTCCCTGCCGGAGTTTAAGAAACTGGCAGAGGAGTTTGGGCTGTGAAAACGGCGGGGATTGACATTGGGACAACAACGATAAGTGGTGTTGTTCTGGAAAATGAGGAAAACGGACAGGCAAAGATTCTTCCTCGGAGCAGCAATGAGCAGTCTGCCAAAGCCGGCTTAATGATTAATCGAAGGAGGGTCATGTTCTTATGAAAAATGCAAAAAAATTCCGGAAGAATATGCCAAAAAGTATTTTGATAAGTTTGTGAAAAAAACATTGATAATACTACATAGACTAATACTACGGCTATAGAGAAGGGAATTAATTTCTCCAAGGTATTGCAGGATGCAGTGAAAAAGAAACTATGCCGCTTGAATGACTGATATCTGAATTTGCATGAAAATAGAGTTAAGATAATGAAAAATTTTTTTGGGGGATAAAACCATGGATGTTAGTTTGTTAGAAGAAATGGATTTTGACAATGTGAATATTGACTGGGAATTTATTGAGACGATTTTAAAAGAACTTCCTTCCAATATTTATTTCAAAGATACTCAGTGCAGATATCTGTTTTGTACTCATTATTGGAATCATATTGTTCACGATGATACAGAAGCATGGAGTATTCGCGGAAAAACGGATATGGAGATTCGAAAGGACAAAGAAAATGCGCGAAAGGCATATGAAGAGGATAAAAAACTTCTCAAAACCGGAATAGGATGTAAATATGTTATAGAAACCTGTATAGATGGTGTGACAGAGTTCCTTGAAATTATCAAAAACCCGGTAAAAAATAAAGACGGCAGAATCATCGGCATTGTTGGACTGATAAATATTGTTACTGACAGGATAAAGCTTCAGAAGCAACTGGAAGCATATGCACAGACGGATATCATGACAGGGCTTTTTAACAGACGTTATCTGGAGTATTGGGAAGAAAATGAAATAAAGCCACAGTATTTTCCAATCAGTATCATAGCAGCCGACTGCGATGGATTAAAGCATACCAATGATACGTACGGACACCATGTTGGCGATGAAATGATCAGGTCTGCAGCGCAGCTGTTAAAAGATGTGCTGGCAGATCAGGCAGTAATGTTCCGCATGGGAGGAGATGAGTTTCTGATGATATTGAACAATACAGATGAAATACAGGTACAGAATATAGTAGACAGATTAAGAGAAAAAATAAAGCAGACCTACGTAAAAGGAATTCCGCTTAGCATTTCTTTTGGAGTCTGTACCATGAAAGACATGATAACAGATATAGAAAATGCAATTTACATTGCAGATAAACGGATGTATAGAGAAAAAAAAGAAAAAAGCGTGTTAAAACAGTAAAAAAGATGTAACTGTTCAGAAACTCCGGAATACAGAGTATCTTGCCATGATAGGCAGAGGAATTGCATAGCTAAAAGATGGTAAAGGCCAGGAACATGAATTGATAAAGTCTATTGAGCGTGACGGTCTGCTTGAGGGAATAGGAAAACCGGTAATTTCTCCGGTGCTGAACAGGTAAACTCAATGATTGATTGAATGAGGGCATATTCTTTTATTGTCCGATTTATTGTATATTATTTTCCGGCATGCTCCGATATGTTTTGGGGCATGCCGGAAAATTTTATGAAAATTGCAAGAAAATGGAAGAAAAAAGTGAGAGTATTTTTAACGCTATGGAAAAAATGTGATTTTTGAAAAAACAAAGATTGTAATAATGCCTCGAACGTGACATAATAAGAATGGAAAAGTAAAGGGCAGGTTAAATTCTGATTAGAGACAGGTAAAGTAACCTGCTTACATTATGCGCCGATTTCCTGGGATGAGGATGGAAATCAGGCAGACGACAAAGGAGAAAATAATGGGAATTTTTTCAATGATATTGTCATTGCTGAGTGGAGTGGCATTATTTCTGTTTGGTATGTCATTGATGGGCGATGGCCTGAAAATGGTTGCCGGAAATAAGCTGGAAGCTTTCCTGTATCGAATGACAAACACACCGCTGAAGGGAGTTGCTCTGGGTACTGGTGTTACCAGCGTGATCCAGTCTTCTTCTGCCACAACTGTTATGGTCATTGGTTTCGTTAACTCAGGTATGATGAAGCTGAAGCAGGCCATCGGTATTATCATGGGAGCTAACATTGGAACCAGTATTACCGGGTGGATTCTCTGTCTTTCTTATATTGATGGAAAGAATGGAATTGCTAAAATTTTATCCACTGCAACAATTACAGCAGTAGTAGCGATTATTGGTATTATCCTTCGCATGGCATGTAAGCGCTCCGTGCATAAAAATATCGGTAATATCATGCTTGGTTTTGCAATCCTGATGACAGGTATGCAGACAATGAGTGGTGCTGTTTCACCGCTGAAAGACAGCCCGACCTTTACAAATATGCTGACCATGTTTTCCAATCCTCTGATTGGTATTTTGGTAGGTATCGCATTTACCGCAGTGCTGCAGAGCGCATCTGCCACAGTCGGTGTACTGCAGGCGTTATCTGTAACAGGTATCTTGACATTTTCCAGTGCATTTCCAATCGTTCTTGGTATCGGTGTAGGTGCGGCCTGTCCGGTCCTGATCTCAGCTATCGGTGCTAATAAAAATGGTAAACGTACAGCACTTGTTTACCTGATCAACGACCTGTTTGGCCTGATACTCTGGTCTGTGATCTTCTATACAGTAAATGCTATCGTACATTTCGGATTTATGGATATGATCATGTCACCGGTTTCCATTGCTTTACTGAATACTGTATTCCGTGTAGCAACAGTATGTGTTCTCTTCCCATTCATACCGAAGATTGAACAGCTGGTGTGCTGGCTTGTGAAGGACAGTGCAGAGGAACTGGAGGACGAGGCAGACTTCGACCTTCTGGAAGAACGTCTTCTGAATTATCCTGCACTTGCGATTGGACAGTGCCATCGTGCCATGAGTGGTATGGCAAAGAAGCTTCGTAAGAATGTTAACCGTGCCATGAACCTTCTGAACGAATATCAGCAGGATAAATTTGACAAGGTACAGAGAAAAGAGAACCTGATCGATAAATATGAGAGCCGTCTTGGTGACTATCTGATGAAGCTGACAAAGCATGAGATGAACAGTGCCCAGACAAAGCAGGCTTCACTTTATCTTCATACCATTAACGACTTCGAGAGAATCGGTGACCATGCATCCTACATTGCATATATGTCCAGTGAAATGCATGATAATCACACCAATTTCTCACAGGAAGCCTGGGATGAGCTGAATGTAGTAATGGAAGCAGTTCGTGAGGAAATCAATCTTACCTGCCGTGCATTCCTCAATGATGACAAGGAAATGGCACAGAGAGTTGCACCGCTTGGAATGATTATCACATCCTTATGCAATGAGCTAAAGATGCATCATGTAGAGCGTCTGAGTAATGGCAATTGCGGACTGGAAGAGGGAACTGTATATACAGACATTCTCAACAGCTTCAACCGTATTGCAGCACATTGTGCAAGTGCAATGGTAGCTCTCCTTAAGAGTGGAGACGAGAATCCGGATATGCATATCCATGATTCCAAGATTTACCCATCTGACAGCGTGGAATATTATACATACTTCAAGGAATATCGCCAGAAGTATGAAATCGTAAAGAACGAGGAACACATGCGAAGCATGGAACCGGAAGAGGTAGAATAATACTTTTATACTACAAAGCAATAAATATATATGATATAATGACAGCAGATGATCTGGAAACAGATGTCTGCTGTTTTTTCGTTATAGTTGTCAGCAGGCTGGATTGTTTTTGCAAACACAACAACCCCAAAGGAGGAAGCAATTATGTTATTCGACAGCAGAACAGTTTATCTCGGTGCATCCAGGGACAAATATGAGCAGTATTGTAAAGCCTTAGATTCAGAGAAAATCAAATACAAAACAAAGAGAGTTAACCACGAAGAAAAAATGATAGCCCCGGGCAGGGGAACTGCCCGCAGCATGGGTGGGAACTTCGGAACAGATAAAACATTGTATGAAATCATGGTCGGAGAGAAAGATTACGACAATGCAATGGGGATTCTGACAGCACTGAAGTAGACGGAACCTATCCTGAAGAAGAAAGTATGCAAAAAAGTGTGCAATATAACGGAAATCCTGGAGGTGTTTTGTGGAAGAATGTGGGGAGTTTCGCCATGGAGAAGACTTTCCCGCTCTGCTGAACTGTCTTAAATGCATTATTTACGAGGACTGCAAGCTCCTTCTGATAAACTGCGAAGCAGTTATTCGGTTATGAGTAAGTAGCGAAGCGGATTGCGAATATCCGCTTGACCTAACATTGCCTCATCTATCAAGGTGAGGCAATTGCATATCCGGGCATATCGCTCAAATATCCATAATTGTATATGTAAAATCGGATAACGAATCATACTTGACAGAAGCTTACGTGGGAGATATAATTAACTCAAACGGAAACGTTTCGGTTTTGGAAATGCTTCCTGCATTTATAGTAATCAGAACAAAAAATATACATCATTAATTATGAGGAGGAAATCATTATGCCACTTGTAACATCAAAAGAAATGCTGGACAAGGCTCAGAAAGGCGGTTATGCAGTAGGTGCATTTAATGCGGAGAATATGGAGATGGTGAAAGCAATCATCCAGGCTGCAGAGGAACTGAAAGCGCCGGTTATGATTCAGACAACACCATCTACAGTGAAATATGGAACAGTAGAAACCTATGCGGCGATCGTTGCAGCAGAGGCTGAGAAAGCATCTGTTCCGGTATGTATGCATCTGGATCACGGAAGCAGCTTTGAACTTGCTATGCAGGCAATGCATGCAGGTTATACTTCTGTTATGATCGATGGTTCCAAGCTGGATTTTGAGGCTAATATTGCAGAGACAAAACGTGTGGCAGATGTTGCAAAAGCACTGGATATTCCATGCGAAGCTGAGCTTGGCAAGGTTGGTGGCAAAGAGGATGATCTGGAGGCTGAGGCAGACACAAATACAGATCCTCAGGAGGCAAAGGAGTTCGTTGAACGTACAGGAGTTACTTCTCTTGCTGTTGCTATCGGAACTGCACATGGCTTCTATGTAGGAACTCCCGTTCTTGATAAGGAACGTCTCAGTGAGATCCGCCAGGTTGTAGATATTCCGCTTGTACTTCACGGTGCATCTGGTTTAAGTGATGAGGATGTCAGGGACTGTGTAAAACGTGGTATCTGTAAAGTGAATTTTGCTACAGAGCTTCGCGCAGCATATTCCAAGGCAGTCAAAGAGCTTCTTGCAGAAAAACCAGACACCATTGACCCGAAAGCATATGGAAAAACTGCTATTGCAGCAGTGAAGGAACTGGTAATGGCAAGAATGAAGGTCTGCGGATGCGACGGCAAGGCAGAGAAATAAAATGGCGGCAACAATGAAAGATATAGCCAGACTGACAGGACTTGGTCTGGCTACAATCTCTTCCTATTTTAACGGAGGAAACGTCAGAGAAAAAAACAGAGTAAAGATTGAAAAAGCTATTGAGGAACTCCATTATGAGGTCAATGAAGTTGCCAGAGGGCTTAAGACAAATGCGACAAAGACCATAGGAGTTGTAATTCCGGAGTTGAATAATATATTCTGTGCCGAGATTATAACAGGGATGGAAGATATTCTCAGAAGTCACGGTTATGCAACCATCGTCTGTGATTGTCGTACAGATAAGAAGCTGGAGCAGGAGGCAGTGGAGTTCCTGATCCGCCGCAGGGTGGATGGAATCATTAATATGCCGGTGGATGAAACAGGGGCACATCTGAAGAGATTTCAGAAAACAGGCAAGCCGATCGTGCTGATAGACCGTAAGATTCAGGGAATTCCCTGTGACAGTGTTCTGGTGGATAACAAAAAAGCAGCAGAGGATGCGATGCAGCTTTTTATAGAAAAAGGGCATAGAAAAATTGGAATCATAGGTGGCCCTGAGGGGATTTTTACAGCAGAGGAACGTCTGGAAGGATATTACACAGCTCTTAAAAAAGCTGGAATTCCCATAAAAAATTCACTGGTATATCGTGGTGACTATACGATCCAGGGAGGTGTCAAAGGCCTGGAAGAGCTTGTCCGGGAGAATCCGGATATGACAGCGGTTTTTGTGACCAACTATGAAATGACAATGGGTGCAATGATCGGAGTCAATGAGTTGGGAATACAGATTCCAGAGCAGCTTTCTATGATAGGGTTTGATAATCTTCAGTTTGCAAGGGCGTGCCGTCCCAAGCTGACGATTGTATCACAGCCCACCGACAGGATTGCCAAAGAGATTGCAAGGATTATTCTGGAGCATCTTGAAAAGAAAGAAGAAAGATCTGAGAAACCTTTTATGGAGAAACTTCAGACAGAGATTATGGAAGGAAAATCTGTAAGTATTCTGAACAGATAAAATAGAATCATGGGAGCAGCAAAATGATAAAATCATATTTATTGGGGATTGATATCGGAACAAGTGCCTGCAAGGTTGCGGTATTTGACAGGAATGGAAAAGTTCTTGCAGCAGCCAGTGGTGATTATCCGGTATATTATCCACATGAGGGATGGGCAGAGCAGAACCCTGAGGAATGGTGGGATGCAGTCTGCCGTGCAACAAAGGAAACAATACAGAAGGCAGATATCACTGCAGATGAGATTGCAGGAATCGGGATTGATGGTCAGAGCTGGTCTGCAATTCCAATTGACAGAGAGGGTAACGTGCTGGCCAATACACCAATCTGGATGGATACGAGAGCACAGTCTATTTGTGACAGACTGAATCAGGAGATTGGACAGGAGGAGATTTTTGAGGTAGCAGGAAATTCTCTTCAGCCCTCTTATTCTACTGCAAAGATCCTTTGGTACAAAGAAAATCTTCCGGAGGTATACGCAAAAATCCACAA
Source organism: Blautia sp. HCP3S3_C4 (assembly GCF_052064095.1). NCBI lineage: Bacteria > Bacillati > Bacillota > Clostridia > Lachnospirales > Lachnospiraceae > Blautia > Blautia sp. HCP3S3_C4. Next base: position 47,955 of record NZ_JBQHWF010000001.1, read on the forward strand.
GATTCTTCAGTCCAACAGCTATATTGCATTTAAACTGACAGGTGCGCTTACCCAGGATGTGTCACAGGGATATGGATTGCATTGCTTCAATATGAAGAAGGGTTGCTGGGATGAAAAGATGTGTGAACGTCTTGGAATCCCCATGGAATTTCTTCCGGAAATCTGTGACTGTGACCATGTGGTTGGAAAAGTTACCGGGAAGGCAGCTGCAGAGTGTGGACTTGTGGAAGGGACTCCGGTAGTTGCCGGTGGACTTGATGCAGCCTGCGGAACTCTTGGTGCAGGTGTGATCCATTCCGGTGAAACACAGGAGCAGGGCGGACAGGCCGGAGGAATGAGCATTTGTACAGAGGAATATAAGGCTGATCCGAGACTGATCCTGAGCTATCACGTTGTCCCGGGTAAATGGCTTCTTCAGGGAGGAACCACCGGAGGCGGCGGTGTAATGCGCTGGTTTGAACGTGAATTTGCAGATTATGAACGGATGATGAAAGAACAGACAGGTGCCTCATCCCTGGATCAGCTTAATAAAATTGCAGAAAAAGTTGCACCAGGCTGCGAGGGAATGGTATTTCTTCCATATATGTCAGGAGAGCGTTCTCCTATCTGGAATCCATATGCAAAGGGTGTTTTCTATGGATTGGATTTTGCAAAAACAAAAGGACATATGGTCCGCGCCTGCATGGAAGGGGTGGCATTTTCCCTGCGGCACAATCTTGAAGTGGCCAGAGAAGCCGGGGCAGAGGCAGATGTATTGAGAGCTATGGGCGGTTCTGCCAACTCCCTGCTCTGGACACAGATCAAATCCGATATTACAGGAAAACCGATCATAGTGCCGGCATCTGATACGGCAACCACCCTTGGTGCCGCACTTCTGGCAGGAGTGGGAGTAGGTTTTTACAAAGATTATGAGGAAGCAGTTTCACTTACGGTCAAAGAGACCCGCCACCATGAACCGGATCCGAAGAACAAAGCAGTTTATGATAAAACTTTTGAGACTTATATAGAACTTTATAAATCTTTGGCGCACATAATGACTGCAAAATAAAAAGCAGAATTCATGAAAGGAGAAATATATTATGAAAGCAGCAGTAGTAGTTGCAAATGAAGATGTACAGTATCAGGAAATGGAAGAACCTAAGGTGACCAAAGGAACTGTTAAGATACGTGTCAGATATTCTGGTATCTGTGGTTCAGACATTCCGCGTGTCCTGAATCACGGGGTTCATTTTTATCCAATCGTACTTGGACATGAGTTTTCCGGAGATGTAGTGGAAGTTGGGGAAGGTGTGACTAAGGTAAAAGTGGGAGACCGTGTTTCCGGCGCACCGCTTCTTCCATGTATGAAATGTGATGACTGTCAGCAGGGAAATTTTTCTCTCTGTAAGCACTACAGCTTCATAGGCTCCAGACAGCAGGGAAGTAACGCAGACTATGTGGTTGTGCCGGAGCAGAACGCCGTTCCTTTTGAAAGCAGTGTTCCATATGAGCAGGGAGCAATGTTTGAGCCTGCAACTGTTGCAATCCACGGTGTATTCCAGAATGATTACCACGGTGGCGAGTATGTTGCAATTCTTGGCGGTGGTACAGTTGGAATGTTTACCATGCAGTGGACCAAGATCTTTGGTTCCAAGAAAGTGGTAGTTTTTGATATTAGTGAGGAACGCCTTGAGCTGGCGAAACGTCTTGGTGCAGATGAAGTCATCAATACCAGAGAAGAAGGATATATGGAAAAGGCTATGGCGATCACAGGTGGCAAGGGTTACGGTTTTGTCTTTGAGACAGCAGGACAGGTTCCAACCATGCATATGGCATTTGAGCTGGCTGCAAACAAAGCACATGTCTGCTTTATCGGAACCCCTCATGAGAACCTGACATTTACACCGGCGCAGTGGGAAAATATGAATCGTAAAGAATTCAAGCTGACCGGCTCCTGGATGTCTTACAGTGCCCCTTATCCGGGACGTGAATGGGATCTGACTGCACATTATTTTGCAACAGGTCAGCTGAAATTTGATCCTGGATTTATCTACAAAAAAATTCCAATGAGTCAGGCACAGGAAGCATTCCAGTTATTTAAAACACCTGGACTTGTAAAAGGAAAGATTCTTTTGTCAAATGAGGAAGAATAAGATGATACTTACAGTGACATTAAATGCTGCAATCGATAAAAGATATGTAGTAGATGATTTTAAAATAGGAGAAGTAAATCGTGTACGACAATGTTCATATGTTCCTGGTGGTAAGGGACTTAATGTTTCCAAGCCAGCTTCCATTTATGGGGCAGAGGTTGTGGCAACCGGGTTTGTAGGCGGGCATGCGGGAAACTACATTGAAGAGGCTTTGAAACCATTTGGTATTAAGGGAGATTTTTATCATGTGGATGCGGAGAGCAGATCCTGTATTAATATCTGGGATGAAGTTAACCATGTGCAGACAGAATTCCTTGAGCCGGGTTTTACTTTGACAGAAGAAGATTTTCAAGGATTTGAAGAGAAATTCAGAGAACTGGTAAAAGATGCTGATGTAGTTTCCATGTCAGGAAGTGTTCCCAAGGGGCTTGATGGAACTGCATATCAGAGACTGGTCAGAATCGTCAAAGAAGCCGGCAAACCGGTGATTCTTGACACCAGTGGGAAACTGCTGAAAATGGGAATTGAAGCTTGTCCGACACTGATTAAACCGAACATAGATGAAATTCGAATGCTGACAGGTAAACAGTGTGATAATATTCAGGATATTATTGAAGCTGCCAAAACAATTCATGAAAAAGGGGTTGAAATCGTAGCAGTTTCCCTTGGAGCAGACGGTTCTCTGGCAGTAGGAAAGGATGGCATCTTCCGTGCAGTTGTGCCGAAAATCGATGCAGTAAATACAGTAGGCTGCGGAGATTCCATGATTGCAGGTTTTGCACTTGGATTGAGTCAGGGACTTTCATTGGAAGAGACTTTAAGAAGTGCCAGTGCGATTTCCGCAGCATCAGCCATGCGTGAGGAGACTGGATTTTTCGTAATGGAAGATATGGAAAAACTACTTCCGTTAATCAAGATTAAAAAATTATAATAATAAAATCAGGAGGAAATAAAAATGGCAGAATTCATTGATCCGGCGATTGTGCCGAAAGTAACGCTTCCGTCAGGAGAGAAAGTACCTTGTATGGGTATGGGAACCTTTGGTTCTGACCGTGTAAATGCAGAAGAAGTATCTGAGGCTGTGGCAGGTGCGATCCGCAGCGGATATCGTATGTTTGACTGTGCAGCATGCTATGGAAATGAGCATCAGATTGGTGAAGTTTTCAGGGCAGCCTTTGATGAAGGGGTAGTAGAAAGAAAAGATCTTTTCATTATGACAAAGGTATGGAATGACATGCATAGAAAGGTAGAAGAAGCCTGCACCAGAAGCATTGAGGATCTTCAGTGTGACTATGTGGATCTGTATTTTATCCACTGGCCATTCCCGAACTACCATGCACCATTCTGTGATGTAGATTCCAGAAATCCGGAATCCAGACCTTTCAGTGTGGAGGAATTTATGGATACCTATCGTCAGTGTGAGAAACTGGTAGAAAAAGGTAAGATCCGCTATATCGGTATTTCCAATATGACTATTCCAAAACTGGAAGCAGTTCTTCCGTTAATGAAGATCAAACCGGCGGCATGTGAACTGGAGCTGCATCCATGTTTCCAGCAGCAGGAACAGTATGATTATCTGATTGCTCATAACATCCAGCCGGTAGGATATATGCCACTTGGTTCTCCAAGAAGACCGGAAAGAGATATCTGCCCGGAGGATGTGGCTGATATGCAGACCCCAGAAATGCAGGAGATTGCCAAAGCGCATGGAGTACATCCGGCATTGATTGCCCTGAAATGGGCTCATCAGAGAGGGGAAATCTCCATTCCATTTTCTGTACATAACTATGTAAGTAACCTGAAATGTGTAACAGAAGATCCCCTGACTGATGAAGAAATGGCCAAGATCGCTACCCTGGAAAAAGGAAACCGACTTGTCAAAGGCCAGGTGTTCCTGTGGGAAGGCGCAAAGGACTGGCATGACCTGTGGGATGAAGATGGGGTTATTGTAAAATAAAGTGAGAAAAAGCATCTGTTAAAGCAGGTGCTTTTTGTTTTCAATATTTTATTGAGAAAAGCCTGAGAAAAGTTTAAAATAGGAAATAATAAAAAATAAACGAAAGGAGTTTTTATCATGAATAAGCGAACAGAGAGAATGAGCCGGAGTGCAGCTGAGAGAATTAACCGCAAAGATACAATGATTAGACAGAATAATGCAGAACTTGAGGAGCTGAGGAGTCAGTATGAGAATCTGGATATCTGCGAGGAGGATAAGCAGGTGATTGATGATTATATTGCCTGCAAAGATGCCAGAGCTGACAGGATGGCAGAGAAGCTCTATGAAAAGGGAAGAAAAGATGTAAAGAGATGTATCCGTATTCGAAAACTGATCCGCAGATGCATAATTCTGTCTGCCATTGTTACAGTGGTGCTGGTTCAGTATAATAAGAATGAAAAGCTGAGAGAAAGTATGGAGGAACTGCTGAAAATGTTCCGGGATGGAGTGTCTGGTGAAAATTTATAACTGATATAAATAACGCAGATAAAAATGTACTCTCGGAATCTTTTTACAAAAGTAAATACAAGGAAGACTCCGAGAGTGCATAAACGAAAAGGAGCAAGACAGCATGGAAACACAAAGATACTCAATTTTGTACAGCAGTAAAACAGGGAACACAAAGAAGCTTGCGGAGAAGATCAGGGAGGTACTGCCTGAGGAAAACTGTGACTATTTTGGAACAGAAGGAGCAAAGGCTCTTTCTTCCGACATATTATACATTGGATTCTGGACAGATATAGGGAATGTAGATCCTGCAACACTTGAACTGTTAAAGAGTCTGAAAAACAAGAAGATCTTTCTGTTTGGAACAGCAGGTTTCGGAGGCAGTGAAGCCTATTTCCAGCAGGTTCTCGGGAAAGTTAAAGAATCTGTGGATGAGAGTAATACAGTGATGGGAGAATTTATGTGTCAGGGGAAAATGCCCCAGTCAGTCAGGGACAGATACGTAAAGATGAAAGAGAAGCCGGATCATGCGCCGAACCTGGATGAACTGATCCAGAATTTTGACAGGGCGTTATCTCATCCTGACAATGAGGATCTGGACAGACTGGAAGAAATAATCAGAAGAGACCTGAAAAAATAATGAAGTCTTGACTAACAGAGGGAACTGCGGTATAGTGCTCGTTACTAAAAAAGGTAATTCATAAATTTTTATAGATTTTCGCGAAAGAGAGGTAACGAGATATGACATTTTATCAGGAATTACAATTGAGTTCGACCGGCTCCAAGCAGCTGATCAGAAGCACCACAGACCCAAAAGAGAAAAGACGACACATTTTAATCTATAATTTTAAAGTGTATCTGGTTATGGCTTTTTGCGTAGCAGTGGTGAGCATGTACAGCAAGCTTACAGGAAGCAGCAACAGTGTAGTTGGTGTTACTGTTCTGTTGGCAGTGCTTGTGCTGCGGCAGGCAGATTTCGGGATCAGGACAACACATGGACTGCTTTCCATTGCAGGGATCTTCGGAATGCCGGCAGCAGTAGCACTTCGTATAGGTGCCAATGTACTGGGAGCAGCCTATACGGTAATCTGCAATAAAGTGACAGATAAAGTAGCAGAATACATAGGCGCAAACAGATGCGCAGAAAGTCTTCAGGGATAAAGGGAACATTAATATATAATTAGCAGAGGGAGGAGAAAGAACATGAAACAGGATACCCTGGAAGGCAGGGCGAAAACGAAAAATGGTGTAAAACGATTATGCTTTTCCGCAGTATGTATTTTACTGGAAGCAGCTTTTATCATTGCTATGATCACAAAGCTGAATCAATATGCGGAGATTATCAATCTGATGACAAGGCTTCTTGCAGGTGTACTGGTTCTTAAGCTGTATGCGTCAGACCAGACTTCATCTATGAAAATGCCCTGGGTTATTTTGATCCTTGTATTCCCTATCTTGGGAGTGGGATTGTACTTACTGATTGGTCTCAATGGCGGTACCCGTAAAATGCGGGAGCGTTATGACCAGATCGACAGGGAACTTCTGCCGTTGCTTCCCAATGACAGTGAGTGCAGGGAAACGCTTGGTAGGAAAATCCCGAAGGCAGGCAATATTTCTGATTATATACAGAAAAATGCCTCCTATCCGGTCTATCAGAATACAGATGTTATTTATTATGATGAGGCAGTCAAAGGGCTGGAGGCTCAGCTGGCAGATCTGGCAAAGGCAGAGAAATTCATTTTTATGGAATATCATGCCATTGAGGATGCACAGGCCTGGCATAAAATCCAGAGAGTTCTGGAAGATCGCGTAAAGGCGGGAGTGGAAGTCAGAGTGTTTTATGACGACATGGGTTCCATTGGATTTATCAATACAGACTTTATTAAGAAAATGGAAAATGTGGGAATCCACTGCAGAGTGTTCAATCCTTTTACTCCGGGTCTGAATGTGTTTCTGAATAACCGGGATCACCGCAAGATCACAGTAATTGATGGAAAAGTAGGATTTACCGGCGGTTACAACCTTGCTAATGAATATTTTAATTTCACACATCCTTATGGACAGTGGAAGGACACAGGTATCCGTCTGGAGGGGGAGGCTGTACGTTCCCTGACAGTAACATTCCTGGAGATGTGGAATGCTGTCAGTGATAAGGATAAAAATGACAGTGATTTTACCGAATTTCTGGTCCAGACAGATTATCAGGCAAAGCAGACAGGCTTTATCCAACCCTATGCGGACAGTCCTATGGATCATGAACAGGTAGGTGAAGAAGTGTATATCAGTATGGTGAATAAAGCGGAAAAATATTGCTGGTTTATGACTCCGTACCTGATCATCACAGATGAAATGACCCATGCTCTGTGTCTGGCAGCCAAGCGAGGGGTAGATGTAAGGATCATTACACCTGGTATTCCGGATAAAAAGATGATCTACAATATCACACGCTCCTTTTACCATGGACTGGTAAAACATGGAGTGCGTATTTACGAATGGACACCTGGTTTCTGTCATGCAAAGATGAGTGTGGCAGATGATTGTATGGCAACCTGCGGAACCATAAATCTGGATTACAGAAGTCTGTATCATCATTTTGAAAACGGCTGCTTTATGGCAGACTGCCAGGCAGTTCTGGATATCCGAAATGATCTTGCAGCAACCATGGATGAATGCCGTGAAGTGACAGAACAGTACAGTACCGGACGCAGCGCGTATCTGCGCCTGGGACAGCTGTTTATGAGGTTATTTGCGGGACTATTATAACGTTACTGTTTACTCCGTTCACAGTAACGTAGCCAAAATTCATTCCAGATTGCCTGCGGCAATGGAATTTTGGCTTGTATGTCTCGGGATTTTGGCATATCATGCCAAAACACCTCGCGGGATAGTGGTGTGCGAACAGCAACATTATAACACTTGGAAAAAAGTAGGATATCGTGTACAATGGAATGGGTAATAGCAAAACTATTAAAATATGGGAGGAATTTTAACTATGGATCTTTCAATCTTAGTAAAAATGTCAAATACTTATGGAAGCAACCCTGCCTATGTTCTTGCAGGCGGTGGTAATACTTCTGTAAAAGACGACACCACATTGTATGTAAAAGGCTCTGGTACACAGCTTGCCACAATCAAGGCAGAGGAATTTGTGGAAATGAGCAGAACACGTTTGAATGAGATCATGAAGACAGATTATCCTGAAGATGATGTCAAACGTGAATCACTGTATCTTGCAGATGTTATGGCTGCAGTAACAGATGCTGACAAAACAAAACGTCCAAGTGTAGAAGCACTGCTTCATAACTTATTTGCCTATACTTATGTACTGCATGTTCATCCTACACTTGTCAATGGACTGACCTGCGGAAAAGGGGCAAAGGAACTCAGCGAACAGATCCTTGGAAAAGATGTACTCTGGATCGATATCTGCAAACCAGGTTATACACTTGCGCGTATCTGCTATGAGAAAATGAATGCTTACAAAGAAAAATTCGGAAAAGATGTTCAGGTTCTTCTGCTCCAGAATCACGGAATTTTCGTTGCAGCAAATACTGTAGAGGAAATTGGAGTGTTATTTGACGATGTGATCAGTAAATTAGAGAAACAGGTAAAGAGAACTGCTGATGTCAGTGATGCTGTTACACCTGAAAAAGAGCAGGCAGCAGAGAAGCTTTCCCAGTTACTGGGACATGCAGTAGAAGTGGTACCTGTAGCAGAAGCTGATCATTTTGTAAAAGATAAAGCAGCGGCTGCACCCCTTCTGAAACCATTTACACCGGATCACATTGTATACTGCGGGCCATATCCGTTATTTGTAGAAAATATCGATCAGGCAAAAGATGCGCTGGACGCATTTATGAAAGAGAATGACAAAGAGCCAAGACTGATCCTGGTACAGGGAGTTGGCGCCTTTATTATGGAAGATGATAAGGGAAAAGCTGCAAAAGCACAGCTTCTTGTAAAAGATGCGATTAAGCTTGCAGTATACGCAGAAAGCTTTGGCGGACCGCTTCACATGACAGATGATATTACATACTTTATCACACATTGGGAAGCAGAAGCATACCGCAGTAAGAAGTGATATAATAAAATATCCGCTTGCCTCAAACCAGGCAAGCAGCAAAGCGGATGATTTTATCCAATTGACTAAGGGAGTGTGAAAAAACATAAGTTTTTTCACACTCCCTTTAAGTTCAGGTAACTGTCCGGCATGCTGTGCAACACGGAACAGTTACGGATATTATTTTATTTTCAGGCTTTTCTGAAAGCGGCTCTCTTACGTTCTCTGGAATCCAGCAGTCTCTTACGGATACGGAGAGATTCCGGTGTAACCTCCAGAAGTTCATCCTGGTCGATGAAATCGATGGCCTGTTCCAGGCTGAGAACTCTTGGTGGAGTTAATTTCAGTGCATCATCAGCGGAAGAAGAACGTGTGTTAGTCAGATGCTTTGTCTTGCATACGTTCAGCTCGATATCTTCGGCTTTACCATTCTGTCCGATAACCATACCGCTGTAAACCTTTGCACCAGGTCCGATAAACAGAGTACCACGCTCCTGAGCTGCGAACAGACCATAAGTAACAGCTTCGCCAGCCTCGAAAGCAATCAGAGATCCCTGTTTTCTGTACTGGAAATCTCCCTTGTAAGGAGCATATCCGTCAAACATGGTATTGATAATGCCGGTACCCTTGGTGGAAGTAAGGAACTCACCGCGGAATCCGATCAGTCCACGGGAAGGAATGTGGAACTCCAGACGGACAGTACCGTCACTGGCAGTACTCATACCCTGCAGCTCACCTTTACGTTCGCTGAGCTTCTGGATCACAGTACCGGAAAATTCTTCCGGAACATCTACATAAGCGATTTCCATTGGTTCAAGTTTTTTGCCGCGCTCGTCTGTTTTGTACAGAACCTCCGGTTTACTTACTGCAAATTCATAGCCTTCACGTCTCATATTTTCGATCAGGACAGACAGATGAAGCTCTCCACGTCCGGAAACCTTAAATGCCTCTGTTGTTTCCGTATCTTCCACACGAAGGCTGACATCAGTGTTCAGCTCACGGTAGAGACGGTCACGAAGATGACGGGATGTGATGTATTTACCTTCCTGACCAGCCAGCGGACTGTCATTTACGATGAAGTTCATGGCGATAGTAGGCTCGGAAATCTTCTGGAAAGGAATTGCCTCCGGGTTTTCTCCACCGCAGAGAGTATCACCGATATGGATGTCTGCAATACCGGAACTAGCAACGATAGAACCAATTGTAGCTTCCTTTACTTCAACCTTATTCAGACCGTCAAACTCATAAAGCTTGCTGATCTTAACTTTCTTACGTTTGTCCAGATCATGATGGTTTAACAGAGTCAGCTCCTGATTTACTGCAATTGTACCATTCTCAACTTTACCTACACCGATACGTCCAACATATTCGTTGTAGTCAATGGTACTGATCAGAACCTGAGTATCTGCATCAGGATCTCCCTCCGGAGCCGGGATATATTTCAGGATAGCGTCAAACAGCGGAGCCATATCCTTAGGAGTATCATTTAAGTCGATCACAGCATGACCTGCTTTTGCAGAAGCATACAGGAACGGACAGTCAAGCTGCTCATCAGAAGCACCAAGATCCATAAGAAGTTCCAGAACTTCATCTACAACCTCGTCAGGACGAGCCTCGGGACGGTCGATCTTGTTGATACAAACGATTACATGGAGATCAAGTTCAAGGGCTTTCTTAAGAACGAATTTAGTCTGAGGCATAGCACCTTCGAAAGCATCAACGAGAAGAATAACACCGTCTACCATCTTAAGTACACGTTCTACCTCGCCACCGAAATCAGCATGTCCTGGTGTGTCGATGATGTTGATCTTTGTATCTTTGTAATGAATAGCTGTATTCTTGGATAAAATAGTGATGCCACGTTCACGTTCGATGTCATTGGAGTCCATGACACGTTCCTGAACTTCCTGGTTCTCACGGAATACACCGCTCTGTTTCAGAAGCTGGTCAACCAGAGTTGTTTTACCGTGGTCAACGTGTGCGATAATGGCTACGTTACGGACGTCTTCACGTTTTGTTCTCATAAAATGATTTCCTTTCCTCTTTACTAAATGATTGGTAATGTATTTATTCCTATTATATGTGTTTTTTTCTTCAATAAGTTACCCGATTTTCCAGTTTACCACATTTTCCACAGATTACAAGGTGTTATAATAATTTTTTTTATTTTTACAGATTCTGGTTCTAAACAGGAAAGCCTGTACATAACCTTATAAAGAACAATATAAGGTACGCCAGGGCAGGAGAACAGAAACTGCAGTCTGTCCTGAGAGGAAGGAGAACAAATTATGGCAGATAAAATTATTGAAAACAATCAGGTATCAATGATGGGCAAGATTGCAGCAGGATTTACCTTCAGCCATCAGGTGTTTGGTGAAGGCTTTTATATGACAGAGCTTATGGTAAAAAGGCTCAGCGATTCAGAGGACAGGATTCCGGTAATGGTTTCGGAACGGCTGATCGATGTGACACAGGATTATATTGGAGAGTATGTAGAGATTCACGGACAGTTTCGTTCCTATAACAGGCATGAGGAGAAACATAACCGTCTGGTGCTTTCTGTGTTTACCAGAGAACTGAAATTTGTAGAGGAAGAAGATGATATAGTTCCGGTAAACCAGATTTTTCTGGATGGCTATATCTGTAAACCTCCGGTATACCGGAAAACTCCTCTGGGACGGGAGATCGCGGATCTGCTTCTGGCTGTGAACAGACCTTATGGAAAATCTGATTACATACCTTGCATCTGCTGGGGCAGAAATGCCCGATATGCTTCTGCCTTTGAAGTGGGTGGCCATGTACTGATCTGGGGCAGAATCCAGAGCAGGGAATATATGAAACGGACAGGAGAAAATGAGACAGAGAAAAGAGTGGCTTATGAGGTATCTGTGAGCAAACTGGAATATATAGAATAAAAGATTCTGCATTCTGCTGCCTGTGAACAGTGACCGGGAAATAACATTTACTTGCAATTATTCAGAAACTGAGGTAATATAAGCGTATTCAAAAACAATTCAGGTCAGAGGCAGATACCTTTTGACTCTGACATTATTTTATTAGATTAAGAGGAATTGTCTGTCATGGAAAAGGAATTTACAGAAGTTTACTGTGGAAGTGGGAAAGGCAAGACTACTCTGGCAGTTGGCCAGTGCCTGAAAGCTTCTGCCAACGGTAAGAGTGTGATCATTATTCAGTTTCTGAAAGGTAAGGAGCGGCGAGAACTGGATTTTCTGGAGGAGCTGGAGAATCAGGATATCAAGATTTTCCGGTTCGAAAAGATGGAGAAATGCTATGAGCAGCTTAATGACCAGGAGAAAGAAGAGGAAAATAATAATATCCTGAATGCGTTGAATTTTGCAAGAAAGGTAATTGCTACTCAGGAATGTGATTTTCTGCTGCTGGATGAAATTCTTGGACTGCTGGATTATGGAATTGCAACAGAGGAGGCGTTGGAGGAAATCCTGAAGCTGAAGGATGACAGTATGCATATTATTCTTACAGGAAGAGTTTTACCGGAGGGACTGCGTAAATATGCAGACAGTGTAACCACATTGACAACAGAACTTCTGCACTGTGATAAGCAGTAAAGTGCTAACTGTTCACATGCTGTTATTCCGCCAGGTGTTGAGACGGAAAGTTGATAATAAAAAAGATAGCTACAGAAGAATAAGGAGGAAAGCAAATGGCAATTTTTAAAGGTGCGGGCGTTGCAATCGTAACCCCTATGTATGAGGATGGTAAGGTTAATTATGACAAGCTTGAGGAGCTTCTGGAGTTCCAGATCGCCAACAGTACAGATGCCATCATTATCTGTGGAACCACAGGTGAGTCATCTACTATGACACATGGAGAACATCTTAAAACAATCAAATTTGCAATTGATAAAGTAAATAAAAGAGTGCCTGTTATTGCAGGTACAGGTTCCAACTGTACAGAAACTGCGATCATGATGTCAAAAGAGGCAGCTTCCTATGGTGCAGATGCACTGCTGGTGGTAACTCCTTATTATAATAAGGCAACACAGAAGGGACTGATCGCTCATTATACAGCCATTGCTGAAGCTGTACCGGAAACTCCGATTATTATGTATAATGTACCAAGCCGTACCGGATGTAACATTCAGCCTGCAACAGCAGTAGCTCTTGCAAAGAATGTAAAGAACATCGTTGGTATCAAGGCTGCAAGCGGAGATCTGTCACAGATCGCAACGATGATGTCCATGGCTGACGGATGCATTGAACTGTATTCCGGAAATGATGACCAGGTATTGCCGATCCTTTCACTTGGCGGACTTGGAGTGATTTCTGTACTTTCTAACGTGGCTCCCAAGGAAACTCATGATATGGTCATGAAATTCCTGGAAGGAGATATCAAGGGTGCAGCTGAGATCCAGTTAAAGGCAATCCCACTGATCCATGCATTATTCAGCGAAGTAAATCCTATTCCTGTAAAAGCAGCCCTGAACCTGATGGGTAAGGAAGCAGGCCCGCTTCGTATGCCGCTGACAGAAATGGATGATGCAAATAAAGCAGTTCTGGCACAGGCTATGAAGGACTTCGGTATCAAACTGGCATAAGGAACAGGACAACGGAATTTGAAAGGAAATTACAAATGGTAAAGATTATTATGCATGGCTGCAACGGCCACATGGGGCAGGTGATTTCCGGACTTGTAGCACAGGATCCGGATGCGGAGATTGTAGCTGGTATTGATGTAGCAGACCAGGGTAAGAACAGCTATCCTGTTTACACAAATATGAAAGAATGTCAGGTAGAAGCAGATGCTCTGATCGATTTTTCTTCTGCCAAAGCGACAGATGCACTTTTAGATTATTGTGCAGAACGTAAGCTTCCGGTAGTTTTATGTACTACAGGATTAAGCGAGGAGCAGCTTGCGAAGGTGGAAGAGACAGCGAAGAAAGTAGCTGTTCTGAAATCTGCCAATATGTCTCTGGGTATTAATACATTAATGAAACTGATCCAGGATGCGGCAAAAGTTCTGGCTACAGCAGGTTTCGATATGGAGATCGTGGAGAAACATCATCGTCTGAAACTGGATGCACCCAGCGGAACAGCGCTGGCTCTGGCAGACAGCCTGAATGAGGCTATGGATAACCAGTATCATTATACTTATGACCGCAGCCAGAGACGTCAGATGCGTGATGATAAAGAAATCGGTATTTCTGCTGTACGAGGCGGTACGATCGTGGGAGAGCATGAAGTGATCTTTGCAGGTCCCGATGAAGTGATCGAGTTTAAGCATACTGCATATTCCAAGGCCGTATTTGGCAAGGGAGCGGTTGAAGCAGCCAAGTTCCTGGCAGGTAAACCGGCAGGACGTTATGAAATGAGCGATGTGATCAGCGCTAAATAATACAAAAGAGGAAATACATTTATGTTATCTGTAAATGTACTTCCTCTTTTTTTATAATTTTTTATAAGTCAGGAGCGTAACTCCTTTTTCTGATATTGAGAAAACCATGGACAATAGAATCAATGCAGATATGCATAATTCAGCAGGGTGCGTGAATCCTGCCACCTGGCTGCAGAGGTCGGACCGCCAAGAACTACCGAAATATAGGTATGGCCTTTACTGGATTGGGATAAGCCTATGAAACAGTATTTGGCTTTGTTGGTAAATCCGGTTTTCATTCCCTGTACACCCGGAACATTTCCAAGAAGGGCATTTGTGGTGTTTACATAGAATCTGCGTCCTGTGTTCAGACTGCTGAAGGAATAAGAGCCTGTCCGGATCAGGCTGCGGAAGGTCTGGTTGCGAAGTGCATATCGGGCAATTATGGCAAGATCAGAAGCTGTGGTGTAGTGGTTATATCCTGCGTCCAGTCCATTTGGGGTAGCAAAATGTGTATTTGTGCATCCTATTTCAGCAGCCTTTTTGTTCATAAGCTTTACAAATTTGTCGGCAGAACCGCTGACATGTTCTGCAATGGCCACTGCAGTGTCATTATGGGAAGGAAGCATCAGTGAATATAGAAGATCCCGCAGGTAAAAAATTTCTCCTGCATTGGCATAGAGCTTGGAAGCTTCAATAGATGCTGCGTAGGGAGAGAATTTCACCTTTTCATTTAATTTACAGTTTTCCAGAGCAAGAATACAGGTCATGATTTTGTGGTACTTGCATTTGCATGAGGGACATCTGCGTTTTTGGAGTATATGACTTTTCCGGTGTCTGCATTGATTAAAAGTGCACAGTCAGATGACAGATTGTAATTTAATCCGGAATGATGCAGAACTCCACTGTTGTCAAAGTAATAATTTACTTTCTTGATCTTTTGCTGTCCTGTGACAGCTTTGTAGTCAGAACCAAAATAGAATTTTCTGCCGGAAGTATCGGTGCACCATCCGGTAATTGCTGCTCCGTCTTTTCCTGCATAGTAATAATCTCTCTTATAGTGAATCAGAGAGTTGCGGAACAGATATCCCTGGGAGCGGGTGCCGAAGTAGTATTTTTTACCGTTGACAGTGTGCCAGCCTGAGTTACATTACTGCTGAAAATAAGAAAAAATACAGTAAGGAACAGTAAAAAAATATTGCTTTTTCTCTTCATAAGACATCTCCTGTAAAATTAATAAAGAATATATGTGTTACTAATAATCAGAATAGCGCGAAAAAGTAAGTTTTTCCAGTATAGTACAAATTTTTTTGCACATATTAAACATACAAAGGTTACTGTTTACTTTGTGATCGGTAACGTACAATATTAATTCCGGAAGAATCTGTCCTGTCAGGGTGGAAGAGACCCGGAGAAAGGGAGAAAAATATGAGAAAAAATGCAAAAAAAATTTTGGTGGGCGCTGTGCTGATTCTGACTCTGGCTATTTTTACAGCCTGTGGGAGCAGTAATAATGCGGATGAGGTGGAAAAAGAGAATAACAAGACAACAGAGGAAAATGTGGCAGAAAATGAGAGTGTAGATAAGAATGATACAGACAGCAGTGAAAAAGATGAGAAGGGTACAGATGAGAATAGGGAAGAACAAAAGAAAGAAGACAGTAACAATGATGGCACTGTATCCGGTGAGCTTGGAAACAGTGTAAAGGATCTGGGCGAAGGCGTGGGAAATGCTGTTGAGGATGTGGGAGATGCAGTGGGAAATGCCACGGAAGGAAGGTAAGCCCTAAGCTTTTTGGAACGGTAGTGCGGATTTATGGGATGGGATCGTTGCTGGGAACGAAGTGAACAGTAACACAATAAATCCGCACTGTAAGTCCCGGGTTGCGGTATTGAGATAATTTATGGTATTATCATGATAAAGTGTAAGGCGGCAGCCACTGCAGATAAAAATATACGGAGGTAGAAAAGAATATGAGATTTCGCCCATGTATTGATATACATAATGGAAAAGTAAAGCAAATAGTAGGAGGGAGCCTGACAGATGTGCAGGATCAGGCAGAGGAGAATTTTGTGTCAGAACAGGACGGTGCATTTTATGCCAGGTTATACAGGGAAGCCGACTTAAGCGGCGGGCATGTGATTCTTCTTAACAGCCAGGATTCTCCATATTATGAGGCAACCAGGGCACAGGCATTTCTGGCGCTGAAGGCTTATCCCGGAGGTCTGCAGCTTGGAGGTGGGGTGAATCCTCAAAATGCAGGTGTTTATCTGGATGCAGGAGCCAGCCATGTGATTGTTACCTCTTATGTATTCAGGGATGGCAGGATTTCCTGGGAAAAGCTGGAGGAAATGGAGCAGGCTGCAGGACGGGAACATCTGGTCCTGGATCTAAGCTGCAGAAAAAAGGAAAACAGCTATTATATAGTTACAGACCGCTGGCAGAAATTCACAGATGTACCGGTAACCCTGGAGACTATGGAAGAGCTGGGTGAACACTGTGATGAGTTCCTGGTACATGCAGTGGATGTAGAAGGAAAAGCCCATGGAGTAGAGACGGAGCTGGCGGAGCTCCTCAGCGGATATACAAAGCGGCCGGTTACCTATGCCGGAGGTGTTGGTTCTATGGCTGATATTGAACTGCTGAGAAAATATGGGAAAAATAATCTGGATGTTACGGTAGGTAGTGCACTGGATCTTTTTGGAGGGAAAATCCCGTTCAGAGAGCTTGCAGAACTGCGCTAAAAGGTATACTGAATCTGCATGACCTTTATAATTGCGGCAGGAATTAGAGAATACATAGGAAAATAACAGAAAAAATGTGAAATTTTTATAAAATGATGTTAAAATTCGGAAAGGTGTGTTATAATAGGTTCATCAAACAGCAAAGGGGATGGAAGCATGAAATTTATCATCAGCGGAAAAAATATAGCAGTTACCGAGGGACTGAGAACGGCGGTAGAGGATAAGCTCGGCAAACTGGAAAGGTATTTCACTCCTGACACCGAGATTGTAGTAACTTTAAGTGTTGAAAAAGAAAGACAGAAAATTGAAGTGACAATTCCTGTAAAAGGCAACATCATCCGTTCTGAGCAGATCAGCAATGATATGTATGTATCTATTGATCTTGTGGAAGAGGTCATTGAACGTCAGCT
The DNA here is from genome assembly GCF_052064095.1 of Blautia sp. HCP3S3_C4. Classification (NCBI taxonomy): domain Bacteria; kingdom Bacillati; phylum Bacillota; class Clostridia; order Lachnospirales; family Lachnospiraceae; genus Blautia; species Blautia sp. HCP3S3_C4. The sequence goes on from NZ_JBQHWF010000001.1 coordinate 65,096, forward strand.
TCGCAAATACAAAAATAAACTGGTAGACAAACAGCAGGCAGCAGCCAATTTCCAGAAAGCATATCTGGACAAGGATTACGAGGAAGATGAAGAAGTTAAGATCATCCGTACCAAGAAATTCGGCATCAAGCCAATGTATCCGGAGGATGCATGTGTACAGATGGAGCTTCTGGGACATAATTTCTTTGTATTCTATAATGCAGAGACAGATCAGGTAAATGTAGTGTACAAACGTAAAGGTAATACTTACGGACTGATCGAGCCGGAATTTTAGTACATTGTTTCATAAATTCTAAAAGATCATAGAAATTCAGCCAGGTTTGGAAAAGGGAAATTTCCCAGGTTCCGGCCTGGCTGTTTTTATTTGTCTGTGAGTTTTGACGTAGTATGGAAAATATGATAAAATGTAAGGAAATTGCAGCTGTGAAAAAAGACAGCTGTAAAAAATCCTGAAAAGAAAAGAGGAACAGAACATTATGAGAGAAGCTGGAGTTTTAATGCCAGTTTCTGCACTTCCATCCCGTGTAGGTGCAGGAGAGCTTGGTGAATCAGCATTTCATTTTATAGAATTGTTAAAGAAAAATCATGTCAGGATCTGGCAGATTCTTCCTTTGAACCCTGTAGGATATGGAAATTCTCCCTATCAGCCATATTCTTCCTGTGCAGGAGATGACATTTATATCAGTCTGGATACTCTGGCAGAAGAGGGACTGCTCAAAAAATCACCAATGCTTTTTCTGGAAAAGTGTAAAAAGGTGGATTATGAAAGAGTCCGTCAGTACAGAGAGCCCTATCTGAGAGCGGCATTTATGGCTTTTGTGGAGCAAAAGGGCTATGAGAAACCAGAGTATAAAGAGTTTGCTGCTCAATCCTGGGTCTATGAATATGGTGTTTTCCGTGCATTAAAGAAAGCAAACAACGGAGCCTGCTGGAATGAATGGCCAGAGGAAGACCGTACCTGGCCTGAGAACAGACACGTACTGGATACAGAGGCAGAAGCAGAAGCAAGATACCAGATGTTCCTTCAGTATATTTTCTATACCCAGTGGATGAAAGTAAAGAAAGCTGCCAATGAAGCAGGAATCCAGATTATGGGAGATGTTCCTTTCTATGTGGGACAGGACTCTGTGGATGTGTGGGGCGGAAAGGATAATTTCCTTCTGGACACAGATGGACGTCCGATTTTTATTGCAGGGGTACCACCGGATTATTTCAGCGCAGTAGGACAGAGATGGGGAAATCCAATCTATGATTGGGAGCATATGAAAGAGCAAGGCTATCAGTTCTGGACAGACAGGATTGGATATAGTAATAAACTTTTTGATATTATCCGTATTGACCATTTTCGTGCATTTGACACATACTGGAAGATTCCAGCTTCCTGTCCTACTGCCATTGAAGGGGAGTGGATCGAGGCACCGGGTTATGAGGTTATCGATATTCTGCAGGATAAGATTCCGGGACTGAACCTGGTGGCTGAGGATCTGGGAGATCTTCGCCCGGAAGTACTTACCCTGAAGGATCATTACCATCTGAAGGGAATGAAGGTCTTCCTTTTCTCTGTTGAAACAGGTGGAAAATATGCCCGAGATATTTTCCATGATGTGGAAAACATGATCTTCTATACAGGAACTCATGATAATGATACAGTGATGGAATGGTATGGCAGGCTCAGCACAGCAGCCAGGAGAAAATTCCGCAAATTCCTGAAGCGCAACGGAGCAAAACAGGGATCTGTAAAGGACAGAGTGCTGGCTTATACTCTGGGCAATCAGGCAGAATATGCTATTATTCCGATGGCAGATATTCTTGGACTTGGAAAAGAGGGTCATATTAATACACCTGGAACCATCGGTTCCCCTAACTGGGAATGGCATTTGCCGGATTTTGTACAGGCAGAGAAGGAACTGGTTTCTTATGGCCGTCTGATTGTAAAGACAGGCAGAAGTTAAGTCTTTGGTTTGCGGTTTTGTTCTTGGTTTGTTCATGAAATATTTATTGTGTTCCGCCATGGAAAGTGTTAAAATGTTCATTGTTATGTATTAAATGAGATAGTGTATGCTCTAAAAAAGATAAACAGGAGTTAAATTTATGAATATGTTTTCAAAAGTATTCGGGAGCCGCAGCCAGCGAGAGGTAAAGCGCATTATGCCTTTGGTGGACAAGATTGAAAGTCTGCGCCCGGAGATGCAGAAGTTAAGTGATGAGGAACTGAAAGGAAAGACCAGAGAGTTTAAGAAACGTCTGGAAGAGGGAGAGACACTGGATGATCTTCTTCCGGAGGCATTCGCAGTTGTTCGTGAGGCCGGCAAGCGTGTTCTGGGCATGGAGCATTTCCGCGTACAGCTTATCGGTGGTATTATTCTCCACCAGGGTCGTATTGCAGAGATGAGAACCGGTGAAGGTAAAACTCTGGTAGCTACTCTTCCCTCTTACCTGAATGCCTTGGAGGGTAAAGGTGTGCATATCGTAACTGTCAATGATTACCTGGCAAAGCGTGATGCAGATGAGATGGGACAGATCCACAGATTCCTGGGACTGACAGTAGGCGTTGTACTGAATGATATGAAGCAGGATGAGCGTCGTGCTGCATATAACTGTGATATTACTTATGTCACCAATAATGAGCTTGGTTTCGATTATCTGCGTGACAACATGGTTATCTATAAAGAACAGCTGGTTCAGAGAGATCTGCACTACTGTATCATCGATGAGGTGGACTCCATTCTTATCGACGAGGCACGTACCCCTCTTATTATTTCCGGACAGAGCGGTAAGTCAACCAAGTTATACGAGGCTTGCGATATCCTTGCGCAGCAGTTAGAGCGTGGTGAAGCCAGCCATGAGATGACTAAGATGGCAGCCATTATGGGTGAGGAGGTTATCGAGACCGGTGATTTCGTTGTAAATGAGAAGGATAAGATCGTCAATCTGACAGAGCAGGGTGTTCATAAAGTTGAGAATTTCTTCCATATTGAGAACCTGGCTGATCCGGAAAATCTGGAAATCCAGCATAATATTACTCTTGCACTTCGTGCACATAACCTGATGCATAAGGATCAGGATTATGTAGTAAAGGATGATGAGATCCTGATCGTAGATGAATTTACCGGACGTATTATGCCGGGCCGTCGTTATTCCGATGGACTTCATCAGGCAATTGAAGCAAAAGAGCATGTTAAGATCAAACGTGAGAGTAAGACTTTGGCAACTATTACATTCCAGAACTTCTTTAATAAATATGACAAGAAGGGTGGTATGACTGGTACAGCTATTACAGAGGAAAAAGAGTTCCGTGATATCTATGCAATGGACGTTGTTGAGATCCCGACTAACAGACCGGTTATCCGTGTTGATCATGAAGATGCTGTTTATATGACAAAGAAAGAGAAATTCAATGCAGTTGTCAATGCTGTAGTGGAGGCTCATGCAAAACAGCAGCCTGTACTGGTTGGTACAATTACAATTGAAACTTCTGAATTACTCAGCCGCATGCTGAAAAGACAGGGAATCAAGCATAATGTATTGAATGCCAAGTTCCATGAACTGGAGGCAGAGATCGTAGCACAGGCAGGTCAGGCAGGGGCAGTTACCATTGCCACTAACATGGCTGGCCGTGGTACGGATATTAAGCTGGATGATGTGGCAAGAAATGCCGGTGGCCTGATGATCATCGGTACAGAGCGTCATGAATCCAGACGTATTGATAATCAGCTCCGTGGACGTTCCGGTCGACAGGGAGACCCGGGTGAATCCCGTTTCTACATCTCTCTGGAGGATGACCTGATGCGTCTGTTTGGTTCTGAGAGACTGATGAAGATCTTTACTTCTCTGGGTGTTGCAGAGAATGAGCAGATTGAGCATAAGATGCTTTCCAATGCTATTGAGAAAGCACAGGAGAAGATTGAGTTTAATAACTTTGGTATTCGTAAAAATCTTCTGGATTATGACCAGGTTAATAATGAACAGCGTGAGATCATTTACAAAGAGCGTCGTCAGGTGCTGGATGGTGAGAACATGCGGGATGCTATTTACAATATGATCCAGGATACAGTAGACAGCTATGTGGATATGTGCTTCTCTGATGATGTAGATTCTGAAGAGTGGGATCTGAATGAATTCAACGGAGCTATCAGCCCGATCATTCCTCTCAAACCTCTGACACCGGAGAGTGTAAAGGGCAAGAGAAGAAATGAGATCAAGCATGAACTGAAGGAAGAGGCTGTGAAGCTTTACGAAACAAAAGAAGCTGAGTTCCCGGAACCGGAGCAGCTTCGTGAGCTGGAGCGTGTAGTTCTGCTGAAGAGCATTGACAGCAAATGGATGGATCATATTGATGATATGGAAATCCTTCGTCAGGGTATTGGACTGGCAGCTTATGGACAGAGAGATCCGGTTGTTGAGTACAAGATGAATGCCTTTGATATGTTTAATGAAATGATCAATTCTATCCAGGAGGATACTCTCCGTATGCTGTATCATGTACATGTAGAGCAGAAGATAGAGAGAGAGCAGGTTGCCAAGGTTACCGGAACCAACAAAGATGACAGTGGTGTGAAGAAGCCGGTTCAGAGAAAGGAAATCAAGGTATACCCAAATGATCCGTGTCCATGTGGAAGCGGAAAGAAATATAAACAGTGCTGCGGACGCAAGAAACCAGCCTGATGCTGATGTGTTAAATCATATCAACAGGGGGAAATTATTATGAAAAGAGAGTCTTTTGGCTCCCGTCTTGGCTTTATCCTGGTGTCTGCAGGATGTGCCATTGGTATAGGAAATGTGTGGAAGTTTCCATATATATGCGGAGCATATGGCGGAGCAGCCTTTATTTTGATTTATTTGTGTTTCCTGGTAATCCTGGGAATTCCGGTGCTGGTGTCAGAGTTTGCTGTAGGTCGTGGAAGCCATGTCAGTGTTGCAAAATGCTTTGACAGGCTGGCACCGGAGGGAACCTGCTGGAAACCTCTGAAATACATAGGCATTATCGGCTGCTATATGCTGATGATGTTTTACACTACCGTAGGCGGATGGATGCTGTATTACTGCTTCAAAAGCCTGCGGGGAGATTTTGTGGGAGCGGATACCGAGGCTGTTGCAGGGGCTTTTTCCAATATGATGGGAGATGCACCTACCATGATCCTGTGGATGGTGATTGTCTGTGTAATAGGCTTTATCGTCTGCTTCATGGGATTGCAGAATGGTATTGAGAAAATTACCAAGGTAATGATGAGCGCTTTGCTGATCATTATGCTGGTCCTGGCAGTTCATTCTGTGATGATGGACGGAGCCGGTGAGGGAATTAAATTCTACCTTATTCCTGACTTTCAGAAAATCAGAGATGCAGGACTGGGAAATGTGATCTTTGCGGCATTGAGCCAGTCGTTCTTTACTCTGTCCATAGGTATCGGTGCCATGCTGATCTTCGGAAGCTATCTGGATAAATCCAGAAGTCTCACAGGGGAGGCTGTAAGCATTACAGTGCTGGATACCTTTGTGGCACTGACAGCAGGATTTATTATTATCCCGGCATGTTTTTCCTATGGAATCCAGCCGGATGCAGGCCCAAGCCTGATTTTTATCACTTTGCCCAATATTTTTGCGAAAATGAGCGGAGGGGTGCTGTGGGGAAGCCTGTTTTTCCTTTTCCTCAGTTTTGCAGCGATTTCAACGATCATTGCTGTATTTGAGAATCTGATCGCATTTAATATGGAAATGTTTGGATGGAATCGTAAGAAAAGTGTATTGGTGTGTGCGATTCTGGTAATATTGTTAAGTCTTCCATGTGTGCTGGGATTCAATGTATGGTCTGATATTCAGCCTTTGGGAGAGGGAAGCACCATTATGGATCTGGAGGATTTTATTGTCTCCAATAACCTTCTGCCACTGGGCAGTCTGGGATATCTTTTGTTCTGTACCAGAAAAAATGGCTGGGGATGGGATAATTTTATTGCAGAAGCCAATGCAGGTGCAGGAATGAAATTTCCCAAGAGCCTGAGAGGTTATGTAGCTTATGGCATTCCCGCTATTGTAATCGTGATTTATCTTAAGGGATATTATGATAAATTTGTAGGTATGGGAGCAGGAGTGCTGGCTGGCTGGATGATCGTAGCACTGGCACTGCTTGGTTTTGTGTTTTATTGTGCATTTGGCACAAGGAAAAGAAAAAGATAAATTAATGTAAGAGAAAAAGCAGCAGATCACTCTGGGATGACTCAGAGGGTCTGCTGCTTTTTGGATGCTCCGGGAGACTGTTGGAATTGTTTGCGGTAGGCTCTGGAAAAAGTACTGTATTCTGCAAAACCACTTTCCTGGGCGGCTTTGATCACAGGCATTCCCTGGTCAATAAGGGATCTGGCCATAAGAAGGCGTTTGCTTACGATATAGTTGTGAAGGGTATATCCGGTTTCTTCTTTGAATTTGCGCATAAGATGATATTTACTTACATAATATCTGGCGGCAAGCTTTTCCACAGACAGATCTGCCTGCAGATTGTGATTGATATACTGGAGAAGGCTGGCAATCTGTGAGTCGTAGGAATAGGATTTCTTATCATAAATATATTGTTTTTCCAGAAAAATCCGGTTGAGATATACCATAAATTCCTGGAACAGCGCCTGGGTCAGGATCTCCTGTCCGAAGGCATGGGTTCTGGCAGAGTCTTCAAGCTGGAAGAGAGTTTCCTTTAATTTTTCCTGGAGATCGGAGCTCAGGCGGATAAGGTTGTAGCTGCGGTCTCTGGCCTTCTGGAAGCAGCTGAGCAGTTCCTGATGGGGAATATCATTCTGGATCCAGAGGATGAAGCGTTCATAGGAAACAGAAGAATCAATCTCCGGTCTGTGAATGGCATGTCTGTCTACAAGAAGAATATCCCAGGGCTTCAGAGGGTATGACCTGCCTTCAATATGGTAGGTGGCTTTGCCGGAGAGAAAGATCACTACTTTATGAAAATCATGATAATGCCAGGAAAACTCCCGGCTGGCCTGATCCCTGAGATGAAAAAGTCGGAAGGCTTCGTTGAGATATCCTGTTTTTTCGGATGGTTCATTTCGATCTGTGAAAAACATTTGTCTATCCTCCTTTCCATATCATATCATTTGCTCTTGTAATACTGCAAGAGTAAGATGAAAAAAATATGCTATAAAAATATTGACATTAGATAAAGATAATAGTATCATAAAAACACAAAGTTAATAGAAAAGCTTTGTAACTATTTCGAATGGGTAAAGAAATAGAAAACTGAATAGGCAGGTGATGCGTATGGGAAAGACTGTGATATCAGGAAGTTGGTATGGCAGTCTTTTTTTGTTATTACCGCACTATTTGCAATATAAAGCGCAGTTTAATCTATATACATAGTAAAAAATTAAATATATAATAATAGAAAATAAAACTGGATGCAAAATATTTTTTGATTTTCGTTTCATTGTTAAGGTAAAGGGGAATAAAATTATGAATCATACAATTATTATGAGTAAATATCAAGGGCTTGGAAATGATTATCTGATCCTGGATCCAAAGAAAAACAAAGTTGAGCTTCAGGGAAAAAAGGTGGCACTTCTCTGCCAGAGAGGTTTTGGGCTTGGCGCAGATGGTGTGTTGTATGGACCGGTGGAGATGGAAGGAAAGCTGGGTGTCCGCATTTATAATGCAGATGGAAGTGAATCTGCGATCAGTGGTAACGGAGTACGTATTTTTGCCAAATATCTGATGGATCAGGGATATGTGACGGAGAAAAAATTTGATATTGAAACTCTGTCAGGAACTATTCATGTTGAATGTCTGAATGGCCGTGCCACGGAATTCCGGGTGAATATGGGCAAGGCTTCCTTTGTTTCCAGGGAAATTCCTGTAACAGGGGAAATGCGAGAAGTGATTAATGAATCCTTTATTTTTAATAAGAAGGAATATAAGGCTACCTGCCTGACTGTAGGAAATCCCCATTGTATTATTTTTACAGATCAGGTCAGCGAAGATCAGGTAAAGAACCTGGGACCTTATGTAGAAAATGCAGATGAATTTCCGGAGAGAATGAATCTGCAGATCTGCCATCAGATTGATAAAGGAAATCTGGATATTGAGATCTGGGAGAGGGGCTCCGGATATACCAAGGCTTCCGGTACCGGAAGCTGTGCAGCTGCAATGGCAGCCTATAAGCTGGGACTGGTAGAATCCAGGATTAATGTAAACCAGCCTGGCGGTATGATACAGATTGATATTGCAGAGGATGAGACTATCTACATGACAGGAACTGTAGGGTACATTGCAGATGTCAGTGTGGCAGAGAGCTTTTTCTCATAAGGATTGATATTTTCCATACAGATTTCATTTGTATTTTTTTCAATGGTATGCTATTATCTTTGGAGAGTTACCACCAGAGAGTGAGTAAATTGAAATAAAATAAGAAAGTGGGTGAAGCTGTGGTTGAATTAGATCAGTTCAAGAGCATTCTTGCAACATACACAGAACCATTAGTGGAAGTGAGGGATTCACTTTGACCTGGCTAATAAGGAGCAGAAGGTCGAAGAATTAGAGCGTGAGATGGAAGCGCCGGATTTCTGGGATGATGCAGAAGTTTCCCAGAAGAAGATGAAAGAATTAAAAGATATGAAGGATGACATGGAGACCTATCAGAGTCTGGTAACGCAGATGGAGGATATGGAAACCATGATTGAAATGGGTTATGAGGAGAACGATCCGGAATTGATTCCTGAGATTCAGGAAATGCTGGATGAATTCCAGAGGAACTTTGACAGTATCCGGATCAAGACTCTTCTTTCCGGAGAGTATGACAGTGAGAATGCCATTATCAAGCTGAATGCCGGAGCAGGTGGTACAGAGGCCTGTGACTGGTGTAGTATGCTTTACCGTATGTATTGCCGTTGGGCAGATAAGAAGGGATTTTCCATGGAGGTACTGGATTATCTGGACGGAGATGAGGCTGGTATTAAGTCAGTAACCTTCCAGGTGAACGGAACCAATGCCTATGGATATCTGAAATCTGAGAAGGGTGTACATCGTCTGGTACGTATTTCTCCTTTTAATGCTGCAGGTAAGCGTCAGACTTCTTTTGTATCCTGTGATGTTATGCCGGATATTGAGAAGGATCTGGATGTGGAGATCAATGATGAGGATATCCGTATTGATACCTACCGAAGCAGTGGCGCCGGCGGTCAGCATATCAACAAAACGTCTTCTGCTATCCGTATTACACATTTCCCTACAGGAATTGTGGTACAGTGTCAGAATGAACGTTCCCAGCATATGAATAAGGACAAAGCCATGCAGATGCTGAAAGCCAAACTGTATCTTCTCAAACAGCAGGAAGCGGAAGCAAAGCTTTCCGGTATCCGTGGAGAAGTGACAGATATCGGCTGGGGCAACCAGATCCGTTCTTACGTTATGCAGCCATATACTATGGTCAAGGATCATCGTACCAACGAGGAAACCGGAAACGTGGATGCAGTGCTGGATGGAGGCATTGATCTTTTCATCAATGCATATCTGAAATGGATCGCACTGAAGAAATAAGCGCATTTAGAGATTGAGTGTCTGAAGCTGCTGTCAATGTGTCTGTTGCGGCAGCTTCTTTTATTTATAAAATGATTGCAGATTTAATTCGTGTATGGTAACATATCCAGTGTATAAAAACAAATGTCTTTAAGAAACAGACAGGAGAGAGATATGTCAAAAACTCCAGCAGAAAAGAAGAAATATTATGTGGTGAGGGAGCGGGCAGTGCCTGAAGTCCTTCTGAAAGTAGTAGAGGCGAAAAAGCTTCTGGATTCCGGTAAAGTCAGCACAGTTCAGGACGCAGCAGAGCAGACCGATATCAGCAGGAGCTCCTTTTACAAATATAAGGATGATATATTCCCATTCCATGAGGAAACCAAGGGAAAAACCATCACATTTATCATCCAGATGGATGATGAGCCCGGACTTTTGTCCGTTGTCCTGCAGACAATTGCCCGGTTTCACGGAAATATCCTTACCATTCATCAGAGTATTCCCATCAATGGAGTGGCAACACTTACATTGAGTGTGGATATTCTTCCGGGTGAGGGAGATGCAGAGGGAATGGTAGATACCATTGAGCACAGTGAGGGAATTCACTATCTGAAAATATTAGGCAGGGAGTAAAAAAATGATCAATGTAGCAGTTTTAGGATACGGCACAGTAGGCAGCGGTGTGGTAGAGGTTATCAATACAAACCACGAGAGTATTAACAAACGTGCCGGACAGGAAATCAATGTTAAATATGTTCTTGATCTGAGGGATTTTCCGGGAGATCCGGTGGAGAAAATCCTGGTTCACGATTACGAACAGATTGTTAATGATCCGGAAGTGGATATTGTTGTGGAAGTAATGGGAGGCGTGGAGCCTGCGTATACTTTTGTCAAAAAAGCACTTCTGGCAGGAAAAAATGTCTGCACCTCCAATAAGGCACTGGTTGCGGACAAGGGACGCGAGCTGATGGATATTGCCAGAGAAAAGAGTATTAATTTCTTATTTGAGGCAAGCTGCGGCGGCGGTATTCCGATTATCCGTGTGATCAATTCTTCTCTTACCGGAGATGAGATCGATGAGGTAACAGGTATCCTTAATGGTACTACGAATTACATGCTTTATAAAATGAGTACAGAGGGCTGTGAGTTTGATACTGTTTTAAAGGAAGCACAGCAGAAAGGCTACGCGGAAGCAGATCCCACAGCAGATGTAGAGGGATATGATGCATGCCGCAAAATAGCAATCTTGTCTTCTCTGGCATACAGTGAATATTTTGATTATAAGGATATTTATACAGAGGGCATCACAAAAATTACGCCTGAGGATATGGAGTATGCTGCAAAGCTGGGCAGAACCATTAAACTTTTGGGCACAAGCCGCAGAAATGCAGATGGTACCTGTTATGCAATGGTAGCTCCTTTCCTGATCGGCAGGAACAGTCCACTTTACAGTGTGAATGATGTATTTAATGCAGTCTTTGTACATGGAAATATGCTGGGAGATGCAATGTTCTATGGAAGTGGTGCAGGTAAGCTTCCTACTGCAAGCGCAGTAGTGGGAGATATTGTAGACGCTGCTAAGCATCTCCATACTAATATTTTTACCAACTGGAACAGTACTCCTGCAAAGTTGAGACCACTGGATCAGGTATCCGGAAGATTTTTTGTAAGAGTCAAAAAAGAAGCTGCAGAGGAAGCGAAGGAAGTATTTGAAAATGCAGAGATGATCTGTCTGGATCAGCTGCCGGAGGAATGTGCTTTTATTACAACGGATATGACACAGGGAGAATTTTGTGCGAAGGCTGAAAAGCTGGGGGATAAAGTCCTTGCAAAAATCAGAGTGAAAGACTGATATAGGGATAATGGAGGAAGTAAGAAATAATGTTGATTGTCAAGAAATTTGGCGGAACTTCTGTTGCAAATAAAGAACGTATTTTCAATGTGGCTGCCCGCTGTATTGAAGAGTACAGGAAGGGAAACGATGTGGTGGTAGTTCTGTCTGCAATGGGAAAATATACAGATGAACTGATCACTATGGCAAAGGATGTAAATGAGAAACCTCCTAAAAGAGAGATGGATATGCTTTTTACCATCGGAGAGCAGATGTCTGTGGCATTGATGGCTATGGCACTGGACAAACTGGGAATTCCCGCTGTATCCCTGAATGCTTTTCAGGTTTCCATGCATACTACCAGTACCCATGGGAATGCAAGACTGAAAAGAATTGATACAGAACGTATTAAAAGAGAACTGGAAAACAGGAAAATTGTAGTTGTCACCGGTTTTCAGGGAGTCAATAAATATGATGACTATACTACTCTGGGAAGAGGCGGTTCCGATACAACAGCAGTAGCTCTGGCAGCAGCACTCCATGCAGATGCCTGCGAGATCTATACGGATGTGGATGGTGTATACACTGCAGACCCGCGTAAGGTTCCAAAGGCGAGAAAGCTTAAGGAGATCACTTATGATGAGATGCTGGATCTGGCAACTCTTGGTGCAGGGGTACTTCATAACCGTTCCGTGGAAATGGCCAAAAAATATGGAGTGCCGCTGGTTGTGCGCTCCAGCCTGAATAACAGCGAGGGAACTGTAGTAAAGGAGGAAGTTACAGTGGAAAGAATGTTGATCAGCGGTGTGGCGCTGGATACAGATGCAGTGCGGATCGCAGTAATCGGATTGAAGGACACCCCCGGTGTTGCTTTTAAATTATTTGATACACTTGCAAAAAAGAATATTAATGTAGATGTGATCCTGCAGTCTATCGGACGAGCGGGTACCAAGGATATCTCCTTTACGGTCAATGAGAATGATCTGGATGATGCCATGGCAGTGCTGGAAGCAAATCAGGCACGTCTGGGATATGTGGAGCTCCATGCAGAGAGAAATATTGCCAAGCTTTCTATCGTAGGTGCGGGGATGATGAGTAATCCCGGTGTTGCCGCAAAAATGTTTGAAAGCCTTTATAATGAAGGTGTAAATATTAATATGATCTCCACCTCTGAAATCCGTGTAACTGTGCTGATCAGTGAGAAGGATGGAGTACGTGCCATGAATGCAGTACATGATGCATTTAATCTGGCAGACTGACAGAACTGAATCAGGCAAATAGTGAAGCGGATGATTTATCCGCTGATGATAAGAATCCTGCAAAACCTGCGGCGTTATAAAGATTATGACATCGCAGGTTAGTTATTGAAGAGGAGTTTTTCATGACACCAACAAAAGAATTAAAGAAACGTGCCCGGGAGGCATTGGCGGAAAAGATGGGAACCGTGATCCTGGCGTTTGTTGTATTGATCATTTTAAGTTTTGGAAGCGGATGGATTTCCAACACATTGTTTCCGGAAAATTCTAAGCTGAATATAGCTTTGGGATATGTATTTAGTTTTATTATCAGTATTCTGATCAACGTGATTTCGGCAGGAATGCTCTATATGTACCTGAATATTGCCAGAAACAAAGAGTTTTCACTGAATGATCTGTTTTATTTTTTTAAGAAATATCCGGACAGAGTGATCACAGCAACCTTTGTGCTGGCATTTATCAATGTGCTGACCATGCTTCCGTATACGATCTATGGATATTCACTTCCCACAGACATCTCAGATATGAATCTGCTGATGGAGATGGCTGTGAAAAGTGGGGTGCTGATGATTATCGGAACTGTTGTTTATGAGATCATTACGATTCCGCTGGAAATGACCTATTATATTCTGGCTGATAATCCTCAGACAAAGGGGATGGATGCACTGAAGGAAAGCATAGAGATGATGAGAGGGAATTTTTGGAGATATTTTCTGCTGAAGCTTAGCTTTGTTCCACTTATGTTCCTTTCTGTTTTTACATTTTATATTGCACTTTTATGGATCATGCCTTATATGACTATGACAGAGACCATGTTCTACCGTGATCTGAAAGGGGAATTGAAGAGATCGGGAGAAACTGAGCCTCCGACTTATGGTTATCAGTCGGAACCATACTTTAAATCTGTGGATACAGAGGCGGAGGCAATTGTAAATCCAGAGGCAGACCAGGATGACAGAGCTGAGAAGGCAGACTTATGGAATATACAGCCGGATTCTGAATCCCGGGAAAGTGCGGATAACGAAAGCACAGAACAGCCACAGACGGCAGAGGAGATTCAGGAGGAAAAGAAACCTCAGGAAGAACAACCGGAGGAAGAGGACAACGAGCCAAAACCCTGGGATGAATACTTTAACCGAATCAAGTAAGCATTATACAGTAAACCGATAAGAGGAGAATAGAAGAAACTATATGGATATTATTCAGGTAATTACACAGGAATTAAAAGTAGAAAAATGGCAGGTGGAAGCTGCAGTCAAGCTGATTGACGAGGGAAACACGATCCCCTTTATTTCACGATACAGAAAAGAGGCCACAGGTTCTCTGAATGATGAGCAGCTCCGTACCCTTTATGAGAGGATGTCTTATCTGAGAAATCTGGAGGATAAGAAGAATCAGGTATTAAAGAGCATTGAGGATCAGGGTAAACTGACAGCTGAGCTGAAGAAACAGATTTTGGATGCCCAGACCCTGGTAGTGGTAGAGGATCTTTATCGTCCATACCGTCCGAAACGCCGCACCCGTGCTACCATTGCAAAAGAGAAGGGACTGGAGCCTCTGGCTGATATTATCCTGCAGCAGATGACAGAAAAGACAGTGGAAGAGGAAGCAGAAGCCTATGTTTCTGAAGAAAAGGGCGTTAAGAATGTAAAAGAGGCTTTAAACGGCGCAAAAGATATTATTGCAGAGCGTATTTCCGATGAGGCAGATTACCGTATTTATATCCGTAATATCACAGCGAAAAACGGAAGTATTTCCTCCACAGCCAAGGATCCGGAAGCGCAGTCTGTATATGAAATGTATTATGATTTCGAAGAGCCGGTGAAAAAGCTTGCAGGTCACAGAATTCTGGCATTAAACAGAGGAGAAAAGGAAAAATTTATCACTGTAAAGGTGAACGCACCGGAGGAGGATATTCTCCGATATCTGAACAAAAGAGTGATCACCGGTGATAATCCTAATACTACCCCTATTCTGAAGGAAGTGACAGAGGACAGCTATAAGCGTCTTATTGGTCCGGCAATTGAGAGAGAAATCCGCAGTGACCTTACAGACAAGGCAGAGGATGGTGCTATCCATGTATTTGGCAAAAATCTGGAGCAGCTTCTCATGCAGCCTCCAATTGCAGGGAAAGTTGTGCTGGGCTGGGACCCTGCATTCCGTACAGGCTGCAAGCTGGCTGTTGTAGATGCAACCGGAAAGGTTCTGGATACCACAGTGGTATATCCTACAGCGCCTACCACAGAGAAGAAGATCCGTGCTGCCAAGGACACGGTAGAGAAAATGATCGATAAATATGGGGTTTCCCTGATTTCTGTAGGTAATGGAACTGCCTGCCGTGAATCTGAGCAGGTGATCGTAGATATGCTTAAGGAGATTCCGGAGAAGAAGGTACAGTATGTGATCACCAACGAGGCAGGTGCTTCTGTATATTCTGCAAGTAAGCTTGCCACAGAGGAATTCCCTAACTTTGATGTGGGACAGAGAAGTGCAGCTTCCATTGCCAGACGAGTACAGGATCCGCTGGCTGAGCTGGTAAAGATCGACCCAAAATCCATTGGTGTAGGCCAGTATCAGCATGATATGAACCAGAAAAAGCTGGATGAGGCTTTGAGTGGTGTGGTAGAAGACTGCGTAAATAAGGTTGGCGTTGATTTGAATACAGCGTCTGCTTCCCTATTGGAGTATATTTCAGGTATCAGTAAGGTGATCGCAAAGAATATTGTAGCTTACAGAGAGGAAAATGGACAGTTTACAGACCGAAAAGAGCTTCTCAAGGTTGCTAAATTAGGACCAAAGGCATATGAACAGTGTGCCGGTTTCATGCGTATTTCAGGAGGAAAGAATCCGCTGGATGCTACCAGCGTACATCCTGAGAGCTATGCGGCTGCAGGTGCACTTCTGGATAAGCTGGGCTACAAGACAAAGGATGTTGCAGCAGGAAATCTGCTGGGGCTTTCACTTCTGGTAAGAGATTATAAGAAGATGGCCAAAGAACTTGGAATCGGTGAGATCACCCTCAGGGATATTGTGAAGGAGCTGGAGAAGCCGGCCCGTGACCCTCGTGAGGATATGCCCAAGCCAATTCTCCGCTCTGATGTGCTGGAAATGAAAGACCTGAAGGAAGGAATGATTCTGAAGGGAACCGTCCGTAATGTTATTGATTTCGGTGCTTTCGTAGATATCGGCGTACATCAGGACGGTCTGGTACATATCTCCCAGATGACAGAGAGATTCATCAAGCACCCACTGGAAGCAGTGAGCGTGGGAGATGTTGTGGATGTAAAGGTAATTGGCGTTGATCTGAAGAAGAAACGTATCAGCCTGTCTATGAAGGGGCTAAATTAATGAAAGCTTTGCTGCCTGTGTATCTGTTATTCTGCCTTTTCACGGTGTGAGGTAAGGTGCTCTTCCAGGCAGCGGGCGGCAATACTCTGGGGACGCTTTACATTGCGGATCAGACAGATCTTTCGTTCGGGCAAAGCTTCCAGAAGAGGGATCTGTACAACTTTTCCCATGGCAATATGTTCTGCAGACAGAGCCTCCGGGAAAAAGCCAATGCCCAGGTTGTGCTGGATCAGGGGGAATACCTGATCTGTGGTGGCAACCTCCATATCCGGTGAAAAGGGCAGATTGTGACGCATAAAAAATTGAGTATAAAGCTCATGAGTGCTGGTACCGGGACCGATTCCCACCAGAGGGATATCCTGGAGATCTGCCAGGTGATGAGGAGTGGAGGCTATATCTGCAAATTCCGGTCCTCCCAGCAGAATCTCGCGGAAAGAAAAGAGGGGGATTCTCTGCAGTGGCTTTTTCAATGCAATAGGTGTGGTGATCACTGCAAAATCCACCAGACCATTTTCCAAAGCCTGTATTGCCTGTGGCGTGGAGTGGTTGGAGATGCGCAGCTTTACATGGGGATACTGGTGATGAAAGGATTCCAGTTCTGTCAGCAGGATCAGACGGAGGGCAGTTTCGCTGGCTCCGATATTTACCAGACCGCTTTCCAGACCCTTTTCTTTCAGAAGTTCATTTTCTCCGGCCACAAGCTGCTCCATGGCGATGGACACATGGTTATGAAGGCGTTCTCCTTCTACTGTAAGCTGGACACCTCTGTTGGAGCGGATGAACAGTTTGCAGCCCAGCTCATTTTCCAGAATGTTCATACAGCGGGTAATATTGGGCTGATTATTTCCCATTACCTCGGCAGCTTTGGAAAAGCTTTTATACTGAGCAACATAGTAAAAAATACGATAGTAATCAAGGATCATGCTTTATAAACTCCTTCTTAAATATATAAATTTGTGATAACTGATATAGAAATTTTATGTTGGTATTCAGATGTGGTAACAAGTATAATACCACGTGGACGAAAAAGCAACAAAAAAGTATAAAATCAGGAGATTATGAAATATGAAAGAGACAAACAAAATAATCAGGATCAATGATGTGGAAGAAGCAAAGAAGCTGGTAAGTGCGGCAGTGAAATGTCCCTTTGATATTGATATTGTAGCAAAAGGAAAGCTTTTTATTGATGCTAAGTCTATTCTGGGTGTGTTAAGTCTGGGGGTGGAAGAGCCGCTGGAGCTGAAATATGATGGCTTTGATGAGAATTTTGAGGCAGTTGTCCTGAGTCTGCAGAGCTGAGGGAAACTGTCCGGACAGGAGGGATTATGACAGGAATAACAGTAGCACAGCCAATCTGGGTGTATCTGATCGCTGTTAATATCTGTACGTTTTTGGTCTATGGTATAGATAAGCAGAGAGCGAGATCGGGCAGATGGCGCATTCCTGAATCCCGACTGCTGCTTCTGGCAGCAGTGGGAGGTTCCCTGGGAGCCTGGATGGGAATGTATGTTTTTCACCACAAAACAAAAAAAGCGAAATTTTATCTGGGTATCCCCCTGATATTGGTTATCCAGTGTGCATTAACATTTATATTGGAGAGATAGAGAGTGAATCCCCGCCGGGCTGGCGGGGATTTTCTCTCTTCAGGTTATTTCAGTACAGGTTCCGGAACAGAAATAAATTCTTGTTACATAGTATGGTCCGTGTTATGCTATCATATTGAAATCAAAAGTTTACTGATTTTGAAGAACAGGAAAGGGGAGTAGATCATTTGGAACAGGAAGTGCAGCAGGCAGTTAATATATTAGATAATTACAGACAATATTTTACGGATTATATGCCTGAGCTTACGAAATTTGGACTGAAGGTTGTAGCTGCAATCCTAATCTTTATAGGAGGCAGGAAGGTGATCCAATGGATCATCTATCTGATCAAGGCCTCTATGGAAAAGGCTTCTGTAGACAAAGGAGTTGTGCAGTTTATCGGCTCTCTGCTGAGAGTCTGCCTTTATATTCTGCTGGTATTTACCATCGCCACTCACTTCGGAGTGAAAGAGTCTTCGGTAGCGGCCCTTCTGGGTACTGCCGGTGTGACTGTAGGTCTGGCTTTGCAGGGGGGCCTGGCAAATATTGCAGGTGGTATCCTTCTTCTTACTTTTAAGCCATTTCAGGTAGGAGATTATATTATCATTGCCCAGCAGAATGAATGTGAGGGTACAGTATATAAAATTGAAATCTGCTATACCACTCTGATTTCTATTGATAATAAGCATATTGTGATCCCAAATGGAACTCTGTCAAGCAGTATTATTACCAATGTGACTGCCAGGGATCTGCGAAAGCTGGAGATCAAGGTGGGAATTTCCTATGATGCAGATATCCATAAAGCAAAAGAGCTTCTGGAGGATATTCTCCACAATGATGAAGATACCAAGGATGATAAGGGAATGGTGGTATTTGTGGATGAGCTGGGAGAAAGTGCTGTGATCATGGGATTACGGGTGTGGGTGGCCACAGATAAATACTGGCCGGCAAAATGGCGCCTGAATGAGCTGATCAAGGAATCTTTTGACGCAAATGGTATTGAGATTCCTTATAATCAGCTGCAGATTCATGTTAAAAAACAGAAAACAGAAGCATAAGATGATGGATAATCATTAACAACGGTTTCTTTTATTTACAAAGTAGTTCAGGATGCCTCCGCCTATTATGATCACCAATGCCACTGCAACCACTCTTTTGGCTGCTTCCTGGGGCATCTGGCTTTTGGAGCCGATGGAGGCAGAGTAGAAGGTAAGGGTATACTGGATCTCCCTGGGAGCACCCATAGCTACAGTATCTGCGATTACCGGCATTGCCTCGTCTACAGCCAGGATCGGGATTTCAAATACAGAATTTCCGCCGTCCTCATTGACAGGCAGATATTTCTCACCGTCTACGATCATATAATCATAATTAGAGCTGCTCCACTGGATTCTGGCGGTGGCAGCTTTATTTTTTACAGTAATAAGAGTAGGAGAGGTGACGCTGGCTTTGCCGCTGCCGCCCTCCAGCTCCACTTCTATAGAATATTCACCATCATCTTTGTCAAATTCTATTCCCTTTGCTTCGGAAGCACCAAAGCACAGGCTCGATGAGATCAGAATATAAAAAAATATGGAAGCCATACACAGTATGGAGCAGAATTTATGGGATTTCTTGATCATTTTTAACTCCTCTTTTCTTTGTATTTCAGATTCCGGACTGTAAGAAAATTGCCGGAAGCCGTGGTGCTTTCTACTATAGCATACCTGAATGGTTATGTAAATGTTACTGTGAACGGAGTGAACAGCAATATATTTGGAAATATATATAGAAAAACGGATGCCTTATTGAAAAAAAACTGCTGCTTTAGTATAATGGAGAATACGTGCGAATATTAAAGTTGAAAATACAGGAGGAAAAGATAGATGAGAGGAATTTTATATGGTGTAGGAGTTGGCCCTGGAGATCCGGAGCTTATGACATTGAAGGCAGTCCGTATGATCAGGGAAAATGAGGTGATCGCAGTTCCGGGTGCAGATGTGAAGGAAACAGTGGCATACAAGATCGCAGTCCAGGCAGTACCGGAGCTTGCAGACAAGGAACTTCTGCCTATTTATATGCCAATGACTCATGACAGACAGGAGCTTGAAATCAATCATGAGAAGGGAGCCAAAGCTCTGGAGGCTGTTCTGGATACAGGAAAGAATGTAGTATTTCTGACTCTTGGGGATCCTACCATTTATTCCACATTTACTTATGTACAGAAGAGAGTAGAAGCTGATGGCTATGAGACCGGACTTGTAAGCGGTATTACCTCTTTCTGTGCCACAGCAGCCAGACTGAATATTCCTCTCACAGAGTGGAATCAGCCATTACATGTACAGCCGGCAGTACATCGTCTGGACAGTGAACTGGATCAGCCGGGTACCTATGTGCTGATGAAATCCGGCAAAAAGATGAATCAGGTAAAGGAAATTCTGGCAAAAAGCGGACGCAATATCCGTATGGTGGAGAACTGTGGAATGCCGGATGAGCATATTTACAACAGTGTAGAAGAAATTCCGGATGATGCAGGCTATTATTCTCTGATCATTGCAAAGGAACAGGATGGAGGATTATGATCGAGACCAGAGATCTGACAAAAACCTTTGACAATTTTACAGCTGTGGATTCCCTGAACCTGAAAATTGAAAAAGGGGAATTTTTTGGCCTTCTCGGACCGAACGGAGCAGGCAAGACAACGACCATCAGCCTGCTGTCAACCCTTCTTCTTCCCACAAAGGGAGAAATCCTTATAGACGGTCAGCAGCTTACAAGAAAACGTCCTGATCTGAAGAGAAAGATCAGTGTGATCACCCAGGAATATTCCATGCGTCAGGATATGAATATGGATGAGATTATGGAATACCAGGGACGGCTCTATTTTATGCCGCGAAAGCAGATAAAAGAAAGAACAGAAGAACTTCTGGAGTTCTGTGACCTGCTGAAGTTTCGCAAACGTACAGTCCGTAAGCTTTCCGGTGGAATGAAGCGTAAGCTGATGGTCTGTCGGGCATTACTGACAGATCCGGAGATTCTGCTTTTGGATGAACCCACAGCAGGTATGGATGCTCTTTCCAGAAGACAGATGTGGAATCTTCTGCGTAAGCTTAATGAGAAAAATCTGACGATCCTTCTGACCACTCACTATATGGAAGAAGCCCAGAACCTCTGTAACCGGGTGGCACTGATGGACCATGGAAAGCTGGAGGAGGTAAGTACTCCGCAAGCATTGATCGAAAGTCTTGGTGCTTATGCAGTAGACGAGATGACAGCAGATGGAACACAGAATCACTATTTCCATACACGACAGGATGCTATCCGGTACCTGGAAGGACTTACAGGCCAGGCCTCTCTTCGTGAGACCACATTGGAAGACGTCTTTGTAGAAAGAGCCGGGAAGCATTTGAATACAAAATAACCGGAGAGAAAGAACATGGGAATTATAACAATATTATGGGAGAAGTGGGTAGAATTCCGTCGGGATTTCTATAAGATCACACTGGCGGCAATGATCGCACCGTTAATGTATCTAATCGTATTCGGAATGGGAATCCAGACCACTTCTCATGGACAGCCATACCTGAACTTTCTGATTCCGGGTGTGGTATCTCTGACAACTATGAACGGAAGCTTTAATGCCATTGCGCAGAACCTGAATGTGCAGAGGCTGTATGAGAAGGCTTTTGATCAGGTGATGATTTCCCCTACACCCTTATGGCAGTTTATTGCCGGACAGATCATCGGGGGAAGCCTGCGCGGTCTGTATGCAGGAGGAATCATACTGCTTCTTACAGCACCTATTGAGACCGGACTGATCTTCAACGGATGGTCCTTTCTGGTGATGTTCCTGAACGGAGCAGTATTCTCAGCTATCGGTGTGGTAGTATCCTTTCTGGCAAAAAACCACGCAGACGTGCCGAGATTTTCCAACTATATCATTATGCCTATGGCATATTTGTGTAACACCTTTTTCTCAACAGAGAAACTTCCGGGATTTATAGGCAAGTTTGTATCAGCCTTGCCATTATCCCAGACCAGCCATCTGATGAGAAGCATTTCATCAGGTGAGGCAGTGAATTACACTGGTATTGGGATTCTGCTCCTTTATTTGCTGGTGTTTACTGTAGCAGCATCATGGTTTATTTATAAGAAGAAAAATCTGTAACTGAAATCTTCTTAAAATAATGCAGATAATGCATCTAAGGCAATATCCAGTTCCTGCTTTGTATTCTCAGGTCCGAAAGAAAACCGGAGAGTACCTTCCGGGTATGTTCCAAGGGTTTTATGTGCATTTGGTGCACAGTGAAGGCCAACTCTTGTCATAATTCCGTAAGTACTGTCCAGTTCAAAGGCGGCCTGAGCCATATCCATATGTAAGGTCTGGACGGATACAACTGCACAACGTTTTTCAGTATTTTTTTTACCGATCATACGCAGGAATTTTTCTTCAGGATCCAGATTCAGGATCCCATCTATAAAGTATTGTGTCAGCATTAATTCATGGCTGAGGATTTCTTCCATGGATTGTTTCTCCAGATCACAGAGCGCGGCATGCAGTCCCAGAATCCCAGGTATATTGGGAGTTCCGGGCTCGAAACGATCCGGAAGAAAGGTCGGTACTTCCTCAGAATGAGAGGCGCTTCCTGTTCCTCCGCTGATAAGAGGCTCAATTTTCGTTGCCAGTTCATTGCGGATCAGAAAGCCACCTGTTCCCTGTGGCCCTCGGAGTCCTTTGTGACCTGTAAATGTCAGTGCGTCTATGTGATATTTCTCCATATCAATATCAATGGTTCCTGCTGTCTGTGCAGTGTCCAGAATAAAAAGAAGTCCATGTTTTTTGCAGAAATTTCCGATTTCCTGTGCCGGCATGACAGTTCCGCATACATTGGAAGCATGAAGACAGACAACAAGCTTAGTATCAGGACGAAGGAGTGTAGCTGCCCTATCAAGCAGAAGACTGCCGTCAGAAGCGCATGGGATTCTGTCAAAAGAAATTCCATGTTTCTCCAGCTGTACAAGAGGACGCATCACTGCATTATGCTCCATGGCAGTTACAAGTACATGATCGCCGGGTTTTAGAAGTCCTTTCAGAAGAATATTCAGACTGGCGGTGATATTTTCTGTAAAAATAACATTCTTACCCTTTCCGGAAGTAAAGTGAAAGAGTTTCAGAAGCTGTTCTCTTGTCTCAAAAATCTGCTCCTCCACAGAATAAGCTGCCCGGTATCCTCCCCGGTTCACATTTACAGCAGAGCCTGACAGGTAATCATAAACTGTCTGTGCTACAGATGGCGCCTTAGGAAAAGACGTACTGGCCTGATCCAGATAGATTTTGTTCATAGTAACAATCCCCCGTATTTTATATCGTACTATAGTTATTATTGTTGCTAACTTCATTCTCAGACACGCTCTAGGATATCACAATTTATAAAAGGAATCTATAAAATATCGTAAAACAGGAGGCAATTAAATGATCAGACTTCAGGATATTGCGGATATGGCAGGGGTGAGCCGGACTACGGTTTCCAATGTGATCAATGGAACGGTATGATTTTAAAAAGTTCAAGAAGATCATGATCAAATGGCAGGAAGAACTGGCAGGAAAAGCATGGAACAGTCTTTTCCTTGGGAACCATGACCAGCCAAGAAGTGTATCCAGATTTGGAAATGATAATCCTGCTTATCGGGATATTTCAGCCAAGATGCTGGCAACCTGCCTTCATATGATGCAGGGAACCCCCCTATGTATATCAGGGCGAAGAGCTTGGAATGACTAACATCTATTTCGACAAGCTTGAGGATTACCGCGATATCGAAAGCCTTCATTATTTCACTGAGCTGACAGAATCAGGCAGACTGACACCGGAGTATATGATGAAATGCCTGATGCTCAGAAGCCGTGACAATGCCAGAACACCTATGCAGTGGGATACATTCGCAGAAGGAGCTCAGTGCCTGATCACAAATATGGGCAGAACAGTGTTTGACAGGAAAATTGTCCTGAATCCATATGAAGCATTTGTGCTTTATAAAAAAGACTGAAAAATCAATAAAATCTCTTGAAATGAGTATGCGTATATAGTATAATCGGTTTCAGTTAAAAGAAAATTCTTCGGGGTTGGGTGATCGCAGTTGCGAAATTCCCTACCGGCGGTATAGTCCGCGACCCGCTTCGGCGGCTGATTTGGTGAAATTCCAAAACCGACAGTAAAGTCTGGATGAGAGAAGAACACGCAGTATACAAAAGTACGTGCTCAGTGCCCCGGATGGATATCCGGGGCTTTAATGTTGTTGTAACAGCATTCTTGTGGAATTTTCTTTTGCAGAAGGATGTGGGGATTTTGCCTGACATCTGCAAAAAATAATTTCAAAGGAGAGAAACAGTATGAGTGAACAGGTATTGAAAAATGGAAACGTGATGGCAAGGAGCAAGACGAGGACTATCACACAGATAGCCATGCTTGGCGCTATCGCAGGAATTTTAATGAATCTGGAGTTCCCGCTTCCTTTCCTGGCACCGACTTTTTATCAGCTGGATTTTTCAGAAATCCCGGTACTGGTTGGCTCATTTGCAATGGGACCGATCGCAGGTGTTCTGATTGAACTGGTAAAGATTCTTGTGCATCTGGTAACAAAGGGATCTATGACAGCAGGTGTAGGTGATGTGGCAAACTTCATCTTTGGATGTACATTTGTAGTTCCTGCAGGTCTGATTTACCGTTACAAATCTATTAAGAGCAGAAAACATGCAGTGATCGGAATGGCAGCCGGAACTGTACTTACAGCAGTAGTTGCATGCTTTATTAATGCATTTGTTTTACTTCCGGCATACGGAAAAGCTTTTGGAATGCCGATTGAGGCATTTATTGAAATGGGAGGAGCTGTGCATAACTCTGTGAACAGTCTGCTTAGCTTTGCAGCACTGATTATTTTCCCATTCAATATCTTTAAATACACACTGACATCTCTGATCGTATTCTTTATTTATAAGAGAATCCGTGTAGTGCTCAAAGGAGATTGATAGTAATAGGGGCGCAGAGAGACTGCGCCATTGCAGTATTAGAGAGAGATAATGGCAGACATGTCTGGGGGAAGGGGTGCTGTGAAAGTCATTTTCTGACCGGTTATGGGATGGGGGAATTCCATGTGGTAGGAATGTAGGGCCTGGCGGGTGATGTGTTCCATGTCAGGGTTGTAGAGGTAGTCTCCGATCAGGGGATAGCCCAGGTATTTCATATGGATACGGATCTGATGGGTGCGGCCGGTTTCCAGCTGAAGGGAGACCAGGCTGTGCCCATTTTCTTTTTTTACCAGTTTATAATGGGTGATGGCTTCTTCGCCATGGTCAAAATCTACGGTGCGTTCAATGATGGAGCCTTCTTTGCGGGAAAGAGGGGCTGTGATGGTTCCAGCAGGTGGGGTGAGGTCACCCTTTACGATGGCCAGGTATTCCCTGTGTACCAGGCGTTTTTTTGTCATATCAGCCATAATACTGGCGCTGACCAGATGCTTGGAAATTACGGTGAGCCCGGAGGTATCCCGGTCCAGGCGGTTGCTGCAGCGGAAGATAAAAGGCTTTCCCTGATCCTGGTAGTACCATGCCAGGGCATTGGCCAGAGAATTATAGTAGTTTTTCATGGAAGGATGGATGGGCATTCCTGCAGGCTTGTTGATCACCAGGATGTCTTCATCTTCATAAATGATATTCAGGGGAAGCTTTACCGGCGGGATTTTCTCCGAGGATTCTGTCTCGCAGATACAGACCTGTAGATGGTCACCTGCAGCCAGGGTCTGACGCATATAGTAGTGGATTCCGTTTACCAGGATGCTCTGGGGCATCCGTTTGATTTCTGTGAGATTCTGCCGGGAGTATCCCTTTCTTCTGAGAAATTGTTCTACCCGGAGTCCGTTCTGAGATTCTGGGATTGTATACTCTATGGTTCGGTTCATTCAGGTTCTCCTATTAGGTGTGAAATATCAGATGTGAGATGACGCCCATCTCTGTAGGTGGCGGTAACAAATTAGTATCAGGATTCAAGAGTTATACGAACAGCAGATCATGATTAATGGTTTTATAAAATAACCTTCTGCATTCCCGGAGATCCTGTGTCTGGCCCAGCACCCACATCATTTTGGTGACAGAAGCTTCCAGAGTCATGTCATAGGATTCCAGTATGGGAAATTTCTCCTTGATCACTTTTCCAACCTGGTAGACCTCCATATCGCTGCCCTCATGGGTTACCTGAGTAGCCATGCATACCAGTTTACCGGAAGAGATCCAGTCTGAAAGTGCATTCAGAAAACTGTCATTGCCATAGTTTGGAAGACCGCCTACGCCAAAGGACTCGATGATAAGTCCGTCATAGGAGTCTGCCAGAGTGTCCAGGATCCGTCCGTCAGTTCCAGGAATCAGTTTCATGAGAAAGATGTTAGTATTCATCTGATGGTAAAAAACCAGCGGGCGGGTATTCTGATCTTTGTCATCAATATAAAAGATGATCTTGTTATCGTGAACAGAGGCAATATCAGGGTAATTAATACTGGAGAAGGCATTGTAGCTTTTGGAAAATTCCTTCTTGGCTCTGGTACCGGCAATTACTTTGCCGCCAAATACAATGGAGATACCGTGAGCCCGGTCGTGGGAAGCAAAACGTAGGCTGTCCAACAGATTGGAGCGGGCGTCTGTGATGGCCAGATCAATTGGTTTCTGAGCTCCTGTGATCACGATAGGACGGCGGTTATTCTGGATCAGATAGGACAGGGCAGCTGCAGTGTAAGCCATGGTATCAGTGCCGTGGCAGATTACGAACCCGTCGTAGAATTCATATTTTTTCTCAATGAGCTGTGCCAGCTGCAGCCAGTGGTCAGCACATACATTGGTACTGTCCAGGGAAAAAGGCTGCACTGTGTCGATGGTGCAGAACTCTCTGGCAGTGGGGATATACTCCAACAGTTCTTCTGCGGAAATCTGAGGGGAAAGTCCCTCTTTGGTATATTTGGAAGCGATTGTGCCGCCGGTGGCGATCAGTAGGATTTTTTTCATAATAGTGTACTCCTGAGTTTTGATTATTATAAAAAATTTCAGAATCGTAATATTTTCTATTATACACAGAGGACGGAGAAAGGGCAAGACAGGGAATTTCTCTGTTTTGGGAGTTTCTTTTCGTGATTATGAAAGACATTGACTTTTGAAAAAATTAAGTGTAAATTATCTGTTGTGTCAGGTGTCTTGTCAGGTGAAATGACAGATACCAATATACAATGACCATATGCGTGCAAAGCGCAGTTTATTTTTATGATTGTATATATTGCACAAAAACACATATCTATAATTGTAAAACATATATAAATTATCTCTTGATATTTTATAAAAAAAAGAGTAAAACTTTAAATAAATAAAAAAGAGAAATGCATAGAACAGGACAGGTCACAGAAGGAACCGGATTACAGAGAGTCGCAGGCAGGTGAGATGCGGCAGATGGTGTTTTGTGATATCACCCGGGAGCATCCCGCTGAAATCTATAGTAAGCCGGGACGTGGTCTTCACGTTACAGGAGAAGCTGTTTGGTTTAGACAGTGTTAAGAGATTGTATCTGGTGACAGGTATAATAATACAAAGTGGTACCACGGAATATTCCGCCTTTGTTATCCAATTGGAAATTGGATAGCAGGGGCGTTTTTTATATATAAATATAAAAGAAAGAAGAGGGAAGACATTATGAGTGGAATAGTAATGATGATAATAGCCATTGTAGTGCTGGGTGTAGCATATCTTCTGTATGGCCGTTATCTTCAGAACAAATGGGGCATTGACCCAAAAGCAAAAACACCGGCATATGAGATGGAGGATGGAGTGGATTATGTACCGGCTGATACCAATGTGGTATTTGGTCATCAGTTTGCATCTATAGCAGGTGCAGGTCCTATCAACGGACCGATCCAGGCAGCAATTTTCGGTTGGCTTCCGGTTATGCTCTGGATCCTGATCGGTGGTGTATTTTTTGGAGCAGTTCAGGATTTTGCATCTATGTATGCCTCTGTAAAGAACAAAGGCCGTACAATCGGATATATCATTGAAGCTTATATCGGAAAACTGGGAAAGAAATTATTCCTTTTATTCTGCTGGCTGTTCTGTATTCTGGTTGTTGCAGCATTTGCAGATGTTGTGGCAGGAACCTTTAACGGATTTGTGACAGATAACGCAGGAACCGTTACCAAGGTAGCAGCAAATGGAGCAGTTGCAACAACTTCCATGTTATTTATCATCGAGGCAGTGGGACTGGGATTTTTCCTTAAATATTCCAAGTTTAATAAATGGATCAATACTGCAGTGGCTATTTTATTATTAGTGCTCGCAATTGCGCTGGGACTTAAATTCCCGGTATATGTAAGTCTTGGAACCTGGCATATTATTATCTTTGCATATATTCTGGTAGCCAGTGTTGCCCCTGTATGGGCATTGCTCCAGCCTCGTGATTATCTGAACAGTTATCTGCTGATCTTCATGATCGTTGGCGCAGTTATCGGTGTATTTGCAGCCAACCCATCCTGTAATCTTAAGGCATTTACAAGCTTTAATGTGGACGGACAGTATATGTTCCCTATTCTTTTCGTGACAATTGCCTGCGGTGCAGTTTCAGGCTTCCATTCACTGGTATCCTCCGGTACTGCATCAAAACAGATCAAAAATGAAAAGAACATGCTTCCGGTTTCCTTTGGTGCAATGCTTATGGAAAGTATGCTGGCAATTATTGCACTGATCGCTGTTGCATCCTTTGCAGATGGTGAGGCAGCAGCACAGGGACTTACCACTCAGCCGCAGATATTTGCAGGTGCTATTGCAAACTTCCTTTCTGTAATCGGTTTGCCACATTCACTTGTATTTACACTGATCAATCTGGCTGTATCAGCCTTTGCACTGACCTCTCTTGATTCAGTGGCCAGAGTAGGACGTCTGTCATTCCAGGAATTTTTCCTTGATTCTGATACAGACGAGGAAAATATGAGCCCGTTCTTAAAAGTAGTAACCAATAAATATTTTGCAACAATCATTACACTGGTACTTGCCTATCTGCTTACAAAGGTTGGATATGCAGAAATCTGGCCACTGTTTGGTTCTGCCAACCAGCTGTTATCTGTACTTGCCCTTGTAGCCTGCGCAGTATTTCTCAAGAAAACAAAACGCCAGGGCTGTATGCTCTGGATCCCTATGGTATTTATGATGGCAGTTACCTTTACTGCACTGGGTATGACCATCAGTAAGCTTACAAAAGCATTATTTACCACAGGCCTGGATCTTGGAAATACCTTACAGCTTATCTTCGCAGTGTTACTGCTGATCCTTGGTGTGCTGGTAGCAATCCAGGGAGTGAAGAAGCTTTTTGAAAAAAATGATGAAAAACAGACTGCATAATTTATGAAGGATAGCGGTTGATATTCTTACATAAAAATAAAAATCTGAAAAAAGACACTTTGGGAGTTTCCCGAAGTGTCTTTTTTAATAGGGTGATTATTCAATCGAATCAAGCAAGTAGCGGAGAGGATGATTTTATCCGTTTGACTTTGCGGTATATTTTGTTCAAATTAAGTTACCGTAGTTAGTAGGATTTTCAATCACCTGTCGATAGTCAGCCAATCAATTTCTCATTCACATACTCAAATCCGAGACGTTTCACAGTATCTGCAAACCGTTCTCCTGCGATTCCTTCATTTTTGAAGAGAAGGATTGCTTTCTCTATGACGGCCATTACTTCTTCTTCCTCTGTGAAAATTCTGGTAAGAGCCTGACCGTGTGAGATTCGCTTACCCCAGCGGCCTCCGATATAGATCTTATAACCATTCTGATATTCCGGTACTGCGCCGAAAGGACATTTTCCCTTGCATCGTCCGCAATGGATACATTCTTTAGGATCAATGTAAAGTTTACCGTCAACTAATTTCGGAACGTGGACAGGACAGCTTTTTTCAATCTGACATTTCTTACATCCCCGGCATTTCTCTGCATCCGGTTTTGGGATTCTCTGGCCGATAATTCCCATATCATTCAGATTAGGTTTTACACAGTTATTTGGACATCCGCCAACTGCGATCTTGAATTTGTGCGGGAGTACCACATCGTGATAGCCTACATAAAAACGCTCATGGATCTTCTTGCTGAGTGCAAATGTATCAATCAGACCATACTGGCAGGTTGTTCCCTTGCATGAGACAACAGGACGCACTTTAGCTCCGGTTCCGCCTGTCATCAGGCCATGCTCTCCAAGGAAGGCAATGGTTTTGTCAATATTATCATAAGGAACTCCCTGGATTTCCATACTCAGGCGGGTTGTCATAGTAATCTGACCATTTCCGAATTTATCTGCTGCGTCCGCAATGGCACGATGTTCATCTGTGGTAATATGACCATTTCCTGTAATGACCCGAATATTAAAGATGTCATCATATCGTTTGTCCTGAAGACATCCAAGACCTTTTACCCGTTTGATTTCCTCGGGACTCAGTTTTTTGTTGTCGGATGTTGTTATTTTTTCCTCATTCATGTTTAAGCATCTCCTTTATGTAGTTGTTGCTTTTCTCTGATATATACGGCGTTTCTTTTGTTGATTATAGGCTTCATAAATGATAAAATCAATTTATGAATTTTTATTATACGATAAGTAACATTTATGGAATTCTGATATCAATAGAGTGGAAGAGTTCAAGGAGGATATTATGTTAGATCACAGAACGGAAACCTTTATGGCTGTATGCAGTGTTATGAATTACAGGGAGGCGGCAGAGCTGTTACATATCACCCAGCCGGCAGTTACCCAGCATATTCAGTTTCTGGAGAAGGAATATGGCTGCCGTCTTTTTCTTTATGAAAACAGAAAACTGATCAAGACCCCTGCTGCACAGATGCTGGAGGATTACCTGTGTTCCGTTCAGCAGCGCGAAAATTTTCTCAGGGAAAAGATAAAAAACAATGGTCTCCGGGAACTGCGTATCGGTGCAACCAAGACCATTGGTGACTATGTGATTACAGACAGGATTCACGATTTCTTAAATCAGCCGGATACGGCACTCACTCTGATCGTGGATAACACAAAGCATCTTTTGCATTTATTGGAACAGAATACTCTGGACTATGCCATCATAGAAGGATTCTTTGACAAAAACAGATTTGGAAGCCAGTTATATCGCCGGGAACCTTTTGTGGGAATCTGTCCGAAGGATCATCCTTTTGCAGGCCGTGAAGTATCTGTAGAGGAGATTTTGAAAGAAACTCTGATCCATCGCGAAAACGGCTCCGGAACTCTGGCTATCCTGGAGGAAAAGCTTCTGGAGCATAATGAATCCCTGGAACGTTTTCACCGGCATATATGCATTTCCAGTTTTAAAATGATCATCGATCTGATCAAGTCCGGGTATGGAATCTCATTTGTATATGAAGTACTTGCCAAAAGCGACCCGGAGCTTGGAATCTTTACACTGAAGGGTGAGCCCATAGTCAGAGAATTTAATGTTATTTATCTGAAGCATGCGGATGTGAGGGAGAAGATGGAATGGTTTTTATGACCGCTTGCGTCTGTACTCGTTGGGGGCATTCAAAATTGTTTCTTAAAAGCAGTTGGAAAGTGGCTCTGGCTGGAAAAGCATGAAATGAACTATCAGTTCCAAAAATTGTTATAATAAGAGTCCGTATGCAGAACTTTTGTATATAATAGACTAAGTGAATATCTGGAAATGAGATTAAAATGCCAGACCAGAAAATCGATAACCTTTTAAATCTTGCAATGGATGCAACCCCACAGGAGCGTAGAAAGTCAGGAAATCTTAATGTAGGATATGATCCTGCAACCAGGCTATGGGATGTGATCATAAAGTACAGCGGACCGGAAAGTGGTCTGGCTGGAAATGGAATTCAGGTAGTGCCACTGTTAGGGGGCTATGCAGTGGTAACTTTGCCGGAAAGTGAGATTGATGAGTATTCCCACAGAGTGCAGGTGGAATTTATGGAGAAACCCAAACGCTTGTATTTTGAATTGTTTCAGGCGAAGGGAGTGAGCTGCATCCGCACAGTGCAGACCGGCAGGAATGGACTGACGGGAAAAGGAATCCTGACAGGAGTTGTGGATTCAGGAGTGGATTATTTTCACCCTGATTTCCGAAATGCAGACGGAAGCAGCAGAATTTTACGTTTATGGGATCAGAGCATACAAGGAAAATCACCCCAGGGATATGTGACAGGAACTGAATATACGAAAGAGCAGATCGATGAGGCGCTTGCACTTGGAGAAAACCAGGGCAGGCGCCTTGTTCCATCTTCGGATTACAGTGGACATGGAACTTCCGTGCTGGGGGTTGCAGCAGGAAATGGAAGGGCGTCAGATGGGGTGAATCAGGGAGTTGCCTATGAAAGTGATCTGCTGGTTGTGAAAATGGGAATTCCCAGAGAGAACTCCTTTCCCAGGACTACGGAGCTGATACAGGGGATTGATTATCTGGTGCGGCAGGCACTGACTATGGGACGGCCAATGGCAATTAATCTCAGTTTTGGAAATAATTATGGATCCCACAAAGGAGAGTCCCTTCTTGAAACATATATAGATATGGTTTCTTCCACAGGACGTCTGGCTATCTGTACAGGTACAGGGAACAACGGCAATCAGCCTCTGCATGAGGGCGGAACCCTGAAACAGGGACAGACCAGACAGATAGAATTATCTGTGAGCAGCAGGGAACCAACATTAAATGTGCAGTTATGGAAATCTTATGAGGATGAAATGAGTATTTATATTGAAAATCCATCCGGAAACCGGATCGGCTCCTTAGACGAAAAGCTTGGTCCTCAGAGGTACAGACTGGGAAATACAGATCTTTTAATCTATTATGGCAAACCTGGACCCTATCATCTGACACAGGAAATCTACATAGATTTCCTTCCTGGGAAAACTTATGTGGACAGTGGAGACTGGAAAATTATCCTAAGTGGAAAAAAGGTCAGAGGAGGAGAATATTACTTGTGGCTGCCAGGTGGAAATACCCTGAACAGAGGAACTGGGTTTTATGAACCAAGGGCATATGGGACTTTGACCATACCTGCCACAGCCCGGCGGGTTATTGCAGTTGGAGCATATGATTCGCTGGTTGACTCTTATGCGGATTTTTCTGGAAGGGGCAGCAGAATGCTGCCATATCTGAAACCTGATCTGGTGGCACCGGGAGTAAACATAGTTGCTCCCGTACCCGGCGGTGGTTACAGAACAGTAACAGGGACTTCCTTTGCAACACCCTTTGTCAGCGGATCCGCAGCATTGTTAATGCAATGGGGGATTGTAAATGGAAACGATCCCTACCTCTATGGGGAAAAAGTAAAAGCCTATCTCCGAAAAGGCGCCAGACCATTGCCGGGGTACGAGGAGTATCCCAATGAAGAGGTGGGGTGGGGAGCACTTTGCCTGGAGAATAGTTTTCCAAAGTGAGAATGTTGTAGATATGAGGAAAACATGCTATGGTATATACAATGTGTAAAAAGAAACAAAGAAAAAATAGAAAGTGTGGTCAAGCAGAATATATGAAGTACGAACATATCACAGAGGGCCGTTTCATAGACCGTCCCAATCGGTTTATTGCACATGTGGAGATCAATGGGCAGGTGGAAACGGTTCATGTAAAGAATACAGGCAGGTGCAGGGAGCTTCTGGTCCCGGGTACACAGGTTTTTCTGGAAAAGAGCAGCAATCCGGCGAGAAAGACAGCCTATGATCTGATCTGCGTAAATAAAAAGGGCAGGGGTCTGATCAATATGGATTCTCAAATTCCTAATAAAGCAGCGCTGGAATGGATAAAGGCAGGACATCTTTTTCCGGAGAAGGTTCAGGTAACGCCGGAGAAGACCTATGGAAATTCCAGATTTGATCTTTACGTCTGTTCAGAGAAACGTAAGGCTTTTATAGAAGTGAAAGGTGTCACTCTGGAATCTGACAATATAGCACGCTTTCCTGATGCACCGACAGAAAGAGGTGTGAAGCATCTGAAGGAGCTGATCCATTGTATGCAGGAAGGATACGAAGCCTATCTGCTTCTGGTGATCCAGATGAAGGGAGTTGACAGGTTTGAACCCAACTGGGAAACTCATCGGGAATTTGGAGAAACCCTGCAGGAGGCAAAAAAGGCAGGAGTGCATATTCTGGCCTATGACTGCCTGGTAGAACCTGACAGAATGGAAATTCAGGATCCGGTACCTGTATGCCTTGCTTCTGACTGGAAATAAAAAAGTATTCCCGCAATCAGCAGGTCCTATTCAAAATTCCATTGCCGCAGGCAATCTGGAATGAATTTTGGCTACGTTACTGTGAACAGTAACGTGTGTTTTATACTTCAGAGCAGTAAATAATTGTAGATATGAAAGTATATGAAATGTATAATATGTATCAGAAGTTTTGTTGACAGATTTATAGGCAGATCAGCCAAAAACCTGAGATGCTTATGAAAAAAGTTCCTGTAAAAGTTTTTTACGTGGAACTTTTTTTGCACCGTTTTGATGTTTACCCGAATTGGATAAGCCCTCTGTTTTAACCGAATCAAGTAAGTCCCCTGCTTCAATTGTGAAAAGCAATAAGCAGTGGGTGGGGACTTGCTTGTATCAGGAGGAGTGCAAGCTCCTTCTGATAAACTGCGGAGCAGTTATTCGGTGTAGAGCTACGTAGCGAAGCGGATTGCGAATATCCGCTTGACTTGGGAAAACAAGGTCACTGACACGCAGGTTATGAAACAGTAATAAATGGAAAGAAACTGGATATGAGAAAACATCGGACAGTGAACTGCCGGAGATTGTTATCGGAATAGATTATTTTGAACCTTACAGCTATCAGACGAGTGATGGCGAGTATAAAGGTATTGATGTGGAACTTGCAGAGGAAGCCTTTCAGAGGCTGGGCTATCAGCCTGAATTTGAGAAGGTTGTCTGGGAAGATAAAGAGAAACTTTTGTCAGATGGAACAATAGACTGTCTGTGGAGCTGCTATTCCATGAATGAAAGAGAAAACAAATATCAGTGGGCAGGACCGTATATGTACAGTCGTCAGATGGTGGTTGTAAGAGCCGAGAGTGAAATCCGGACACTTCAGGATCTGAAAGGGAAGAGGATTGCAGTTCAGGCGACTACAAAAGCAGAAGATCTCTCTCTTCATAATATAGAATCAAATCTTCCGCAGGCAGAACAGGTGAACTGTTTTTCTTCGTCGAATGAGCTTTATGCTGCACTTAGAAAAAATTATGCAGATGCGATTGCGGGACATGAGGCAATGCTTGGCAGTCTGATACAGGATGGCAAGGGCGCTTACCGTATGCTGGAGGAAAGTCCTTATAAATCAGAACTTGGAATTGCTTTCAAAAAAGGAACTAACGAAGAACTGGCAGAAAAGCTTATAGAAACGTTTACAGAGATGCAAAGTGAAGGGATTACAGAAAAAATAGTTACAAAATACGGATTGGATGCGGACGAAACTCTGCCGGGAGGAGAAAGTAAATGAGCAGACAGATAAGAAGGCAGATACCGCAGAAACAGAAGAAAAAGAGGGTCGACAGAAATGCGTGTTTGCTTGTGTTTATTCTGATTTTTTCCGGAATACTGACTTTTCTTTTGCTGACAGCGAGAGATAATAACAAGCTGAATAGTACTCTGGATGAGACCTTTGACTTTGTAAAAAATCGAATTGAAAGTTATGAGATTTATAACACCAATGATCAGGTGAAAAGCCTGGTACGTCTTTTGGACAAAACAACAGAATTAAGCAGAGTCATAGAACAGGAGGGAAATCTCAGTACAGAAATGCTGGACGAATATGCCAGGGAACAGCGTCTGACAGGAATTCTTGTACTGGATCAGAATCTGGAAGTGACAGAACAGAATGCAAAAGATGGAGATACTATGCCGCTGTGGCAAGACAGGATGCAGCAGGTATCCTGATCACATATGCGCAGAAGGAGGAAGTAAATGAGCTTAACGGAGATCTGACGATGGCATCGTTATTTTCTGACTTTCCTTTTGAGATGAATGGAAGTGTTGTGATCTGTGATGATGATAAGGTTGTCAGTACAAACAGACAGGAGCTGACTGCCCACTCTATAAAAGAAGCAAAAAGTCAGTATAAAAATAAATTTGAGGCAGATGAGAATGGAATTGTCCATCTTCGTTCAGAGACAGGAAACTGGTTCGGATGTCGGGAGAAGATCAAAGACTACGATGCATATATCTTTTTCCCGGAAAGTCAGGTGTACATCACACGAAATATTATATGTGTGATTTATGTGCTGCTTGCACTGCTTCTTTTCTTACTTTATCGGGTGAACAGGAGCAGAACAGAAAAGAGAAGTATCCTTCAGGACCAGAAAAGACTTCGGGTGATCAATGCACTGGGGCATGCATATGCCTCTATTTCTCTTGTGAATCTAAAAACAGAGGAAATCGAAATCCTGAAATCTTCAGGAAATATGAAGCCAGATCAGAAAGGGGATATGCTTTTCAAAGCGCATCAGGAAGAACTTATAAGGCAGGTGATTGCAGAGCCATTTCAGAAGGCATACTGGGAATTTGTCGATATAAGTACAGTGGCAAAACGTCTGGAAGAACGTGAAACGCTGAGTTTTACAGCTCGGACAGTGGATGAAAGATGGATGACAATGATCATTGTGCCACAGGGATATGATAAAGATGGGAAATTGTGTACAGTTCTGGTTGCAATCCGTGATGTGACAGAAGAAAAAGAACGTGAGATTGCGCAGGATAGGAATCTGAGAAATGCACTTGCGGCTGCGGAACATGCGAACAGGGCGAAGACTGTGTTTCTGAATAATATGTCTCATGATATCCGCACGCCGATGAATGCGGTCATTGGATTTACTGCGCTTGCATACCAATCATTGCGATGACTGTCAATGCTTTTGAGGAAGACCGTAAAAAGGCAATCAAAGCGGGTATGAACGCTCATATTGCCAAACCAATCAGTGTAGATATAATTCTGGAAAATCTGGAGAGAATGCGCCAAAACAGAAAGTATTTTAATGAACCTGCTGAGAAGAGTTAAAAACTTTTCAGCAGGTTTTAATTTATCCAAAAAATTACATGCATACTGTCAGAAGTGCTAGTGTAAATATCTGAGCGTTCACGTATAATGTAGATAAACAAAAAATCTTCTCACAAAATTAAGTAAAAAAGAGTCCGAGAAGTACATTAAAAAAGAAAGGAGATGTTTGTATGAGTAAAAAAATGAGGTTGTGGATGGCAGGAACAGTAGGAGCCTTAATGGCAGGCTTTATGAGCGTAAGTGTTTATGCCCTTGAAGAAAAGGATGTTATTGGAACCTGGTATGTAAATGAGCTTTCTATGGGCGAAGGTGCATCCTTCCATCCGGGGGCAATGGGAATGGAAGTGACCGTGGACATTAAAGAAGACGGTAAAATGGAAACAACAAGTTCTGTTTATGGGGAAGAGCCTGAAGTAGATGAAGCAGAGTGGAAAATAGAAAATGATAAAATTTTGATGACTCATAATGATCAGACAGAAGAATGTGAGTACAAGGACGGTAAGATAACCTTAACAGCAGATGGAACGACAATGATCCTGAGTCAGGAAAAGGAAGAGTACGAGCCTTATGTACCGGGCAAACCGGTAGAAAATCCAACCATGAAGGATTTTGAAGGAGAATGGAGCTGTACTCTGATGGAAGCATTTGGAATGCAGATGCCGGTTAATGCTGACTTTACAGGATTTGAAATGAGTATGTCTGTGGAAGACGGAAAGGCTGAAATTATCTTAATAGAGAGCGGAGAAGAGACAAAAGTAGAACTTCAGGGCGACGTGGAAGGAAACGCACTGGTATTAAAGGCTGTAACAGAGGATGAGGCAGGAACTATGTTTTTCAGTCTTGATAATATGAAGTTCAATTTACTGGATGATGGAAAACTGTGTTTGATAGCAGAAGACGATGCAGAGGAATCTGATGACGGCGAAGAAGCAGATGATTCTGAAACAGGTGAAGTTGATTTTTCCGTAAAGACATATTTTGAAAAAATAATTGTTACAGAATAAGGTAAAATACTGCCGCACCATTCCGGTGAGGCAGTATGGGTTTTCAGATAAAAAAGGAGGATAGGGTATGGGATTATTTGATAAGAAAATCTGTGACATCTGCGGAGAGAAAATTGGGTTATTGGGAAATCGAAAACTGGATGACGGAAATCTGTGTAAGGATTGTGCGAAAAAATTATCACCATGGTTTGAGGAGCGGCGGCATAGTACGGTAGAGGATATCAAACGCCAGCTGGAATATCGTGAAAAAAACAAAAAAGTGGTAATGGACTTTTGTATAACCCGTCAGATCAATACCAGAAATTACAATGTTTTTATTGATGATAATAAAGGAAATTTTACTGTTGCACGGAAACTGGATGTCAATGAAAACCCGGACATAGTTCCTTTATCAGCCATTGTACAGTGCAGAGTTGATGTAGATCAACAGCAGCATGAGGAAACATATACAAAGGATGGAGAAACTGTAAGTTATCAGCCACCGGTATATAAATATGAATTTGATTATACCATGCGTATTAAAGTGAGAACCCAGTGGTTTGATGATATGGATTTTCGCTTGAATACTTTTTCTATAAGCAGTGATAACAGAAGGGAATTGATGGAAGTGGAGCAGACTGCTTATCAGATTATTGCGGCACTGACACCAAATGCAGCGGGAATGCAGCCCGGAATGCCAGGAATGAACATGAATGGAGGGATGCAGCCCGGAATGCCGGGAATGAACATGAACGGAGGAATGCAGCCTGGGATGCCCGGAATGAACATGAACGGAGGAATGCAGCCCGGAATGTCCGGAATGAACATGAACGGAGGAATGCAGCAGACGGGAATGTCAGAAACGAACATGATCGGAGGAATGCAACAGAATAACAGTTCATGGAAATGCCAGTGCGGTGCAGAGAATACCGGAAAGTTTTGTGAATACTGTGGTCAGCCAAGACCGTTTTAAGCAATGGGAAACAGAGTGGACAGGATTGTTCACTCTGTTTGTGATAAAAACTCTGAAAATAGATGATTCTTCTGAAAACTATATGATAAAATAGTGCTTTATAGTATAATTATTACAAAAATAGGTTGGGTGTGTTTGAAAAATCATTCCCGCAAATTGTGACGCACATCTTGCGTAAAGCATTTTTCAAACCCGCTCCGATGAAAGAGGAATTTTCATGACATACAGTAAAAAGAGGGCTCTGTCATATGCAGTGATTTTGATAAGTGTGTTGCTGGCTTATTTCTGCAGGCAGGCGAGACCGGAATATGTTTTTATGAGAAATCTGGCAGATCAGTGCCGTAACTGTATTTATCTGGGAATGTACTGTGCCTGGGTGATTTATCTGGAAAAGCATGTAGTACATAGAAAAACGCGCAGATGCCTGACTGCAATTGGCTGTCTGATGGTATTCTGGTTCTTTGTGCGGACAGTGAAATTTCATATTCTTCATGATCCTCTTGGAGAACATATCTGCTGGTATCTATATTATATTCCAATGATTCTGATTCCGGTTCTGGGTTTGGCAGCAGCAATGTTTTTAGGCGAAAAGGAGGAAGAGAAAACGGTCAGAAAGGTTATAATTCTGTTGACTGTGGCAGCGATATTGATTGTAAGTGTTTTTACAAATGATTTGCATCAGCTGGTATTTCGTTTTTTCAAACAGCCCCCATTTTCGGATGAAGATTACAGCTATGGCATTGTTTTTATGGTGATTCAGGGATGGATCTTGATCTGTCTGACAGGGATGGAAATTATTCTGATCAGAAAAAGCAGAATTCCGGGAAAGAAACAGTTCTGGCTGCCGGTGATTCCGGGAATATTTCTTCTGGGATGGAATATCGGAAATATACTCCGCCTGCCTTTCATCAAAATCATTGCAGGGGATATGACGGCAGTGTGCTGCCTTTTAATGGCAGCAATTTTTCAGGGTTGTATATTATGTGGATTGATACAGACCAATAATCGATATTTTGAATTATTCCAGACTTCCGGAGGACTGGATGCAGAGATTACGGATCATTCTTTTCAGCGCTATTATCATTCCGGTGACTTTCCTGAGTTGTCGCCTGAACTGCGTAAAATCATAATAGACAGATCATCCGTACAGGAACAGGGAATCCGGATCAACCATATTCCTATAAGGGGAGGACATTTGTTTTGGTCAGAGGATATTTCGGTACTGCTGGATCAGTATCAGGATATTCGGGAACAGCAGGAGGAACTGACTGCCAGAAACCGTCTGTTACAGAAAGCTTATCAGAAAGAGGCTGAGCGGAGAAAGACAGAAGAACAGAACCGTCTGTTAAATATGATACAGAATCAGACCGCCGGTCAGCTGGAATTGCTGTCACAGTTTATGGATGAGCTGGAACGGACAGAATCAAGGGAACAATATGATCGGATTCTCGGTAAAATTGTAGTTGTTGGCACGTATTTGAAGCGGAGAAAGAATCTGGTACTGACACAATATGCATCAGATGGAAATCTGCTTACAATGGAAGATCTCAGACAAAGCCTGGCGGAATCCTGTGACAGCTTAAAATTATGCAGGATCCGGGCTGCTTACTACGTGGAAAATGTGGATGTGCAGCTGAATGCAGATGATATACTAAAATGCTATGACACCTTTGAATGGCTTGTGGAACGATTGGTTGATATCATGCAATCTGTTTTTTACCGTGTATCACAGATGGATGATGCTCTGCGGATCTCTGTTCATATTGTATCAGAGGTGGATCTGCGTGGAGTCATGTCAGAAAGACCGGAATTAAAAGTGCAGCAGGAAGATGAAAACGAATGGTTTATCAGTTGTATCGTCTTCAGAAAGAGAGGTGGAAGATGATCGATTTTGTGGAATGCGGTATGGCAATGCAGGATTTTCTGATGATTCTTCTTGAAATCTGCCTGATTTTGGAACTAATTCTCCTGTTGGTAAGAATCACCTGTTTTTCCGGAAAAAAGAAAATCGTAACGGCAGTGGCTGTCTTTGCTGTTTCTTTTATGTTTATGGGCGTTCTGATGAATGATCACAGATATTGTCTGGGAGAAAGTTTCTATCAGCCAATGCTTCAGGGGTATCCGTTCAGCGTTTTAATGACGGTGGTTATAGGATTATTGCTTTATCTTTGCTGGGCAATCCGGAGCGAGAGACGCAGATATCATCATTCTCTGTCTTACTGGTCTGTGAATGAGGCTGTGAATGACGTTCCCTGTGGAGTCTGTTTTTCGGATCCTTTTGGAAGGATTGTTTTGTGTAATACCAAGATGCAGGAACTGAGCAGAATCATGACAGGTTCTTATCTGCAGGATTATGAAGCATTAAGGAAAGCAATGAGTGGGGAACCTGAATCGGAAGGTCTTTGCAGATTGAGCAAAGACAGCAATGTGTTTTATTTTCCTGATGGTTCTGTCTGGATGTTTCAGGACTATGGTCTGCAGGAGCCGGATTGTGCAGGATATCTGCAGACAGTGGCAGTTAATGTATCAGAAATTTATTACAATGGTGAAAAGATCAGGGCAAACAATGAAAAGCTGGAAATCCTGAATCATAAGCTGGAGGAAATGTACGAAAAAATCGGAGATAAAATCAGAGAGCAGGAGACGCTTGTCATGAAAATGCAGGTTCATGACAATTTTGGACGAAGCCTTCTGTCAATACGCAGAATACTGGAAAGAAAAGAAGATCCGGATAAAATGGATAAACAGTTGTCTGTATTGAAACAT
The DNA here is from genome assembly GCF_052064095.1 of Blautia sp. HCP3S3_C4. Lineage (NCBI taxonomy): Bacteria > Bacillati > Bacillota > Clostridia > Lachnospirales > Lachnospiraceae > Blautia > Blautia sp. HCP3S3_C4. Next base: position 106,392 of record NZ_JBQHWF010000001.1, read on the forward strand.
CTGGTTTATATTCTTACCGGTTCTGCTGTTGAGAGTATGGAAGAAGTATATAAGGATACGATCAGACATGCAGAAGAGCTTGGAATTTCAGTTCAGATCAGTGGAAACTTTCCGCTGCATCCATCTTACAGGCTGCTGACAGACAGAGCAATCCGTGAATGTGTGACAAACTGTGCCAGACATGCCCATGGCAGTACTGTTTGGGTGAAGATAGACAAAGGTGCAGATGAATACAGCATCCGGATCACCAATGATGGAGAGGCACCTGACAGAAATGCGGAAGAGGGCGGTGGTTTATCTGCGCTGAGAAAGGCCGCTGAATCAGGAAAATGCAGGATGCAGGTTTCTTTTTCCCCTGAGTTTTGTCTGATATTGAAAATGCCTCTGGCAGAAAGGATGGGATTCGATGGTACGGATACTGATAGTAGAAGATCAGAAGATCATGCAGAAGTATTTTGAATATATTATTATGCAGGAGCCGGAATTCCGACATGTCCAGACAGTGTCAGATGCACGTGAAGCTGTAAAAATCTGTGGTTATTCGGCAATTGATTTTGTGATCATGGATGTGCAGACGTTTCATAATCATGATGGGCTCAGTGCCGGAAAAGAGATCAGGGAGAAGTATCCCTATACAAAGGTATTGATCGTTACTTCCCTGATTGATCCCAAGGTGCTGGAGAGGGCAAAAAGTGGATGCGCAGACAGTCTCTGGTATAAGGATCACGGGGAAGAGGAAATACGGAGTGTGATCCACAGAACCTTAAATGGTGAGCATGTATTTCCGGATGTGACACCGAAGGTGGAGCTTAACTGGATCACAAGCGGCGATATCAGTCCCAGGCAGATTGAGATGCTCCGCCTGTATATCCGTGGAATGTCATATTCAGAGATTGCCAGGGAAATGAAATGCTCTACCTCCGGGGTGAGATGGAATTTTCAGGAAATGATCACCAGGGCAGGATACAGCTGTAAAGAAGACCTGATAGCGGCAGCATTGGAAAGTAAACTGATCGTAACTACATTAAAATAGAAATCTGATAAACTGCGAAGTTATTCTGTTATGAGCAGAAAGCGAAGCGGAGTGCAAATGTCTGTTTGACAAGAAGGGAGATGAGAGTATGAAAAAATATTCGGTTGTTGTATGTATTTGTGCGGTACTGTTTTCTGTTGGTATCCATGGCGGAGGTATGAGAGAAGTATTTGCCAGAGCACCTGGGGCAGATGAGAATCTGGCAATTCTGCAGGACATTATCAGGGAAAATGAATGTCAGGCCGGAATGGCATTTCTGGGATATACCTATGAAGGTGCAGAGGCAGCAGAGATACTTGAATATACCAGACAGGGAGAAGTGGCAGCTGCGTATCCTTTTTTACAGGATGGAACAGTGGTTGATGCAGGGGGATATGAAATTTATGCCATTGTCCCGGGGGATGACTGCAGGGTCAGCGTTTATCCGGCTCAGCCTACGGAAGAAGGGGAATATCTGGATGATCTGAATGCCCCATACTATAGGGGGCAGGAGAATGAAATCATTATCCTGCGCTGCAATGTGAGTGAGATTCATTCCAATGTGATGGTTTCTGTACAGAAGCAGAATATGAGTGTGCAATACCATCCGATGGTGTCGTTAAAGGATGGTCATCTTGCAGCAGAAAACCACTGCTATGATTTCTCCATATATTATAATTGGGATGAGTATGATCCGGAATATAATCCGGTGTATGAGTCAGAGTACGATCCAGAGTGTAATCCGGAGCATGATTCAGCATTGAATATAAAGATTGCCAGAGAACAGCTTTCTAAGACAGATGAAGTCAGCTATTACCTTGGTCTTGGGATGTCTCTGTGGTATACAGGTACCGAGGAGTACATTGAAGGAAGAAATTGTCCGGTATTTGTTCTGGGAACGGATCATGAGGATCATTTTACAAAAGAACATTATTATGCAGTAGGAGATAATGTGGTTTATTATTATGATCCGTCTGGTGACGCATGGCTTCTGCTGGGTGCAGGCTGACAGAAGCTTCACCAATATATCATAGAATTTTGCTTAATCAGAGAAAGAGGAAACAGACATGAATGATTTTTTGACAGAAAAAAATAAAAAAGCAGGGGTGTTGGGAAAACTGAAGTGGGTTCTTTGTGGCTTCTGCATACTTTTATCCCTGGGAGCCATTGGTGCATCGGAGAAGTATATTGGTGAAGGACGCTGGGGAATGGCAGCAACAGAGATTCTGCTTTGTCTGTTATTTTTATATCCAACTTTCAGGGAAGTCCAGAAAGCATTACGGAAGAAAAAAGCCAGGGAAATTGCCTGCTGGTTTGAATCTTATGCCCAGAATACGGTCTCATTTGAGAAACTTGAGCAGGAGCTGGGAAAAGGTGCAGTAAAAAAACTGGAAAAATTTATTGTCAGGGGATATATCCGGAATATCCAGATAGACAGAGAAGGAAATTATATTATGATTACTGCACCAAACAGACGTGTAAATGAAAAGATTTATATTACAGTTACCTGTACCAGCTGCGGTGCAAAGAATCAGGTAATAAAAGGACGTCTGAGCAATTGTGAATACTGCGGACAGCGTCTTAACTCATGATACAAGTACTGAGAGAGGATTATCAGAAGTGTTCATAAAAAGGAGAATAAAAGAAACAGATGTGTTCAATCAAAAATAGCGGCAGTGTTGCCGCTATTTTTATGAGCTGTAATCTAGGAATACTTCAGTATTTTACCATTTTTTATATTAAAAACTATTTTATGAGTTTTTTCTGACGAATCATTATTATTCATTTCGTATAGAATGGTCATCTGATTACCGGAAATGTTTATTTTATATGGCCAGTAATTATTGGCTTTGGATGTGTTTGTTTTCCAGAGAATCTTTCCTTTTGTTGATACTTTGTAAACATAGTTATCGTAGTATCCGGTTACATATAGATTGTCATTTTTGTCAAATTTGCAAAGGTGTCCTGCAGGACTGATTTTTTTTGCAGTCCATAACTGTTTTCCGTCTTTTTTTCGAAGTACGACGATTTTTGAACTTTCAAAAACATAAACCTTATCCTTGCGGACAATACATTTTGTCCTTGGAAGCTCTGTAGCAGTATATTTCTTTGTAACGTATTTCCAGACTACTGTTTTCTTTGCATCCAGTCCTCTTACAGTCATGGATTCTTTGGAATTGGAATAGGAAGTTTTGGATTTAACGGTTGTAGCTGCAGGTTTGGCAGCCTGAGTCGGGATTGATATGATCAGTATTGAGAATACAAACAACAGTGACGTCAACAGGATTTGTTGGATTTTCTTCTTCATGTAAACACGCTCCTTTCTGATAAATGTTTCTGATAAATGAGTGGTTGGGGGATAAATATTTTCTTTAATTATATCATATCTTTTTGAAGCCTGCATTAGTATTTACTTGTATGGAGAGTAATTATTCCATCACCGAAGGCGATTTCTAAAGATTTGAGTTTGAGAGCGTAACTGTGTGAAGACGTTAAATCGTCATGGTTGCTATAGAATATGGTATATTGTATCCAATTTGCTAATTTCATATCTTTTACAGTACAAATATCTGCACTTCATAGAATTTTAGGATGAAACCATAGAAGAAATTTATAAAATTTGCCAATAAAACTGGATAAAATGAGCATTTTGTGATACATTTATTAAGGAATATATATTGAACTTATTTATCTGGTTTTATTGGCCCTTTTTAGAGTGCAGAGAGATGGAGGGAACGTATAAGAGCAGATACCATAAGGATATAATTTTTACTATTTTATCATAAGGAAGGTGAGCAATTGGAAAACTATACTAAGTACAAACTGAAAAGCAATGATGAACTTGCATCAGTGCTTGACGGTAAGGACAACCTGTTTGTGATTGCCTGCAACAAATGTTTCAAAGAATTTGAAACTGTTGACGAACCGGATTGTGACGAATTTCTGAAATTCGCTGCAGATCAGGGAAAGAATGTTACAGGCAGTGCGAAATTTGATTTCTTATGCAACAAGATGCACACAGAAAGAAAATTACAGGATCTGATTCCGGAAGGTACAGAGAATGTAGTAGTAATTTCCTGTGGCCTTGGTATTCAGACCGTTGCGGATCTGGCAGGTAAGCCGGTAGTTGCTGCAAGCAACACCCTTAACTACAGAGGTCATCATGGCATGGCACTTACCAAGAAGAGCTGTGACGCATGTGCGCAGTGTTATCTGAACATTACCGGAGGTGTCTGTCCGATCGTTGACTGCTCAAAGAGTCTTGTCAATGGACAGTGCGGTGGAGCAAAGAATGGAAAATGCGAAGTAGATCCCAATAAAGACTGTGCATGGGAGAAGATTTACCAGAGACTTGCAAAACAGGGACGTCTGGAAGAATTCTTAAACCAGCCTGTACAGGTTCGTGATTTCTCCAAGGTTAATTTCAAAGTGATCAACGACTATGTGAAGTCCATCAGAGAAGACAGACTGGACGGATATTATGGCGGTGTTCATCCGTCAGAGCGCAAGGAATTCAGTGAGCACATCGCTCTGAAGAAATTCCCGGATCCGAAGACAGTTGTAATCTCCATGTCACAGCATCTGGGCGCACCGGCCAATCCGATTGTTCAGGTTGGTGACACTGTAAAAGTTGGTCAGAAGATCGGTGAAGCTGCCGGATTTATCAGTGCTCCGGTACATTCCAGCGTAAGCGGAACTGTAGTTGCTGTTGAACCGCGTATGCATGGTACACGTGGAAGCGAAGTGATGGCTGTTGTCATTGAATCGGATGGAAAAAATACTCTGCACGAATCCGTACAGCCACATGGTGATCTTGACAACCTTACTCCGGATGAGATCATTGATATCATCCGTGAAGCCGGAATCGTTGGTATGGGTGGTGCAGGTTTCCCGACCTGTGTCAAACTTAAACCTGCAAAACCGGTAGATACTATCCTTCTCAACGGATGTGAATGTGAGCCTCTGTTAACAGCTGACCACAGAGTACTCCTTGAGTATGCAGATGACATTATTTTTGGTCTGAAAGCAGTCCTTAAGACAACAGGTGCCGAGAAGGGTATCATCGTTATCGAGGATAATAAGCCGGATGCCATTGAATTAATGCAGAAAAAAGTTGCTGATATCGGAAATATGGAAGTATTTGTTGCAAGAACTAAATATCCCCAGGGCGCTGAGAAAACTCTCATTAAGCGCGTTATGGGAAGAATTGTTCCAAGCGGTGGTCTTCCGGCAGATGTCGGCGTTGTAGTAGATAATATCAGTACAGTAAAAGCAATCTCCGATGCAATCCAGACAGGAATGCCTCTGGTTGAGCGTGTTGCTACAGTAACAGGCGAGAAGATCAAGAATCCTGGAAACTTCGTTATCAAGATCGGTACAAGCGTAAGAGAGCTGATCGATTACTGCGGTGGATTTACAGATGACGATGTTCTGGTTAAGATGGGTGGACCAATGATGGGATTCCCTCTGAACACATTGGATGTACCGATGATGAAAGGCTCCAATGGTATTATTGCCATTGAACCGGATGAGACAAAAGAACAGCCATGTATCAAGTGCGGACGCTGCGTAGATGTATGTCCGATGGAACTTTCACCTCTGTATTTTGTGAAATATGCGAAAGATGAGAACTGGCAGGGCATGAAAGACATGAACGTTATGGATTGTGTTGAGTGCAGATGCTGTCAGTATATCTGTTCTTCCAAGATTCCGATCATTAACAGTATCAAAGCCGGAAAAAATGCAGTAAGGGGGATGAAGTAATATGTTGATTACCCAGTTAAAAGCAAAAGAAGCGATTACATCACTGACGGCCGGAAAGAAAGTTTTCATTATCAACTGTCATGGATGTAAGGAAGTTCGTTTTCCGGAAAAAGAAGCTGCCCGACTTCAGAAGGAACTTGCTGCTGAAGGAAATGTGACAGGGATCATGACAACTGATTACATCTGTAATCCGGAAAATATGGAATTACGTCTTAAGAAACATATGAGCAAGATCCAGGAAGCAGATCTGGTTCTGGTATTCTCCTGCGGTGTTGGTGTACAGACCGTTTCAGAATATCTGGAAGATAAGATGGTCTGTGCAGCCTGCGATACATATCCGGTACCTGGTTTCCAGGGCGTGACACCGTTAGAGTACAAATGTGACCAATGCGGTGAATGCTACCTGAACCTGACAGGCGGGATCTGCCCGATCACAGCATGTTCAAAGAGCCTTGTGAACGGCCAGTGCGGTGGTTCCAAGAACGGTAAATGTGAAGTGGACAGCGAGATGGAATGTGGATGGGAACGCATCTACAGACGTCTGAAAGAGATTGGACGCCTTGACGCGCTGAAATGTCCCACACAGATTCATAACTTTGCAACAGACGATGAATTAAAATAGATTATAATGATTGGAGCAATGTACAATGAAAATGAAAGAATTATTCGACCGTGGTGAATTTGTAGTTTCTGCAGAAGTAGGACCGCCAAAAGGAATCCACGTAGATGAGCTGGTAGAAGAAGCAAAAACATACCTTAAGGATGTTCATGCAGTTAACGTAACTGATAACCAGTCTTCTGTTATGCGTCTTGGATCTCTTGCAATGTGTAAGGTTCTCAAGGATGCAGGCATGAATCCGATCTTCCAGCTTGCATGCCGTGACAGAAACCGTATTGCCCTGGAGTCTGATCTTCTCAGCGCTGCAATGCTGGGCATTGACAATATCCTCTGCCTTACAGGCGACCATACAAAGATGGGTGACCACCCACAGGCAAAACCTGTATTCGATCTTGACTCCGTATCCCTTCTTCACACAGTGAAGCTTCTGGAATCCGGTGTAGATCTTGGCGGAAACGAACTGGTTGGCGAGCCTCCGAAATTCTCCAAGGGTGCTGTTGTATCTCCATGCAGCGATTCCGTTGATGCGCAGCTTGCAAAAATGGAAAGAAAAGTAGCTGCAGGTGCAGAATACTTCCAGACACAGGCAGTATTTGAGCCGGAGAAATTCATCAAATTCATGGAAAAAGCAAAACAGTTCGGAAAACCTGTACAGGTTGGTATCATCATTCCGAAGTCCGCCGGAATGGCTAAATTCATGAACAATAATGTTGCCGGTATTCATGTTCCGGACGAAATGCTTGAGGAACTGAAAGCAGATAAAGAAAAGACAAAAGCAGGTATCACAGGTGTTGAGATTGCTGCACGTATTATCAAAGAGTGCAAGCCATACTGTCAGGGTGTACATATCATGGCACTTGGTTGGGAATCCAAGATCCCGGATCTGCTGAAACTGGCTGAGATCTAAAACGTAAATCTCTGAAATGAGAATCTGAAAATTATTATCAGGAGCTGTCTGAATTTCGGATGCAAAGCCTGCATCCGGGGCGGACAGCTCTTTTATTTGAAAAAGAACATTGACGGCACAGGATTTTGGCGCTATCATTAATGAAAACTTGTAACTGTGAAACTGTGAACAGTTACAAAACTAAATATACTGGAGGTAATGACATCATGAAGACAATTGAGACAAAGAATGCACCGGCAGCGATCGGACCATATTCTCAGGCGAAAGTAGCCAATGGATTTGTATATGCATCCGGACAGGTTCCGCTGGACCCGGCTACAGGAGAAGTGGTAGGAACTACCATTGAAGAACAGACGGAACAGATTATGAAGAATATCGGTGCTATCCTTGAAGCAGCAGGAGTTACCTATGAAAATGTGATCAAAACCACCTGTTTCCTGGCGGAAATGGCAGATTTCGCAGCTTTTAATGCAGTTTATGATAAATATTTTACCGGAAAACCGGCCCGCTCCTGTGTGGCTGTAAAGCAGCTTCCTAAAAATGTGCTGGCAGAGGTTGAAGTGATTGCAGTAGTAGAATAAGAAAACCGGCCAAGAAAGGAAATACAAAATGAGTACCTGGGAAGATAATGTGCGTAAAGTAATTCCATATACACCTGGCGAGCAACCGAACCAGCCAGATATGATCAAGCTGAATACCAATGAAAATCCTTATCCCCCTGCACCGGGGGTGGAGAGGGCTCTTAGAGAGCTGGAGACAGATACCCTGAGACTATATCCGGATCCTACAGCAGGAGATCTGGTCCATGCCATTGCAGAGAGATATCACCTGAAGGATGAACAGGTTTTTGTGGGTGTGGGATCTGATGATGTGCTGGCTATGAGCTTTCTGACTTTTTTTAATTCAGAAAAGCCGGTTCTTTTTCCGGATATCACCTATTCCTTTTACGATGTGTGGGCAGATCTGTTCCGGATTCCCTATGAGCGTCCGGCTCTGGATGAAGATTTCCACATTCGGAAAGAAGATTATTTCAGAGAAAACGGAGGAGTGATCTTTCCAAATCCCAATGCACCAACAGGTGTAGAACTTCCCTTGGAGGATGTGGAGGATATTATCTGTCATAACCGGGATGTAATCGTGATCGTGGATGAGGCATATGTGGATTTTGGTGGTACATCTGCAGTTTCACTGATTGAAAAATATGACAATCTTCTGGTAGTGCAGACCTTCTCCAAGTCCCGTTCTCTGGCAGGAATGCGTATTGGCTTTGCCTGTGGCAATGCAAAACTGATCAAATATCTGAATGATGTGAAGTATTCCTTTAATTCCTATACTATGGATCGTACAGCTTTGGCTGCCGGTGTGGCAGCAGTGAAAGATCAGGAATATTTTGAGGAAACCTGTAATAAGATCATGGAGACCAGGGAATGGACAAAAAAAGAGTTAAAGGCCCTTGGCTTTTCTTTTCAGGATTCCAAATCTAATTTTATTTTTGCATCTCATGAGACCTGTCCTGCAGCTGAGCTTTTTGCAGCGTTAAGGGAAAAGCATATTTATGTGAGATATTTTCCTAAGGGACGTACAGAAAACTTCCTTCGTATTACCATTGGAACCAGGGAAGAAATGCAGAAATTTATTGACTTTTTGAAAGAATATTTGAAATAGGAGGCTTTATGGAAGCACTGGTACAATGGTTTTCCCATAACCTTTCACAGTATATTTCTCCAGAGGGAGCGGTATTTTTTATTTCTATGATTCCCCTTCTGGAGTTACGAGGAGGGCTTTTGGCGGCATCTCTTCTGAAAATACCCGCAGTGACGGCAATTCCTCTATGTATAGCAGGGAATATTATCCCCATTCCCTTTATTTTGCTTTTCATCAGAAAGATTTTCAAGGTGATGAAAAAGACAAAGATTTTCCGGGGATTGATCCAGAAACTGGAAGACCGGGCAATGGGAAAAAGTGATCAGGTAAAAAAATATGAGTTCTGGGGGCTGACGCTGTTTGTGGGAATTCCACTTCCCGGAACAGGGGCATGGACAGGCTCTCTGATCGCTTCTTTGCTGGAGATTGATATTAAGAAATCTTCACTGGCAATCCTTACCGGAATTATTATGGCAACCGTGATCATGTATGTAGTTTCCTATGGAGTTGTAGGAAATCTGGTTCACTGATTAAGCATTGACTGTATAATGCAGAATGTTCAGATAAGAGCAATATTGTAGAAGAAGAAAAACACTGTCTTCTTATGTCTATTAGATATAGGAAGTCAGTGTTTTTTGTTGTGCGCTAATGTCAGATACTGGCTGAGATCAGAGCAGTTTACGTTTCAACATATCTGCATTGGCGGCATATTTCAAGGCTGTTTCTTTTGTGATACGGTTCTGCCGGAATAATTCCAGCAGACTCTGATCCATGGAACGCATGCCCTCATGAGCAGAGGAAGAAATTACACCGTCTATCTGATGTACCTTATTGTCCCGGACCATATTTCGGATGGCAGGATTCAGGCGCATCACTTCAAATACAGGAATGTTGTGACCTTCCACATCCGGCACCAGCTGCTGGGAGATGACTGCCTGAAGAACCATGGAAAGCTGGATGGAAATCTGGCGTTGCTGTGAGGGTTCGAAGACATCTACGATACGTCCTATGGTGTTGACAGCTCCGATGGTATGCAGACTGGACAGAACCAGATGACCGGTCTCAGCAGCAGTCATAGCAGTCTGAATCGTTTCATAGTCTCTCATCTCTCCAAGAAGGATTACGTCAGGGCTCTGGCGGAGAGTGGCTCGCAGAGATACCAGATAGCTTTCTGTGTCTGTGCAGATCTCCCTCTGGCTGACAATACAGCGATCATGTCTGTGCAGATATTCCAGAGGATCCTCCAGGGTAATAATATGCCCTTCTCTGGAATGGTTGATCTTGTCCACAAGGCAGGCCATGGTAGTAGATTTACCGCTTCCTGCAGGACCTGTAACCAGTACCATACCCTTGGTAAAATCAGCAGTGGACATGACATCTTCCGGAATATGGAGGATGTCGGGATTGGGCAGTTCAAAAGCAATCACGCGGATCACAGCTGCCAGGGAACCTCTTTGTCTGTAGGCATTCACACGGAATCTGGACAGTCCGGGGACAGAAAAAGAGAAATCATCATCTCCTGTATTCAGGAAAGGATCAATATTTCTGTTATTAGCCAGCTGATAGATCTGCCGGATCAGTGCATCCGTATCTGCTGGCATAAGTCTTTCTCCGTAAGTAGAAAGCTTGCCGTCAATTTTTACAGATAAAGGTCTGCCGGCTATGATAAAAATATCAGAAGCATGTCTGGTGGCTGAATAGGATAAAAAATCCGGGATATTAGATGATGTCATTTAGATTCTCCTTTGTTGTAAACAGGCTGTCGGGTATCTGGAGTCCAGGTTCCGGTACTGATGGTTTTCCATGTAATGATTTTGAGATCAGGCAAAGTGGAGGCACCGGCATATTCTGCTTTTGCTTCCACGTAGAGAGCCAGAGTGTCTGAATAATCCAGAGTGAGGGAAAAGGTTTCTGACTGTCTGGACCAGACAGTATTTTTAAAGTTTTTTTCCAGATTTTTCATCTGGGAAAGATAGCGCTCTTTGTCAGAAGCGGATTCGGCAGTTTTCCGGATATATTCTGTGATTTCTGTATACTGTGCAGTGGCATCAGAACAGGCTTTATAATAGGCTGTGGTCTGATCCAGGGACATCTGGCTGGTCTGCAGGTCCTGACGGGAAGTACCCAGAGCCAGGAGTGACAGGATCACCATACACAGGATAGAAAAGATGACAAACATGGATGGCAACCCACTGGAAAGAAATACAGTTCTGCGTTTATTCATGTCCTGCCTCCTTTCCGGAAAAGGGAAAGGTGATAACAGTTTCATATAGGATTGTATGAGAAGCGTTGTAAAAGGTCAGTTCAGCTTCTTTTTTTGTGTTTGAGAGGGAAAGCTGTACAGACAGGCTGTACTGTGCCTCATCTTCGGAACAGATCGTCCATTCTTTGTCATAATAATAGTAAATTTTATCAGATTCTGCAATACCTCCGGGAAGGAGTGATAAAAAGTCATCGGGATTTCCGGTCCAGCCCTCCAGAATTTCTCCTGCAGAAACAGTCAGCGTCTGGATGTGATTCAGCTCCCGGGCTTTTCTGCGGTCTGTGCCGGCTGCGGCGAAAATCCGGATGCATGCAGTACAGGCAAGAGCCAGAATCAGGATAGAAAGGATCATTTCCATCAGAAAGAGACTGGATCCGGAACGTTTGTTAAGCTTTTGCATAGTAATCATCCTTTCTGTCATGGAGTTCCGGAGTGCAGAACCAGGCTGCTCTGTTCTCCCTGACAATCCTGAAATGTAATCTGGTAAAAGTGACCGGAGGTTTCCTGTATCCTGAAATCATTGAGACTGGAAATTATAGTTCCCATTTCAGGAGAAGGGGAGGTGTCTGCAGCTGTGAAAAGTTCCTTCAGACTGTTGTCCTGCAGATAAATATAGGTAATATATTTTGTTCCCTCTATTATATCGGTCATGCACAGGGCCTGTGAATTTTCCAGAGTGTCACAGTAGATTTCCTGATCTGTGCCGGTGTCATGCTGTCGGAATTTGGCTGTTACATAGGCAGAGGCAGTGTACAGGTTATTATTTTTCTGACTGCCGGCAACAGAAACGCTGTAGGCTCTGGCTCCGAATAAAAGCATAAGTAAAAGGAAAAGGAGAAATAAGCCAAAGATCATGACAACAAAGATCCTGTGGACAGAATGTCTGGGAGAGAGTTTGTTATTCATGAGAGACCTCCCTTCTGCTGAGAAAGAACCAGGACGCTGATGGAGGGCAGCAGGTTAGAACCGTTGGGCACATATTCTACTACAAATTTATCAGGGTCATAGGAGATTTTATAATCTGTAAGCAATTCCTCCAGATTCTGGGGATAGTTTCCGGTCAGCGCATAGGTATGGATGGCTCCCTGCTCCAACGCTCTTTTTAAAGTGGTCTGCTCTTTTGTGACAGTCTCCCTGCCTGCACCTGTGATGCCCAGATAGAAGATCAGACAGACAGCTGCCAGAAGCAGTATGGGGAGGAATGCCTGCAGTCTTCTTTTTATCCGTGCTCTGTCTGTTTCAAATATATCCATAGTGGTCACCTCAAATTGCAATATCAGAAAGGATTCCAAGGAGCGGCATCATTACAGAAAGGAGGACCAGACCGATCAGGACAGAGAATATGATCACGATGGTTGGTTCTACAATGGAGATAAGATTCCCTGTAACTGTCAGTGATGAGTCGCGGTAGCGTTGGGCAAGGCGGTTCATGACTTCATCTGCAGAGCCGGCCCGCAGACCTACAGTGATCAGCCTTGCATCCATTCCCTGAAAAAGTTCTGAGTCAGACAGTGCATTTTCCAGCAGAGCACCTTCTTCCAGCAAAGCACAGGCTTTTGCATTTTTTTTCTTAATATCCGGCTGGGAGATAAGCTGTCCGGCCATTTCCAGAGTGGTAATATGGTCCATGCCGCTGTGAAGTCCCATGGCAATGGCCTGGGTCAGTCTTGCATAATCGGCAGAAATGGAGATTTCCCTTATATGGGGAAGATGACCGGCCAGGTTTTGCAGATAAATGCGGCCTCTGGAAGTAAAGAAAAGAACAGCAAAAGCAGCAATCATTACCAGGATCACGGCGAATACTACAGCGGAGTACTGGCTGATCATACTGCCGGCATGGAAAAGACCGTTGGAGAACTGATTCATTTCCAGTCCCATCTGCTGAAATACCTGGCGGAATACAGGTAAAACCTTTGACAGGAGGATAAGGATCACAGCAGCCATCATCACCAGCATGAGAAGGGGATAGGTGATTGCACTTTTAATATTTTCTGATATTTCCATCTCTTGCTGGTAGTGCAGGGAGAGACTGTTCAGTACCTCGTCCAGGCATCCGGTTTCCTCTCCGATTTTTACATAAGAGATCATAGAGTCCGGAAAAAGCCCGGTATTGTGAAGAGAAATATAAAAGGAACCGTTTTCTTCATAATCTGTCTGGAGGGACTGGAAAAAATCTCGTCCCTTTTGGGTATGACTATCCTCCAGCATCAGCTGGATTCCTTCTGCACAGGAGATTCCTGAGTGCAGAAGGATAGAAAACTGTTCGCAGAAATAAAAAAGCTCCTGATTGGTTAGTTTTGCTTTCATGAAAATTTTATTCCTTTCTGAGACTTGCGGCAGACTTATCTTGTAAATTGTACAGTGTAATTTTCATCATCTCCTATGTATTGCCGGATGGATGCATCTTCCTTGCTGTTGGAGTCAAAGGTGGGATCCATGCGGGACCAGGAATCGCCACTGAATTCCACGGCCTTATCCACCCATCCTCTGGAGCGTATATATATGCTGATCCAGGCGTGCTTGACAGTACCGGCATATCCGATCTGAAGCTTACAGGGGATGTCGCGGCTTCTGAGCATGGCTGCTGTAAGGGCGGCGTAGTCAAAGCAGATTCCCTTTCCTGTTTCAAGGGTCTGGTCTACATCCGGAAGATAATCAGAATCCACACTTTCTGCCAGTTCATAATCATAGGTGACATGGCTGATAACATAATTATAAATTGCCTGAAGGGCATCAATGTCGGAGGTACCCTCTGATACAATGGAGAGGGCTAGCTTACTGGCCTTTGATTCCGGCGAAAAATTCACATACTGATTGGGATAGAGAAAGGGGAGGAATTCATTATCTAACTGAACATCCAGATTCTCTGCGAAAAGAGCTGCATATTGTGTACCGTCTATTTGCTGGTAACAACAGATCTGATAAGTACCGCTGCCGTCTGTAAAGGGAATTACAGCGGTTTCACCGGGCTGTATAAAATAGGAATAAGTAGTTCCACCGTCTGCTGTCAGCTGAACGTTCACCTTTTGTCTTGCGGAATCAGCCACAGCAGTGAGATAACCCTGTGTGATATTGGAGATATCCAGAGCCAGTGGGGAATTTCCTACAACTTTTTTCCCGGGAGCTTTGGGAACCAGTACCTGAAGAGGGGAATAATCGGGAGGCTCTTTGGAGTCTCCGGCAGAAGTCCCGCAGCCTGCCAGAACCAGACAGGAAATCAATACCAGGACGACAAAGACATGGACAAAATGAGGTTTTGACATTGGTTCGTTCCTTTGCGTATATTTAAAATAAAAAATGTGTATATAAAGATGATAGTATTTGGGGTTAAAAAGTATTTCTATCAACAGTATAGCAGATTAGCGGAAAAAGAAAATGTAATTTACAAAAAAATTAATATTTGTAATAATTTGCCGGTAAAACTGTATTGACATTCTCAAAAACGCGGAATATACTATAGATAAATAAAGGCAAACCTGTTGAAAAGCAGGGACGCAAAGCCAAGGGTCTAAGATTAGCATTGCTGATTATGACAGCCGGTTGCCACATTAAATTCCAATTATGTAATGTGATTTCAGGAAAGAGCTGATTTGGATCAGCTTATATTTGTGGTAGCCGTTTATATTGATAAACGGTTTTTTTTATTTCCACAAATAGGAAAGTCAATTTTAATCCATATTGCTTCTGATATCTGGATCCATTTACGTAGGATTGCAACATTCAGAAAGGATGTGTAAGGTTTATGAAAAAGAAAATCACTGAATTATTGAAAAAGAGAAGGGTAGCAGCAGGATTAACTGCAATTGTGCTTGCTGTAGCTGTGGGCAGTGTGGCTGTTGTACAGCAGAAAAGCCAGATACCGGAGCTTCCGGTGTATACAGACCCTGAGATGGAAACTAACATTGAAGAAGAGGAGACACCTCTTGCAGATAAGCCGGTGGTTAAAACTACTACAAGTAAGAAAACCACGACTAAGAAAGTAAAGATGAAAAAGGCAGCAGCAAAAACATACACAAAAGAGCTTCCTGCCACATCAACTACTTCCAAAAAAACAGCTCAGACTTCCAGTGCTTCAATTGTAACCAAGACAACAGTTGTAAAAAAGATTGAAGAGAAATATACAAAGAAGTCAAAAGTGAAAGTGGTTACTACAGTAGCTACTACCACAGTTACCACAACTACAACAGCAAAGGCAGGAGTTTCCACAGGAGTTAATTCTGCAGGCGCAGTTAATAATAGTGGTGTTACAGGTACTGTTGAGGTTGGACAGCTTGCTCCGAAAGAAGACAGCCGTGTACTGACAGCATACAGAACCCTTGGATTTAAAGTCAACGTAGATCCATCTGTTTCTTATTCAGGATATTTCAATGCCCGTAACAGACAGATCACATTGAAAAAAGCAAATGAGACCATTTATCATGAATTGGGCCATTTCATCGCATTTATTGCCGGTAATGTAGACACTACATCAGAATTCAAGACTATCTATAATCAGGAGAAGAGCCTGTACACAGCTTATAATAAAGCTTATGTAACACAGAACAGTTCAGAATATTTTGCAGAATCAGCGAAAGAATATGTTCTGAACCCAGGTGCATTAAAAGCTGCAAGACCGAAGACTTATGAGGCTGTCAGATCAGCGGTTGAGTCTATTACAGATGAACGTATTGCAAAGATTCAGAAATATTACGGAGCAATCTGGAAATAATTTATAAAGTGATGAGCGAAGCCGGAAGCATGGATATGTTTCCGGCTTTTTGTAAGCTCCTTCTGATAAACTGCGGAACAGTAACACAGAACGAATTTTGGCGGAAAAGGTAATAGAAAACTACTTGCATGCAGGGGCAGGAAGAGAATATAATATGAGACAATAGAGTAGCAGTAGACAGATAACAGAAAGTATGTTAGTATATACAAAATATCTGATATTCTTGCCATTTCCGGCAGTTTATCCCATTAACAGAAACAGATAATACAAAGAAGATTGATAAATGTTATATTTTAATATAGCTGCAGAAAGCTGTGAGGTATTTATATGAGAGAAAAGTATGAATCATTATCTCTGGCAACATTAAAAGATCTGGCAAAAGCCAGAGGTTTAAAGGGAGTGTCAACGTTGCGGAAACCGGAACTGATCGAACGGATGCTTCAGGAGGATCAGTTGGAGAACGAAGAGAATAATAAAAAAGCTGAGAATAAAGAGTCTGATAAAAAGGCGGAGGAAGAGGAGCATAAGAAAGCAGAAAATGAGTCTTCCCAGAGCCATGTATCTGCGGAAAATGTACAACTGGACAGCGGAGAGAAGGCCAATGGGATTCTGGAGGTGCTTCCGGATGGATATGGATTTATCCGATGCGAAAATTATATGCCCGGTGAAAACGATATTTATGTATCTCCTTCTCAGATCCGCAGATTTAATTTAAAAACAGGAGACATCATCCGTGGTAATATCAGGATTAAGACCCAGGGTGAGAAATTCAGTGCCCTTTTGTATGTGACTTCCATCAATGGATTCCATCCCAGCGAGGGCCAGAGACGATATAATTTTGAGGATATGACCCCTGTTTTTCCCAATGAACGTCTGCGGATGGAGAGACCAGGTGGAACTGTAGCCATGAGGATCGTGGATCTTATCAGTCCAATTGGAAAGGGACAGCGTGGAATGATTGTGTCCCCGCCAAAGGCCGGTAAAACCACGCTTTTGAAGGATGTGGCCAAATCGATTCTTAAAAATAACCCGGATATGCATCTGATCATTCTTTTGATCGATGAGCGTCCTGAAGAGGTTACAGATATTAAAGAAGCAATCCGTGGAAGCAATGTGGAGGTGATCTATTCTACCTTTGATGAGCTTCCAGAGCATCATAAGCGTGTATCTGAGATGGTAGTGGAGCGTGCGCGCAGATTGGTAGAGCATAAAAAGGATGTTACCATTCTGCTGGATTCCATTACCAGACTTGCAAGGGCATACAACCTGATCATTCCGCCAAGCGGACGAACTTTGTCTGGTGGTCTTGATCCGGCGGCTCTGCATATGCCGAAGCGGTTTTTCGGAGCTGCCAGAAATATGCGGGAGGGAGGCAGCCTGACTATTCTTGCTACAGCGCTGGTAGATACCGGAAGTAAGATGGACGATGTGATCTATGAGGAATTTAAGGGAACCGGTAATATGGAGCTGGTACTAGACAGAAAGCTGCAGGAGAAGAGGGTATTCCCTGCTATTGACATCCAGAAATCCGGCACCAGACGAGAGGATCTTCTTCTGACAAAAGAGGAACAGGAAGCTGTGTATATTATGCGTAAGGCATTGAATGGTATGAAGTCTGAGGATGCGGTAGAACAGATCCTGAATATGTTTGCACGGACCAGAAATAACGAGGAATTTGTGCAGACAGTGAAAAAGCAGAAATTCATTTAAAAAAAATGTAAAATACCTTGCATTCCTCCGGGGGCTGTGATATAATCAAAAAGCTGTTTAATTAATAGTAAATTTGCTGGTGCCGTATAAGCGGCAATCAGTGATAATTCGTCAATGAATACGAATAGTAAATAGAATCTTTACAGAGAGGTGAAAATCATGAGAGAAGGAATCCATCCGAACTACTATCAGGCAACTGTAACCTGTAACT
This sequence comes from Blautia sp. HCP3S3_C4, assembly GCF_052064095.1. Taxonomy (NCBI): domain Bacteria; kingdom Bacillati; phylum Bacillota; class Clostridia; order Lachnospirales; family Lachnospiraceae; genus Blautia; species Blautia sp. HCP3S3_C4. Next base: position 124,230 of record NZ_JBQHWF010000001.1, read on the forward strand.
GCGGTAATACATTCGTAACAGGTTCTACAAAGCAGGACATCCACGTAGAAATCTGCTCCAAATGTCATCCATTCTACACAGGTCAGCAGAAAGCTGCACAGGCTCGTGGACGTATTGATAAGTTCAATAAGAAATATGGTCTGAGCAAATAATCAGAATATAGTATGAATTGAGAAGGTTGAGGTTGGGAAATCTCAACCTTTCTTGGTCTTTAGGAGAAAAGGATGAAATCATCAAATATTGGCGGCCAGGCAGTTATGGAAGGCATCATGATGCGCCATAAGGATAAATACTCCATTGCAGTGCGCAGGCCGGACAAAGAAATTGAGTTAAAGGTAGAGGACTATAAGTGTATATTTGGAAATGCAAAATTCCTGAAATATCCGCTGATCCGTGGAGTTGTAAGCTTTGTGGATTCCCTAGTGGTAGGAACAAAGTGTCTGATGTACTCTGCCGAGATCGCAGGTGATGAGGAGGATGAGGAAGAAGCAGAAAAGAATGCATCCCTCACTGAGGAAGAGCTTGCAGCAAAAAAGAAAAAAGAAGACAGGCAGTTTAAATGGCTGTTATATATTACAGTAGCAATTTCTATTGTAGTATCCATTGCGGCTTTCATGCTTCTGCCGTATGCACTGGCCAGTCTTTGCCGTAAGGTAGGAGCTTCTGAGTTTGTGGTGACCATTGTGGAGGCTTTTGTAAAGCTGGCATTGTTTATGGGATATATGCTTCTCATTTCCAGAATGAAGGACATCCAGAGAACCTTTATGTATCATGGGGCAGAACACAAGTGTATTAATTGTGTGGAGCATGGTCTTCCGCTTACAGTGGAGAATGTACTGGCAAGCTCCAGACTGCATAAAAGATGTGGAACCAGTTTTCTGTTTCTGGTAATGATCGTCAGTATTTTTCTGCATTTTATATTTGTACTGGTACCGGTTTACTGGGTAAGATTATTCGGAAGACTTTTGATGGTACCCATCGTGGCAGGTATTTCTTTTGAGATCATTCAGTGGGCAGGCAGATCAGACAGCAAGATCGCAGATTTCTTCAGCAAGCCAGGTCTGGCAATGCAGAAGCTTACTACAAAGGAACCTACAGCGGATATGGCAGAGGTTGCCATTAAGGCTGTTGAGGCGGTGTTTGACTGGAGAGCATATCTAAAGGATGAATTTGATCTGGAGATTCCTTATCCTTCCGATGAAGAGACAGCTGCTGAAAAGTAGGAGAAAAGACCTGGGAGGAAAGAAACTATGGAAACCCTTACAGGATTATTAAAAAAAGGACAGGAAATTCTTGTACAGGCAGGAATTGAGGAGGCCGGGCTGGATGCCCGCCTCCTTCTGGAATATATCACAGGAAAAAGCCGGGCGTATTACCTTGCACACGGAGAAGAATGTGTTACAAAAGAGACAGCGGACCGGTATCTGGAGTTGGTCACAGGTCGCTCGCAGCATATCCCTCTTCAGCATCTGACGCATCAGGCTTTTTTTATGGGATATGAATTTTACGTTAATGAGGATGTGCTGATTCCCAGACAGGATACGGAGACGCTGGTGGAGGAAGCACTCAGACTTCTGAAGGGCAGGCAAAAGCCCAGGGTTCTGGATATGTGCACAGGTTCAGGCTGTATCCTGACCAGTATTCTGCTGGAAATTCCGGATGCATCCGGAACAGGGGCAGATCTTTCGGAAAAAGCATTGAAGGTGGCTGCCTGCAATGCCCGGAGGCTTCAGACGGCAGACAGGGCAGAGTTTGTAAAAAGTGATCTGTTTTCTTCAGAATATTTCAGCGGGCCGGCTTATGATATGCTGATATCAAACCCACCCTATATTCCCACAGAGGAGATTGAGGGACTGATGGAAGAGGTAAGGCTGCATGATCCCCGGATGGCTTTGGATGGAAAGGCAGACGGACTGTACTTCTACCGTGCCATTACGAAGCAGGCAATGGATTATATGCTTCCCGGAGGCTGGCTTCTCTATGAGATTGGCTGGGATCAGGGAAAGGCTGTGAAGGAGCTGCTGGACAAAGAAGGATTTATAAATACAGAGATAAAGAAGGACCTGTGTGGATTAGACCGCGTAGTCCTGGGACAGAAATCATTACAGGAGGAACAGAATGTTTGATAAATTAGACGATCTGCTCATTCGCTTTGAGGAGGTACTGAATGAACTGGGAGAGCCCGGAGTTACAGATAACCAGGAGCATTTCCAGAAGCTTATGAAGGAGCAGAGTGATCTGCAGCCTATCGTAGACACTTATCGTGAATATAAGAAAAATAAAGAAATCATCCAGGACAGCATTGCCATGCTGGAAGAGGAAAAGGATGAAGAAATGAGGGAAATGCTCAAAGAGGAGCTGTCCGATGCGAAGAAAAAGGTAGAGGAGTTGGAGCATGAACTGAAGATTCTTCTTCTTCCGAAGGATCCAAATGACAGTAAGAATGTTATCGTAGAGATCCGTGCAGGTGCCGGCGGAGATGAAGCAGCTCTTTTTGCAGCAGAAATCTACCGTATGTATGTGAAGTATGCGGAGTCACGGCGCTGGAAAACAGAGATGATGAGCCTTAATGAAAACGGAATCGGCGGATTTAAGGAAGTCACTTTCATGATCACAGGTGCAGGAGCTTATTCCAGACTGAAATATGAAAGTGGTGTACATCGTGTGCAGCGAGTACCGGAGACAGAATCCGGCGGACGTATCCATACCTCTACCTGTACAGTGGCAATTATGCCTGAGGCAGAGGAGATAGATTTCCATCTGGATATGAATGACTGTAAATTTGATGTGTTCCGTGCTTCCGGTAACGGCGGACAGTGCGTTAATACTACAGATTCAGCAGTACGACTGACTCATATTCCTACAGGTATTGTAATTTCCTGTCAGGATGAGAAATCACAGCTGAAAAATAAGGATAAAGCCCTGAAGGTACTTCGTTCCCGTCTGTATGAGATGGAGCTTGCCAAGCAGCATGATGCAGAGGCAGAGGCACGCAGGAGTCAGATTGGAACCGGTGACCGTTCAGAGAAAATCCGTACGTATAATTTCCCTCAGGGACGTGTGACAGACCACAGGATCAAATTGACCCTCCACCGACTGGATAATATTTTAAACGGTGACCTGGATGAGATCATTGATAGTCTGATCGCAGCAGATCAGGCAGCGAAGCTGAGTAACTTACAGGATGAGGCATAAATATGAGAATTGCGGGAGCTGCTTTGCAGCGGAGCAATTCGTAGACATCAAGTTAGGGGCAAAATCCCTTTTGACCCTAACATCATAAATATAGCTATAAATTAAGGAGGAGCATTATGGGAAAATATTTTGGAACAGATGGTTTTCGAGGAGAAGCTAATGTCAAACTGACAGTAAATCATGCATTTAAGGTTGGACGTTATGTAGGCTGGTATTATGGCCGGAACCACAAAGCAAAGATCGTTATCGGTAAAGACACCAGAAGAAGCAGCTATATGTTTGAATATGCTCTGGTAGCAGGACTGACTGCATCCGGTGCAGATGCATATCTTCTTCATGTTACTACCACACCAAGTGTTTCCTATGCAGTCCGCACAGAGGATTTTGACTGTGGTATTATGATTTCTGCAAGCCACAATCCCTTTTATGATAATGGAATCAAACTGCTGAATGGAAATGGACAGAAGATTGAGGCTGAGATTGAGGCTAGGATCGAGTCTTACCTGGACGGCGTGCTGGAAGAACTTCCTCTGGCAACCCGGGAGGATGTAGGACGTACTATAGATTTTGCTTCCGGACGTAACCGCTATATCGGACATCTGATTTCTATTCCATGCCGTGATTTCAAAAATATTAAAGTTGGTCTGGATTGTGCAAATGGAAGCTCCTCAGCTATTGCCAAGAGTGTATTTGATGCACTCCGCGCAAAAACATACGTGATCAATAACGAGCCGGATGGAACTAATATTAATACAAACTGTGGTTCTACACATATTGAAGTGCTTCAGAAATATGTGGTGGATAACGGTTTGGATATTGGTTTTGCCTATGATGGAGATGCAGACCGCTGTATTGCAGTGGATCATCTGGGAAATGTGATCGATGGAGATAAGATCATGTATGTCTGTGGAAAATATCTCAAAGAGCAGGGAAGATTAAATGGCAATACAGTGGTAACTACTGTAATGTCTAACCTGGGTCTGTACAAATCCCTGGAAAGAGAAGGAATTGATTACGAGCAGACAGCAGTAGGGGATAAATATGTTGCCGAGAATATGATGGAAAATAATTACAGCATTGGCGGTGAGCAGTCAGGACATATTATTTTCAGCAGATATGCAGCAACAGGAGATGGAATCCTGACCTCTCTTATGATCATGGAGGCCTGCGTAGAGAAAAAAGCAACTCTGTGTGATCTGGCAAAGGAAATGAAAGTTTATCCTCAGCTTCTGCGCAATGTGCGTGTGTCTGACAAGAAGACTGCCAGGGAAAATCCGGCGGTTGTAAAGGCTGTTGAGGAGGTTGCCATATCTTTGGGCAATGAAGGTCGTATCCTGGTCCGTGAAAGTGGTACAGAACCTCTGATCCGTGTTATGGTAGAGGCAGGAACAGATGAACTCTGTCATGAAAATGTAGACCGGGTAGTGAAAGTAATGGAAGCAGAAGGTCTGGTTATTGATTAAATTTGTGATATAAAGGATACTCATGAAGAATAGAAAGATAGCAGTGTTTTTAGCTGTATGCCTGGGAACTGTCTTTTTTTCCGGCTGCAGCAGTGATATGAAAAATTACAGACAGGCATCCAGTGACCTGGAAGCGGAAAAATATGACGAAGCGCTGCAGGAATTTGAAACTGCCATTGCTGCCGGTGTAAATCCGGCAGGCTCTTACAGAGGGGCAGGCGTGGCGAATGTGCATCTTGGAAATTATAAAGAGGCCATTGAGAATTTTACGGATGCTTTGAATTGTAAGAAGGTGGGAAAGTCTCTGAAAAAGGATATTTTATCTTACAGAGCAGCTGCATACCTGAAAATAAAAGCATATGATGAGGCAATGGCAGACTGTCAGTCCATTGCAGCGGATTACGATATGGATGCAGATGTGTATTTTCTTACAGGTGAGGTGGCACTGGCCATGGATTCCTATGAGGAGGCTTCCGTTGATTTTGAGCAGGCATATGGAGAAGAAGCTACTTACGATATGGCAATCCGCATTTACAGTGCTTATCTGGAAAAGGATATGGAAGCAGATGGAACCCGCTATCTGGAAGCTGCTCTGGCAAAGACTGCAGACAATGCCCAGGATCACTGTGACAGGGGACGGGTATATTATTATATGAGTGATTATGATAATGCCCAGAAAGAACTACAGGAGGCTGCAGATGATGGCAATACAGAAGCCGTACTGCTTCAGGGAATGGTTTACATGGAACAGAAGGATACTGCCAGTGCCAGAAAGAAATTTGAGGAATATGTATCTCAGGCAGAGGACAGTGCTAGAGGCTTTAATGGTCTAGCTCTCTGTGATATTGAGGATGGAGATTATGACAGTGCTCTTTCCAATATTTCCAGTGCCCTCACCTTTGCAGAAGGAGAGGAACTGAAAAGCCTTTTGTTTAATGAAATGACAGTATATGAGAAGAAGCTTGATTTTGCAACTGCAAAACAGAAGGCAGAAGAGTATCTGGAACTGTATCCGGATGATAAGACGATGAAAAAGGAACTGGCATTTCTGAAAACCCGTGTAACCGGGCAGAATGAAAATTCCGGAGCAGAGACAACAGCAGGGGATACTGCTGCGGACAGCAGTACTGCAGATAATACAAATACAAACAGTTCAGAGGAACAGTAGGAGAGTATATGGAAGAGCTTAGCAGATTAGAAGAACGGGTAATCCTTATAGGCGTGCAGACGGCTGCAGAGGACAATGTGCTGGACTCTTTGGACGAGCTGGAGGAGCTTGCAGAAACTGCAGGAGCAGTGACTGTGGGAAGGATTATCCAGAACCGTGAGGCAGTACATCCCGGTACTTATATCGGTAAAGGTAAAATAGAGGAAGTGCGTTCTCTGGTATATGCCATGGATGCCACAGGAGTAATCTGTGATGATGAGCTGTCTCCGGCACAGCTGAACAATCTGGAGAGGGAGCTTGACTGTAAGGTTATGGACAGGACGTTGCTGATTCTGGATATTTTTGCTGCAAGGGCAGTTACCAGTGAAGGAAAGATTCAGGTGGAGCTGGCACAGCTTCGCTATCGTTCGGCAAGGCTGGTAGGTTTGCGGGAATCTCTGTCCCGTCTGGGCGGTGGAATCGGAACCAGAGGACCTGGTGAGAAGAAGCTGGAGACAGACAGACGTCTTATCCGCACCAGAATTTCAGCCCTGAAGCAGGACCTGGCGCAGGTGGGAAAGCACAGAGAACTGCTCCGTACCGGACGGGCAAGAGGTAAGGTAAAGACAGCGGCTATTGTAGGATATACCAATGCCGGAAAATCCACTTTGCTGAATAAGCTTACAGGTGCATCGGTTCTGTCTGAAGATAAATTATTTGCAACCCTGGATCCTACTACAAGAATTCTGAATCTGAAGGATGGACAACAAATCCTGTTGACAGATACTGTTGGTTTTATCAATAAATTGCCACATCATCTGGTGGAAGCCTTTAAAAGTACACTGGAAGAGGCTAAGTATGCAGATTATATTATCCATGTGGTAGATGCTTCTAATCCTCAGGCAGAAATGCAGATCCATGTGGTATATGAGACCTTGAAGGAACTGGGGGTGCTGGGAAAAAAGATTATTACCCTTTTTAATAAGCAGGATGCACCGGGGGCAGCAGTACTCAGAGATTTTAAATCAGATTATTCGCTGAAAATTTCAGCCAGGACCGGGGAAGGGCTGGATGCATTAAATGATCTTCTGGAGAAGCTTCTGACAGAGGAGCTGATCTATGTAGAGAGAGTTTTTCCTTATCAGGAGGCTGGAAAAATTCAGTTGATCCGTGAATTCGGACAATTGATCTCAGAAGAATATACAGAGTCCGGAATTGCTGTAAAGGCAAGAGTTCCCCGGGAAATCTACCCTCAGGTAGTATAAAAAAACAGAAAGAGAAACACCATATAATGTTTTAACGATTAAAATAAAACACAATATATGGTGTTTTTTAATGTTGACGGAATTACAGGACGATGATACAATGAAACGGAATCATTATTTACATGAGAAGGTTGGGAGGCTTTGATATGTTTCAGGTAGTGAAACGAGATGGACAGATGGATGAGTTCAAGATAGGTAAGATCACATCTGCCATTGATAAAGCGTTTAATGCGCAGGAAAAGAATTACAGCAAAGAGATGATTGATCTGCTGGGACTGCGGGTGACAGCAGATTTTCAGAATAAGATCAAGGATAATAAGATTTCTGTAGAAGAGATTCAGGACAGTGTGGAGAATGTACTGATCCAGGCTGGATATGCAGATGTGGCAAAGGCATATATCCTTTACCGCAAGCAGAGGGAAAAAGTGCGTAATATGAAATCTACGATTCTGGATTATAAAGAAATCGTAAACAGCTATGTAAAAGTAGAAGACTGGCGTGTAAAGGAGAATTCTACAGTTACTTATTCTGTAGGGGGACTGATCCTGAGTAACTCCGGTGCAGTAACTGCAAATTACTGGCTGTCTGAGATTTATGATGATGAGATTGCCGAGGCTCACAGAAATGCGGATATCCATATCCATGATCTGTCTATGCTTACAGGATATTGTGCGGGCTGGTCATTGAAGCAGCTGATCCAGGAAGGCTTGGGAGGTATTGAAGGTAAGATCACTTCTTCACCGGCCAGACATTTAAGTGTACTTTGCAACCAGATGGTGAATTTCCTGGGAATTATGCAGAATGAGTGGGCCGGTGCCCAGGCATTTTCATCCTTTGATACATATCTTGCTCCTTTTGTAAAGGTTGACAACCTGAACTATCCGGAAGTGAAGAAATGTATTGAATCCTTTATCTACGGGGTAAATACTCCCAGCAGATGGGGAACCCAGGCTCCGTTTTCCAATATTACTCTGGACTGGACAGTTCCGGATGATCTTGCAGAGCTGCCGGCTATTGTAGGCGGCAAAAATATGGATTTCAAATACAAAGACTGCAAAAAAGAAATGGATATGATCAATAAGGCCTTTATCGAGACCATGATCGAGGGAGATGCCAACGGCAGAGGTTTCCAGTATCCCATCCCCACATATTCTATCACAAAGGAATTTGACTGGTCAGATACAGAAAATAACAGATTGCTTTTTGAAATGACTTCCAAATATGGAACCCCATATTTTTCCAATTATATTAACAGTGATATGAAACCCAGCGATATCAGAAGTATGTGCTGCAGACTTCGTCTGGATCTGAGGGAGCTCCGTAAAAAGAGTGGCGGTTTCTTTGGTTCCGGTGAGAGTACAGGTTCCGTTGGTGTTGTTACCATTAACATGCCGAGAATTGCTTATCAGTCCAAGACTCCGGGAGAATTTTACAGACGTCTGGATCATATGATGGATCTGGCTGCCCGTTCCCTGCACATCAAGAGAGAAGTGATCACCAAGCTTCTCAATGAGGGCCTGTATCCTTATACTAAGAGATATCTGGGCAGCTTTTCCAATCATTTCTCTACCATTGGTCTGGTGGGAATGAATGAGGTTGGGTTAAATGCCTGCTGGCTTGGAGGAGATATGTCTGATGAGCGTACCCAACAGTTTACCAAAGAGGTTCTTCTCCATATGAGAGAGCGACTGTCTGATTATCAGGTGGAATATGAAGGTGAACTGTTCAATCTGGAAGCTACTCCGGCAGAGTCTACAGCTTATCGTCTGGCAAAGCATGACAGAAAGCGCTGGCCGGATATCCGTACAGCCGGAAGCAGAGGTGATACTCCATATTATACAAACAGTTCCCACCTTCCGGTGGAATATACAACAGATATTTTTGATGCACTGGATATTCAGGATGAATTACAGACACTGTATACTTCAGGTACTGTATTCCATGCATTTATCGGTGAGAAGCTTCCTGACTGGAAGGCTGCAGCTGCGCTGGTTCGTAAGATTGCTGAGAATTATAAGCTTCCGTATTACACAATTTCTCCTACATATTCAGTATGTAAGGAGCATGGTTATATCAGCGGAGAGCATTTTACCTGTCCGAAGTGTGGTAAAAAGGCGGAGGTTTACAGCCGTATTACCGGTTACTACCGTCCGGTACAGAACTGGAATGACGGTAAAGCACAGGAGTATAAGAACCGTACCCTGTATGATGTGATGCATTCACAGCTGAAAAAAATGAAGCCTGTACACACCAGTGTGGTAACTATGACAGAGGATGATGTGAAAATCCAGCCTGTGACAGAACATAAATATCTTTTTACTACCAGTACCTGTCCAAATTGTAAGATGGCCAAGAAGATGCTGGAGGGTGAAGAGCTTGAGATCATTGATGCTGAAAAAAATCCGGAGATGGCCAGGGAGTTTGGAATTATGCAGGCACCTACGCTGGTGGTTATGAGCGGAAAGAATGTGACAAAGTATGTAAATGCATCAAATATCCAGAAGTATGTGGATGATCTGGAGGAATAAAAGGATGATCTGCTGTGCGGCAGTGAATAAATACAGAGGGCTTTAAAATTAAGAGGACAGTTTCCTGCATAAGAGCGGAAACTGTCCTCTTAATGCTGTTGAGAACGGAGAAAGAACAGTAACTGTCGTTGTTTATTTACTGTTTGCTGGTAATATATTTTGAATATATGAAATATATCTTGACTAATCAACTAGGAAAACTTATAATTGTAAAAGACATATGGAATAAATCTGTTTAGTAGTGGAGCGGATGATTTTATCCGTTTGATAAGAGATAAAGGGAGGTTTTTGTATGCAGATTTCGACAAAAGGAAGATATGCACTGAGACTGATGCTGGATCTGGCTGTGCATAATACAGGAGAACTGGTAAAAATTAAAGATATTGCGGCCAGAGAAGCTATTTCAGAGAAGTATCTGGAGCAGATTATTTCGTCCTTGAAGAAGGCTGGATATGTGAAGAGTCTGAGAGGAGCGCAGGGCGGATATATGCTGGCCAGGGATCCAAAAACTTATACGGTCGGGATGATTCTCAGGCTGACGGAAGGCAGTATGAAGCCTGTAGCCTGCCTGGAGGATGAACCGAATCAGTGTGACAGGGCCGGAGAGTGTGTGACTCTGCGGCTGTGGAAGATGCTGGATGAAGCCATTGAAGGGGTGCTGGACAAGGTAACTCTTCAGGACCTGAAGGACTGGTATGAACAGATGGGAAATGATTATGTGATATAAAAAATTCCCTTGACAAACAGGGAAAACAGGAATATCATATCAATAACATATAATTCATATTTAGATACTATGAAATAAGGAGGGCGAACTCATGGCAAAGATTTATAAGAATGCAGCGGAACTTGTTGGTAATACTCCTCTTCTGGAGGTTGGAAATATTGAGAAAAATCTGGGACTGGAAGCAAAAGTTCTGGTAAAACTGGAATATTTTAATCCGGCAGGAAGTGCAAAGGATCGTATCGCACTGAGCATGATCGAAGATGCAGAGGAAAAGGGAGTATTGAAACCTGGTGCAGTGATCATTGAGCCTACATCCGGAAATACTGGAATTGGTTTGGCTTCTCTGGCTGCGATCAAGGGATATAAGGTGATCCTGACTATGCCTGAGACAATGAGTGTTGAGCGTAGAAATATTCTGAAGGCTTACGGCGCAGAGATTGTTCTTACAGAGGGAAGCAAGGGAATGAATGGTGCAATTGCAAAAGCAAAAGAACTGGCAGAAGAATATGAGAACAGCTTTATTCCGGGACAGTTTGAGAACCCTGCAAACCCTGCGATCCACAGAAAAACTACAGGACCGGAGATCTGGAGAGATACAGACGGACAGGTAGATATCTTTGTAGCTGGTGTTGGTACAGGCGGAACGATCACAGGTGTTGGGGAATATCTGAAATCCCAGAATCCGGATGTAAAGGTTGTGGCAGTAGAGCCTGCAACTTCACCTGTACTTTCTCAGGGAAAGAGTGGCCCTCATAAGATTCAGGGAATTGGTGCAGGATTTGTGCCGAAGGCATTAAATACAGAGGTTTATGACGAGGTTATCCCTGTAGAGAATGAGGATGCGTTTACAACAGGAAAGCTTATTGCAAAGCAGGAAGGAATCCTGGTTGGTATTTCTTCTGGTGCAGCTCTGTATGCAGCAATTGAATTGTCTAAGAGACCGGAGAACAAAGGTAAAACCATCGTAGCACTTCTTCCGGACTCAGGAGACAGGTACTATTCTACAGCATTATTTGTATAAAACAGCAGTGTAATCTGAAAAAAGCCCTGAAAGGGGCTTTTTTTAGGTTACCCAGATGTGATAGAATAGCTATGTTAATCTTGGGGATAATCCCTGACAATCATTTTAGAGAATAATTTTTAATCAGACAGGCTAAGGGCAGCAGTTTAACCGAATCAAGTAGCGAAGCGGATTGCGAATATCCGCTTGACTTATGAACCAATAACAGGACAGATTTAGTAAGATAGGATGGAATGAAACTATGAGAAAAGCAATTATTGCCATGAGCGGTGGAGTGGACAGCTCCGTAGCAGCTCTGTTGACCAAAGAATCCGGTGACCAGTGTATCGGAGCAACTATGAAACTGTTTCACAATGAAGATGTAGGAATTAAACGGGAGAAAACCTGCTGTTCTCTGGATGATGTGGAGGATGCCAGAAGTGTATGCTACAGAATGGGGATTAAATATTATGTTTTTAATTTCTCTGAGAGATTCAAAGAAGATGTTATGGATCGCTTTGTAGATGCTTATGAACATGGATGTACGCCCAATCCCTGTATTGATTGCAACCGTTATCTGAAATTTGACAAAATGTTCCAGAGAATGCGTGAGCTGGAGTATGACTATATTGTAACCGGCCATTATGCCCGTGTGGAGTATGATGAGGAAAGGGGCCGCTATCTGCTAAAGAAAGCAGTAGATGATACCAAGGATCAGAGTTATGTGCTTTATATGCTTACACAGGAGCAGCTGGCACATATTTCTCTGCCATTAGGCGGACTGCGAAAAACAGAGGTGCGTGAGATCGCAGAAAAACATGGCTTTATTAATGCCAGAAAGCATGACAGTCAGGATATCTGCTTTGTGCCGGATGGAGATTACGCGAAGTTTATTGAACAGTACACGGGACGTAAGTCCAAGCCAGGAGATTTTGTAGATATGGAAGGGAATATCCTTGGCAGACACAAGGGAATCATTCACTATACACTTGGTCAGAGGCGTGGCCTGGGAATTCCGGCGGCAGCCAGACTGTATGTGTGTGATATTTCACCGAAAACCAATCAGGTTGTGCTGGGAAGTAATGAGGATCTTTTTCATACAGAGCTGACTGCAGAAAAAGTAAATTTGATTTCCTGCGAATCCTTGAAAGAACCAATGAGACTGAAGGCAAAAATCCGCTATCGCCATCCGGAACAGGATGCAGTGGCTTGGCAGACAGAGGATGGAGTTCTTCATGTGCGCTTTGACAAACCGCAGAGAGCCATTACAAAAGGACAGGCAGTTGTTCTCTACGATGGGGATATTGTTGTAGGCGGCGGTGTGATTGAGAGCTGTATGAAATAAACAGGATATTATGAGGGGCAAAATATTTTGCCCCTCATTTTATGTCCAGGAAGTGCTGTTTTGTTTTGCAGTTCTCATAAGCTAGTACATCGTTTTCGAAATACCTATACGACGCACTTGTTTGCGAACCCGATTGATATAGTTATAAACTATAAGAAACAATAGAAAAAGACTACTCTTTTCCTATTGACATACTAGGATTAAAGTGATAATATACAAATATGATAAATCATATCAAACAGATATGAAATATGTAGAAAGAAAAGAGGCTTCGAGATGAGAGTATTAAAAAGCCAGAATCGAATTTATATAGAAGAAAAACGAATGTGCCGATGAAAGATATTATCAGGAGAACATTATTAGAAGAATATTATTATAAGATAAATCAGAGAAAGATGAGGAAAAAAACATGAGCAAAAAAATCGAAAGAAAAGACAGAAAATTTAAATTTGAAACATTACAGCTTCACGTAGGACAGGAAAGTCCGGATCCGGTTACAGATGCCAGAGCAGTACCAATTTACCAGACATCTTCCTATGTATTCAGAAACTGCGATCACGCAGCAGCTCGTTTCGGACTTGCAGATGCAGGTAATATTTACGGACGTCTGACAAACCCTACAGAAGATGTATTCGAGAAGAGAATCGCAGCACTTGAAGGCGGTTCTGCAGCACTTGCAGTAGCATCCGGTGCAGCAGCAATCACATACACCATCGAGAATCTTGCACAGCAGGGGGATCACATCGTAGCAGCCAAGAATATCTACGGTGGAACAACAAACCTGCTTGAGCATACACTTCCGTCTTATGGAATTACAACAACATTTGTTGATGTATTTGATCTTGAAGAAGTAGAGAATGCAATCCAGGACAACACAAAAGCAGTGTATATTGAAACTCTTGGAAACCCCAACTCTGATGTGGTTGATATTGAAGCGATTGCAAAAATTGCTCATGCACATAAAATCCCGCTTGTTGTAGATAACACATTTGCAACACCTTACCTTGTAAGACCGTTTGAATATGGTGCAGACATCGTGGTACATTCAGCAACTAAATTTATCGGCGGCCATGGAACAACCATCGGTGGAGTTATCGTTGAAAGTGGTAAGTTTGACTGGGAAGCATCCGGTAAATTTGCATCCCTGACAGAGCCTAATCCAAGCTACCACGGAGTAAGCTTCACAAAGGCCTGCGGACCGGCTGCATTTGTTACAAAAATCCGTGCAATTCTTCTTCGTGACACAGGTGCAACAATTTCTCCGGTAAGCTCATTTATTTTCCTTCAGGGACTTGAAACACTGTCTCTTCGTGTAGAACGTCATGTAGAGAATGCACTGAAGGTTGTTCAGTATTTAAATAATCATCCACAGGTAGAGAAGGTTCATCATCCATCTGTATCCACAGATCCGGCTCAGCAGGAGCTTTACAAAAAATACTTCCCTAATGGCGGTGGTTCTATCTTTACTTTTGAAATTAAAGGGGATGCACAGACAGCAAAAGACTTTATCGACAACCTGGAACTGTTTTCACTTCTTGCAAATGTAGCAGATGTAAAATCTCTGGTCATCCATCCTGCAACTACCACACACAGCCAGTGCACAGAGGAGGAGCTTCTGGATCAGGGAATTAAGCCGAACACTATTCGTCTTTCCATCGGTACAGAGAACGTAGATGATATTATCCAGGATCTGGATGAGGCATTTAAAGCTATAAAATAAATCCATAAAATAAATCAGAGAGCTGCTTTTGAAACTAAGATACAGTTTCAAAGGCAGCTTTTTTAACCGAATCAAGTAAGTCCCCTGGGTCGGTTACGAAAAGCAATAAGCAGTTGTTCGGTTATGAGCAAGTAGCGAAGCGGATTGCGAATATCCGCTTTAATACAGAGGGAGGTTGACAAATACTAAGAAACTGATATAATCATAAAATGCAATTTAATTGCAAATATGAAAATATGGCCTGACGGGCCGGGTGATACAGAATTATCAGAAAGGAAAAACAATATGATTGATATTATCATGGATTCCGTAATAGACAGCTTGAAATTGATACCATTTCTTTTTCTGACCTATCTTTTTATGGAAGCTTTAGAACATAAGACGGGGAGCCTTGCAAGGAAACGTATCCGCACAGCCGGGAAATTTGGTCCTGTATGGGGCGGACTTTTGGGCGTGATCCCTCAGTGTGGATTTTCGGCAGCAGCCTCCAGCCTTTATGCAGGCAAAGTGATTACAGTGGGTACACTGCTGGCTGTTTATATGTCTACTTCTGACGAAATGCTGCCGATTATGATCTCTAATGCAGTTCCTGTATCTGTCATGCTGCGTATCCTGGCATGCAAGGCGGGAATAGCCATTTTTTCAGGTCTTATGATTGAATATGTATATGTGCATGTAATGAAAAAAAGAGAAAAGGATATGGATGTTCATGTACTTTGTGAGGAGGAACACTGTCATTGTGAGCATGGAATTGTAAAATCAGCAGTTGTCCATACTCTTAAGATTTTTATTTATATATTCTTGATTTCTCTGGCATTAAATATTATCATTGGTCTGGTGGGAGAAAATACTTTGGCAGAGCTGTTTACCGGGATTCCGGTTATGGGTGAAATAATTGCGGCACTGGTGGGACTGATTCCCAACTGTGCATCTTCTGTGGTGATCACCCAGCTGTATCTGGACCAGATTATCGGCGCAGGGGCTATGATGGCCGGCCTGCTGGTAAATGCAGGTGTAGGTCTTCTGGTTCTTTTCCGGTTAAATAAGAACAGAAAAGAGAATCTGAAAATTGTAGGAGCCCTGTATGTACTTGGAGTTTTCTGGGGAGTTGTGATAGAGTTTCTGGGAATTGTTTTTTGACCAGGTTACAGGCGGAGTATTTGGAAAATCTGTCGGCAGTATGAAATTCCATCCTAAATGCGATATATAAGGAGTGTAAAATGAAAAATGCTTGATTCTAATGAAGCTTTGAAAAAGGCTGGAAATATGAAGGGAGAAAGCTTCAGAAAAGGTCTGAGAGACGGTATTCCCATAGCGCTGGGATATTTTGCCGTGTCTTTTACGTTTGGTATGATGGCAGTGGCAGACGGACTGAGTATCTGGCAGGCAGTACTGATTTCTCTGACTAATGTGACTTCCGCCGGACAGTTTGCAGGTCTGGAAATTATGGTAATGAATGGTTCTTACTGGGAAATGGCACTGACGCAGCTGGTGATTAATCTGCGCTATTGCCTGATGTCATTTTCTCTGGCTCAGAAATTCAGAAGGGATGAGGCCAGGGGCCACAGATATGTTGCGGCTTTTGGTGTGACAGATGAGATTTTCGGTATCAGTGCCAGCCAGCCGGGAAAAGTAAGTGCCTTTTATAATTATGGAGCCATGTGTGTGGCTATCCCGGGCTGGGTGCTTGGAACTCTGGCAGGTGCTATTTCCGGAAATCTGCTGCCTGATTTTATGATGAGTGCCCTGAGTGTGGCAATTTACGGAATGTTTCTGGCTATTATTATTCCTCCGGCAAAGAAAAACCGGGCAGTGCTGGCTGTGGTGGCAGCAGCAATGGCAATCAGCCTGTTGTTTAAGGTCATTCCGCTGTTAAAAAATGTATCCTCCGGATTTGTGATCATTATTACGACTCTGATAGTGGCAGGTGCAGCTGCTTATTTCTGTCCTGTTCAGGAAGAAAAACAAAGCACGGAAGCCGGAGAGGAAGAGATTATGGAAAAGGAGATAAATCATGCATAATATTTACATCTATATATTGGTAATGGCTGGTGTGACTTATCTGATCCGTATGCTTCCCCTGGCTCTTTCCAGAAAAGAAATCACCAGTCCGTTTATTAAATCATTTTTGTATTATGTGCCATATGCATGTCTGGCAGCCATGACCTTTCCAGCCATCCTTTTTGCCACCGACAGTATAATATCGGCGGCAGTTGGATTTGTTGTGGCATTGATTGCCGCATATAAGGAGAAGAGTCTCCTGACCGTTGCGTTATTTGCATGTGCGGCAGTCTTTATTGTGGAGAGAATACTGGAATTTGCAATGTAACAGAGTGTGTCTGAATTATGATCTCAGCATTTATTCCAGAAAGCTGATGTCAATTTCTCCGTCAAAAACAGTGGCAGCAGGGCCGGTCATGTAGACCAGGTTCTCCTGTCTGTCCCAGAAAATTTCCAGATCACCGCCTAGAAGTTTCACTGTGACAGGCTTTTCTCCGTCAACATGGCCGTTGAGAATAGAGGCAACTGCCACTGCGCAGGCACCTGTACCGCAGGCAAGAGTTTCGCCGGAGCCACGTTCCCAGACACGCATTTTTAAGGTATGATCGTCCAGCACTTCTACAAATTCTGTATTGACTCTGTCTGGAAATGCCATGTGATTTTCAAAATAGGGACCGATTTCTCCAATATCCAGGTGATCCACATCTGCCATATATACAATGGCGTGGGGATTTCCCATGGAGACAGCAGTAATATAGTAGGTTTCCCCGTTTACCTTCAAAGGTGCATTGATCATCTCCTCTGTGGAAGATACCACCGGGATCTGGCTGGCAGTCAGAACCGGAGACCCCATGTTTACTCTGACCAGAGCAACTTTACCGTCCCTGACAGTGAGATCCAGATACTTGATCCCACTTTTGGTGGATACGGAAATATTTTCTTTTTTTACAATACCATAGTCATATACATATTTGGCAACACAACGGATACCGTTGCCGCACATGGCACCCTGGGATCCGTCCAGATTATACATATCCATTTCGCAGTCTGCTATATCTGAAGGCTTGATCAGGATCAGTCCGTCAGATCCGATACCGAAGTGACGGTCACTGACATATCTGGCAACAGCCGCCGGATTTTTAACGGTTTCCTCAAAACAGTTTACATATACATAATCATTTCCAATGCCTTGCATTTTTGTGAATTTCATCAACAAATCCTCCTTGTATTTAAGTAGCTTTCAATAAATATTTATATGTTTTTAAATTTTCAATACCTGTAACTATAAAGTAAAAATGTTATGAAAAAGTGAAAAATATAAATTTCCGGGTCTATTATATCTCATATGGAAAAAATATCTGTTATGCAGAATTTACCATGAGCAGCTCCGGCTGTTGGTATTATATATAAATATTTATGGTGTATATAGGGAATGATAGCATAAATATGCTGAAATGAAAATATCATCTAAGTTTTATCTTGCATTTTGTAGAAAGTATGATAAAATTAGAAATAAAAATATACAGCCGAAATGCATAATTATACGCTGCTGTGTGAAAAAATAAAAAACAGCAGCAATAGGTATACTTTCGGATGCGAGGAGGAAAAAAGATGAAAGATCAGAAAAGATTTGCAGCCCTTGCACTGAGTGCGATTATGGTAGTTTCCATGGCTGGCAATGTATATGCAGCCAAAGAAATAAAATCAAAGGATGACCTTGCAGGAGCAACTATTGGTGTTCAGCTTGGTACAACAGGTGACCTTGATGCATCTGATTATGAGAAGGATGGTTCTACAGTTGAACGTTACAGCAAAGGCAGCGAAGCTGTCCAGGCATTAAAAGCAGGCCAGATCGACTGTGTGATCATTGATTCACAGCCTGCTCAGAAGTTTGTAGAGAATAATGATGATCTTAAGATCCTGGATGAGCCTTTTGAGGAAGAAGAATATGCCATCTGCTTAAAGAAAGGCAATGATGAACTTCTTGAAAAGATCAACGGAGCTCTGGAAGAACTGAAAAAAGACGGAACCATTGACAGTATTATGGATAACTACATCGGTGAAGATGCAGGCAAGACACCATATGAATCTCCGGAAGATGTTGACCGTTCCAACGGAACACTGGTAATGGCAACCAATGCTGAGTTTGAGCCATATGAATATCATGAGGGTGATGATATTGTTGGTATTGATGCAGATATTGCACAGGCAATCTGTGATAAACTTGGATATGAACTGAAGATTGAAGATATGGAATTCGATGCCATTCTTCCTGCAGTACAGTCCGGTAAGGCAGACTTCGGTGCAGCAGGTATGACTGTAACAGAAGACCGTAAATCCAGTGTTGATTTTACAGATACCTATGCAGATGCAAGCCAGGTTATCATTGTAAAAAAATAATAGAAACAATATAACAGAGCTGTTGACAATCTGCCAACAGCTCTCTTTTCGGGGACAGAGGTTTTTATGAATAATCCTATGATATTAGCAAGTATAAAAGAAGACTTTTATCTGAACTTTATTAAAGACGACCGTTATCTCTGGCTTTTGGATGGTCTGAAAACAACTCTTATCATCACAGTGTTTGCGTTGATCATTGGTCTGATCATCGGCTTTCTGGTAGCCATTATCCGTTCAGCACATGATAAGTCAGGTTCCTTTAAGGTTCTTAATGCAATCTGCAGAGTGTATCTGACTGTGATCCGTGGAACACCAACCATGATCCAGCTGCTGATCATGAATTTTGTAATTTTTGGTGCTGTAAGTATTAACAAGATCATTGTAGGCAGCCTTGCCTTCGGTATTAACTCCGGTGCATATGTAGCTGAGATCGTCCGTTCCGGTATCATGTCTATTGATCAGGGACAGACAGAGGCAGGACGAAGCCTGGGACTGAACTTTTCTCAGACCATGCGTCTGATCATTATCCCCCAGGCATTTAAGAATGTACTTCCTGCACTGGTAAATGAATTTATCGTATTGATCAAAGAGACCTCCATCATTGGATATATCGGTATGATGGATCTTACAAAGGGCGCAATGCTGATCCAGAGCCGTACCTATAATGCGTTCTGGCCATTGATGGCAGCTGCGGTAATTTATCTTGTGATTATTGGAATCCTTACATGGGCCATGAATAAACTGGAAAGGAGATTAAGAACCAGTGAGCGATAAGAATGTACTGATCCAGGTAAAGGATCTGAAGAAAGCTTTTGGCACAAATCAGGTTCTTGATGGAATTACAACAGATATCTGTCAGGGAGAAGTAGTAGCCGTCATTGGTCCTTCCGGTTCCGGTAAATCTACTTTCCTGAGATCCTTGAATCTGCTGGAGGTTCCGACAGGCGGACAGATCCTCTTTGAAGGAACTGATATTACAGATCCGAAGGTTGACATTAACAGACACCGTCAGAAGATTGGAATGGTATTCCAGCAGTTTAACCTGTTCCCTCATAAAACAGTAAAAGAGAATATTATGCTGGCACCTGTAGAACTGAAGCTGATGACAAAAGAGGAAGCTTCAAAGAAAGCAGACGAGCTTCTGGCACGTGTAGGGCTTCCGGACAAAGCCCAAGCATATCCGGATATGCTTTCGGGCGGACAGAAACAGCGTATTGCTATTGCACGTTCTCTTGCCATGAATCCGGATGTAATGCTTTTTGATGAGCCAACTTCCGCACTTGACCCTGAGATGGTAGGTGAGGTTCTGGAGCTGATGAAGGAGCTTGCGCAGTCAGGAATGACTATGGTTGTAGTTACCCATGAGATGGGATTCGCAAGAGAAGTGGCAACCAGAGTTCTTTTTATTGATGAGGGTAAGATACAGGAAGAGAATACTCCGGAAGAATTTTTTGCAAATCCGAAGAATCCGAGACTGAAAGACTTTCTTTCAAAGGTTTTATAACAGAAATTAAAAAAGATTGCGGGTTGATTGACCCGCAATCTTTTTTTGAGGCCGGAATTATTTTGCTTCCGGCTTATTGGATGATTCATATTTCTTCAGTTCTTTGTAGCAATATTTGATAATTTCCTTTCGGGTGATGATTCCGATAAAATAACCCTGGTCATCTGTTACCGGAACATAGTTCTGATTGATGGCTTTGTCTAACAGATCCTCCATATTGGAATCTGCGTGTACAGCCTTGTAAGTGGCTCTCCGTGGGATTGCCATAATAGAAATTCCCTCTGCTGCTTTGATATCGGGAACATTCAGGGTCTTCATTCCCCAGAGAAGATCTCCCTCAGAAATGGTGCCTCTGTATTTGCCATCCAGACTGAGGAGAGGAATGCAGGAAAACTTCCTGTGTTCCATTTTCTCCAGTGTCTGTCTCAGGGTTTCATTTTCAAATATGTATGCTACATCGCTTTTTGGTGTTAAAAAAAATAAAATATTCACTTTTGTATTTACCCCATTACATTATTAAGGGATATGTCCCTTATGCTGTTATGATAGTATTCATGGGCAGTTCTGTCAATAAGATGAACTATTAAATTTTTCGAAAAAACTGTGAACACACCGACGATTTTTGGCCAAAATTACAGAAGCTGAACACCTTTTTCCTTTGCTTCATTCATTACGTCCTGGGACCACAGGGAAGCGTGTACTTCACCGATATGTGCCTTGCGAAGGAAGAACATACAGATACGGGACTGTCCGATACCGCCGCCGATGGTATATGGAAGCTCTTTGTTCAGGATTGCTTTCTGGAAAGGAAGTTCTCTTCTGTCATCGCAGCCTGCGATAGTAAGCTGTTTGTCCAGAGAGTCTTCGTCAACTCGGATTCCCATGGAGGAAAGCTCCAGGGCAATATCAAGAACCGGATAATATACAAGGATATCACCGTTTAATTCCCAGTCATCATAGTCCGGGGCACGTCCGTCATGGCGTTCACCGTTGGTCAGGGTTTTGCCTACCTGCATAAGGAATACAGCACCCTTTTCTTTGACAATCTGATATTCACGTTCCTTGGGAGTCAGTTCAGGATACATATCTACCAGCTCCTGAGTGCTGACAAAGGCAATTTCTCTTGGCAGGATTTCTTCGATATAATCATACTGTACTGCCATATATTTTTCGGTTTTTCTGAGAACACTATAAATCGTGCGGACAGTGGAAATAAGGGTATCCATGTTGCGCTGGTCTTTGCCAATGATTTTTTCCCAGTCCCACTGGTCTACATATACAGAATGAATATTGTCCAGGTCTTCATCTCGACGGATCGCGATCATGTCGGTATAGAGACCCTCACCCTGGGCAAAGCCGTATTTTTTCAGGGCATATCTTTTCCATTTGGCCAGGGAGTGTACGATCTCGGCATTTTCCGGCTGTCCTTTAATATCAAAACTTACAGGGCGCTCTACGCCATTTAAGTTGTCGTTCAGACCAGATGAAGGATTGACGAAAACCGGAGCTGAAACACGAAGCAGATTCAGCTTCTGAGCCAGGGTCTGCTGAAAGAAATCCTTCACAGTCTTAATTGCAATCTGGGTATCATGGAGGTTTAAGGCTGAATGATAACCATCGGGAATTTTAATCTGTTCCATTATTATTGAAGTCCTCCTATAGTTTTGTTTGCATATTCTATTGAATATCCATTTATTTTACACCACGCTATTATAACAGGAAAAAGTGCGATTGGCAATTTTCATCTTGCAAGATTGGCGTAAAATGTTACAATTATTTATACAATGATTTGTGAAGTGGGGGATAGAATATGGGAAAAAGATGCCAGGTATGTGACGGACCAATCGTAAACGGACGCTGTAAATACTGTGGAATGCCTTATAGAAACGATGCGGTTATGTACCATCTTAATGAGGATCGTTCTGAGCATTACCGCCATTCTTCGGCAAAGGTGAGAAGAGAAATGGATCAGAGCGAGATCCCTCTTCCTGACCGGAAGGGCGGCGCGGATTATACAAAGAAAAAGAATGCCGGGAACACAAGTAAGACAGTAAACAATACTGGGAGAACTGCTTCGAAAACATATACCTCTGGAAAACAGAGCGGAACTCAGGAAAAGAAAAAAGGAAAAAAGATGGTCATATTCTGGCTGGTGATCGCTCTTCTTGCAGCTCTTATAGAATGTGTCCCTGATGCGTTGGAAACACTGAAGTCTCATCAAATTGAAGAATTTATATATAAGACAAAACTCATTGACAAAGATGACAAAGAGAAAAAAGAAGTGCCTGACCAGAAGGTGATGTCTTCTTCTGAGCTGGATAAGTATGCTTACTATATGCTGAACACAGAAGATAGCTATTATGAGGTTGTGGAAAGCAACACAGAAGACTTCATGGGACCAGGAGAATATGTTGTGGAGGCTGTCTGGGAGGGTATAGAGCTGGAGCTTATTCCGGCAGACGGTACTGGAGGAGAAATCTGGGACTTTAATCAGGAAGGACAGCAGCTGAAGCTGGAGTTACACAAGGGTGATAAGCTCACAGTTACTTCTCTGGATGGACAGTATAATTATTTTAGATTATATGAAATTCAGCAATATGACGAATAAAATTTTCCCCCTTTCTTTTTTACAGGCGATGTGCTATACTTGTAAAGCGCACCACATATAGGTGTAAATATGGGACGAACCAATATTTTATACTATATCTTGTATATTGGAGTGAAAAGGTATGATTTATGTAATAAAGAAAGACGGAACAAAGGAAGAATTTAATTCCAAAAAGATCGTAGCAGCTGTGAATAAATCAGCAGCCAGGATTTTATACACTTTTTCTGAGGAAGAGCAGGATTTTATCTGCAAGTTTGCCGAGGAGCATGCAGCTTCCCTGGGAAAAAATGAGATCCAGATCCAGGAGATGCACAACATAGTAGAGGGTGCCCTGGAGAGAGTAAATCCAGCTGTAGCCAAAAGTTACCGGGATTACAGAAATTATAAACTGGATTTTATCCATATGATGGATGATGTATATACCAAGAGTCAGGCAATTCGTTATATTGGTGATAAGAGCAATGCCAACACAGACAGTGCTCTGGTTGCCACTAAGCGAAGCTTGATCTTTAATGAACTGAATAAAGAGCTTTACCGTAAATTTTTTATGAACCGTAATGAGCTTCAGGCATGTAAGGATGGTTATATTTATATTCATGATCAGTCCGCCCGTCTGGATACTATGAATTGTTGTCTTTTTGATGTTGCAGCTGTGCTAAAGGACGGCTTTGAGATGGGAAATGTATGGTACAATGAACCCAAAACTCTGGATACAGCATTTGATGTTATGGGGGATATTATTCTGAGTACAGCCGCACAGCAGTATGGCGGATTTACAGTCCCGGAAGTGGATAAGATCCTGGCACCTTATGCAAAGAAAAGCTATGACAGATATATTGAGGAGTTTATGCAGTATTCTGATCCGAGCTGGGCAGGAAGAGAAGAAAAGGCCATTGAGCGCGCACTGGATAAAGTCCGCAGAGATTATGACCAGGGCTGGCAGGGAATTGAGTATAAGCTGAATACAGTAGGGTCCTCCAGAGGAGATTATCCTTTTGTCACTGTCACACTGGGACTGGGAACCGGACAGTTTGAGAAAATGTGCAGTATGTCACTTCTGGCAGTACACAAAGGCGGACAGGGTAAGGAAGGACACAAGAAGCCTGTACTTTTCCCGAAAATCGTATTTCTTTATGATGAAAAGATCCATGGAAAAGGAAAAAGCTGCGAGGATGTTTTTGAGGCGGGGGTAGACTGTTCTTCAAAAACAATGTATCCGGATTGGCTTTCCATGTCAGGAAAGGGATATATTGCCAGTATGTACAAACGGTACGGAAAGGTGATCAGCCCTATGGGTTGTCGTGCTTTCCTGAGCCCATGGTACGAAAGAGGCGGTATGTATCCTGCTGATGATAAGGATGTGCCTGTATTTGTAGGAAGATTTAATGTTGGAGCAGTAAGCCTTCATCTGCCTATGATCCTGGCCAAAGCCAGAGCAGAGAGCAGAGATTTCTATGAAGTGCTGGATTTTTATCTGGAAATGATCCGGAGCCTTCATATCCGTACCTACGAATATCTGGGACAGATGCGTGCCTCTACCAATCCTCTTGCTTACTGTGAGGGTGGTTTCTACGGCGGCCGTCTGAAACCAAATGAAAAGATTGGTAAAATCCTCAAACCTATGACGGCATCCTTTGGAATCACAGCTCTTAATGAGCTGCAGGAACTTTATAATGGAAAATCCATTGCAGAGGATGGCCAGTTTGCACTGGAAGTTCTGAAATATATCAACGAAAAAGTAAATAAATTTAAGGAAGAGGATGGATATCTCTATGCAATCTATGGAACTCCTGCAGAGAGCCTCTGCGGACTTCAGGTAGAACAGTTCCGTAAAATGTATGGAATTATTGAAGGTGTTTCTGATCGTCCTTATGTCAGCAACAGCTTCCACTGCCATGTAACCGAAGAAGTCACCCCGATTGAAAAACAGGATCTGGAGGGCCGCTTCTGGGAACTGTGCAACGGAGGTAAGATCCAGTACGTCCGTTATCCCATCGATTACAATAAAGAGGCTGTCCGAACCCTCATCCGCCGCGCCATGGCCCTGGGCTATTACGAAGGAGTCAATCTCTCCCTGGCCTATTGCGATGACTGCGGACACGAAGAACTTGAAATGGATGTCTGCCCCGTATGCGGTTCCAAAAACCTGACCAAAATCGACCGCATGAACGGCTATCTCTCCTACAGCCGCGTCCACGGTGACACCCGCCTCAACGAAGCCAAAATGGCCGAAATCGCCGAACGAAAATCCATGTAATCTATAAAAAGAAGGATGTAATTCGAAATGAATTACATCCTTCTTTTTATAAGCCTTCTTATTTTCAGACAATCTCTTTTTATGATACATCTCCAAATATGAGTATTACCTTCCCAACCTTCTCAAAATTATCTCAATACCAGGGGCAGGCCCCGCCGCCTCCCCGTCCGTCTCACCAACAAAGTAAAGTTAACAAAAGCTCCCTCATATCTCAACCCGGAGCTCCTTCCATACCTAAAAACAACAACACCCCTTCCGTCAGACACCAGCGCGAGGGGTGTGCAAAGGGGACGCCGCTATGCGTCCCCTTTGCAAAACATCATTTAATTATAGTCCCCGTCTTCTCATAAAACCCATCCTTCGCATGGGCAATATCCGTAATAATAGTCCGGCGTCCGTCTCCTTTTTCAACAAAGTTGACGCCCGCTTCAAACTTCGGCAGCATAGATCCCGGTGCAAACTGATTCTCATCCATATATTTCTTGGCATCTGCTACAGAGATTTCACCTAGGAATTCTTCATTATCCATGTCAAGATTTAGGCTTACCTTCTCTACACTGGTCAGGATCAGCAGAGTATCTGCATTTAACTCCTGAGCCAGAAGTCCGCTTGTCAGGTCTTTCTCGATAATAGCACTGGCACCGTTTAAGGAAACACCCTGCTCCATAACAGGGATACCGCCGCCGCCGGCTGCAATGACGATCTCTCCGGCATCTACAAGTGTGCGGATCGTTTCAAGTTCTACGATTTTCTGCGGCTTTGGTGCAGCAAGGATTCTTTTGTAGGTACCGTCTGCAAGTTCTGTGACAAAATTACCCTTATGTTCCTCTGCTTCTGCTTCTTCCTTGGTCAGTACACGGCCGATGATCTTCTCTGGCTCTGCGAAAGCGTCATCATAAGGATCGATCACAACCTGAGTCAATACAGTGGCAACCGGTTTGTAAATACCTCTGGAAAGCAGCTCTGCACGGATGGCAGTCTGAAGGTCATAACCGATGTAACCCTGGCTCATGGCAGAACATACGGACATAGGTGCAAATGTATAATCCGGATGTGCCTTACCGAATTCGTTCATAGCAGTATGGATCATTCCGACCTGTGGTCCGTTACTGTGTGAAATTACTACACGGTTTCCTGCTTCTACAAGGTCTGCAATAGCTTTGGCAGCTTTTTTTGTGGCAATTTTCTGCTCTGGCAGAGTTGTACCTAATGCTCTGTGGCCCAATGCAACTACTGTGATTTTTTCGCTCATGGGAAATACCTCGTTTCTTTATTTTGTTGTACACAGGTGGCTGTGGTTCAAGCCTCCCGAGATAATCATAATGATACACTATATTATAAAAGACTGTCCGGGGAAATGCAATAGATTCTTCTCCGAACGGCAATTAAAAACGAATAAAAATAATAATAAAATAAACAGCTCCCGCATTGCTGCAGGAGCTGTCCATTTTTTGAGGGGGGAGATAGAGAGTGGTTTTCATCTATCCAAAACCTATTATAGGAGAAAAATATGTGCAAAGTATGTCAATAATCTGAAAGAAACAGAAAAAATATAAAAGAATTATAAACAAAAATTAAAGTAAGTATATATTTACTACAATTGCTTGCTTTCCGAAAAGGGACATGCTAAAGTAAAGACAGAGTTACCGGATCTGAGGTAACCCTCATCTGTTTCTGCATTCTGCAGAGATGATTTTCAGGCACTGTTTCGGTGTATTATTTCACAAAACATCATTAAATGGAAGACGGAGATTGATGATCTGTCTGGCAAGGAGGGGGGATGCTTATGTCTGTATGATTGTTCTGTACTCCTGGATAAGATGCAGACCTGTAGGCTGAGATGAAAAAGAGCCGGCAGTAGGAATGCGGCATGAGAAACGACAGTAAAAGATCGCAGATTGCGAAATTTTCATGAAATAAATTATTAGGAGACGATAATATGAAAAATAGAATATGGAATCAGACGAAAGCAGCAGTACTTGCCATGGCAGCTATTCTTTCAGGCATCTGTGTACCATTTCAGGAAATGCAGGTATCAGGGGCAGAACTGGTGGCGCCGGTTCTGAATATAGAACAAAGCGCAAAATGGACAGATGAGGAAAACTATAAGGCAGAGCTGACCCTGCGGCTTAGCGGACTGAATACTCTGAAAGATGTCAGTAAAGTGGATCAGGAACAGGAGAAAATCCAGGCGGAAATGGAGACAGAAAGCTTTACAGAAGATGCGGGGGAGAAGGCGGAAGAAGACTTTGGGGAAGGTGGAGCAGCGGAGAAAGCTGAAGCTGCAGAGGAGACAGAAGTCAGAGAAAGTGTGGAGACTGGCGAAGACGCAAAGACAGAAGAGGTTTCTGGTAAAGTTGACAATCCTGTGAACGAAACTGAAAATCCCGCAATTCCGGAAGAAAAGAAGGAATATATTCTGACTACATACATATCTGAATATTTCTTTCTGGATACAGCTTCTCTTCCGGAAGAAATTACAGCAGAAACTGTTTCCATAAAGAACCAGAAGGGAGAAGATACGGAAATACTTCGCCTTACGGAACATCTGCAGATGGAAAAAATCACAGAGGACTATTATGCACTGACTGTTCCGGTAACACTGCGTCCGGAATATCAGCTTTCCTGGGAGAAAAGAACTTATCCGGTGGTACAGGATGAACCCTTACAAAAGGACCAGACGGGCTTGGGTACATTTTTACAGGAAAAAAAAGGAGAAGAACTTCAGACCCTGGTTTCCAATCCTTCCCCTGAGTTGTTGGTAAACGCGGCAAAAACAGGAATCGAAGCAGTTCTTAGGGCAGATGTGGAGAAAACAAAAGCCGGACAGCCGGTAAATTATATTCTGGATGTGACCAATACAGGCCAGCTTCCTTTAACAGACATTCAGTTTTCAAGCAGTTTTTCCATGGAAGATATCCGGGCAGTGTGGGAGTCTGAATCAGATTTTTATGTAGATGGCAAAGAAGCAGTTCTGGCTGCATTAAACCCAGGAGAGAGCAGAAGACTTCGGATGACGCTTCTGCCGGATGAAAATAAGGAGGGAGATTTGTTTCACACGGTAACTGTAAAAACA
Organism: Blautia sp. HCP3S3_C4; assembly: GCF_052064095.1. Lineage (NCBI taxonomy): Bacteria > Bacillati > Bacillota > Clostridia > Lachnospirales > Lachnospiraceae > Blautia > Blautia sp. HCP3S3_C4. The sequence continues at coordinate 152,466 of NZ_JBQHWF010000001.1, forward strand.
AAACATCCGGGACGAGAAGAACTGATTGGCTGTCAGGCTTCATGCCAGATTAAAGTAGAAGGACTGAAGGCCTCTTTTGAAGTGGAAAAAACAGCGGACAGAACGGAAGCCTTTCCGGGCGATACGATTACCTATCAGATATGTATCCGTAATACAGGAGAAAAAACACTTCATTCTGTTCTGAGCACAGAGAGATTTCTAAATGCAAATATTCAGGCTCAGTTTATGCCAAAGGAGGGAGTAACCTTAAACAGTACAAGAACACAGGCGCTGATTTCCAGCATTGCACCGGGAGAGGCTTTGGGGCTTTATGCGGTTGTAACGATTCCTCAATATTTTGAGAGTCAGGAGCTGGTAAATGAGGTAACTGTTATTTCTGATGAGACCGGGACAACGAATATGAAATCTCGGTCAGAGGTGACTGTGAAGTCTGCGGAGGTGACGGTAACACCACAGATCACACAGACCTATTCTTCTTATCAGTCCTATGGGTCAGGTTCGAAATCAGGGAGCGCCTATGAGACAGCCTCCAAGCCCAGCACAGGAGATGATACAAAAGGAACATTTTTTCTTGCCTTATGTGTGTGCGCAGTTATTGTAGGAGCGGCAGCTGCCAAAAAACAACGTTGAAACGAGAATGGAGGTGTGCTATTCTAATATAGAGTATATAAAAATATGGAGGACATCAATGAAGTTAATATCCTTATTAGAGCGTCTGGAGTATACCTGTATTCAGGGAAGCACAGACCAGGAAGTTAAAAACGTTGTATATGATTCCCGAAAGGTAGAAGAGGGTTCTCTTTTTATCTGCATCCGCGGGGCGGTTGTGGACGGACATAAATTTGTGCCGGATGTGATCGCAAAAGGTGCGAAAGTTCTGATAGTGGAGGAGAAAGTTGAGGCTCCTGCAGATGTGACTGTTATTCTTGTGGAGGACAGCCGCTATGCCATGGCATTTATTTCTGCCGCATATTTCGGATATCCGGCAGAAAAATTGAAAACGATCGGTATTACAGGAACAAAGGGAAAAACCACAACTACCTATATGGTAAAATCCATTCTTGAAAATGCCGGATATAAGGTGGGGCTCATCGGAACTATCGAGGCCATCATCGGTGATAAGGTGATTCCTGCAAGCAATACCACACCGGAATCTTATATGGTTCAGAAATATTTCCATGATATGGTTGAAGCAGGCTGTGACTGTGTGGTAATGGAGGTTTCTTCCCAGGGACTTATGCTTCACAGAACACAGGGCTTTGTCTTTGATTTTGGTATTTTTACCAATATTGAGCCGGATCATATCGGGCCAAATGAGCATAAGGATTTCGATGATTATCTCAGATGTAAATCGCTGCTGCTGAAACAGTGCAAAACAGGGATTGTAAACAGAGATGATGAGCATTTTGAGAAAATCATACAGGGACATACCTGTGAGCTTGAGACTTATGGATTTTCACCGGAGGCAGATCTTCGGGCTGAGGATGCAAAGCTGGTGGGAGGTAAGGGATATCTGGGAATTTCCTATCATTTGAGAGGACTGCTTGACTTTCCGGTAGAAATCGATATTCCGGGTAAATTCAGCATCTATAATTCTTTAACTGCCATTGCCATCTGCCGCCATTTTAAAGTATCAGAGGAGAATATCCTGAAGGCTCTGAAAGTGGCAAGGGTAAAGGGACGTATTGAAATGGTGAAGGTGTCTGAGGACTTTACACTGATGATCGATTACGCACATAATGCAATGGCACTGGAAAGCCTTCTGACCACACTGCGGGAATATCATCCACACAGACTGGTATGCCTGTTCGGATGTGGAGGAAACCGCTCCAGGCTTCGCCGTTATGAAATGGGAGAGGTGGCAGGAAAGCTGGCAGATCTGACGATCATTACCTCGGATAACCCAAGGGATGAGGAGCCCCAGGCTATTATTGATGATATAAAAACAGGAATGGCCAGGACTAACGGTAAATATGTGGAGATCATAGACCGTAAGGAAGCGATCGCCTATGCGATCCACCACGGAGAACCGGGAGATATTATTGTTCTGGCCGGTAAGGGACATGAGGATTATCAGGAGATCAAAGGCAAGAAATATCCAATGGATGAGAGAGTACTGATTGCTGATATCCTTGCAGGCAAATAATGACTAATTATGATTTATGCTGATATAATAATAGATATTTCCAGTGAAAAGCTGGATAAAACATTTCAGTACAGGGTGCCGGAAGAACTGGAGCAGGAAATAAAGGTAGGGATGGTGGTATCCATCCCTTTTGGAAACGGAAATAAGATCCGTAAGGGATATGTGATAGGCCTGACGGATAAGCCAAAGGTAGATCCTGACAGGATAAAGGCGATTTCTCAGTGCAGCAGCGGACAGGAGACAACAGAATCCAGACTGATCATTCTGGCGGCCTGGATGAGGGAAAATTATGGCTCTACCATGATCCAGGCATTGAAGACGGTTCTTCCCATACAGGAGAAGATACGGGCAAAGGAGAAGAGATATCTCTGTCTGAACGTTTCAGAGGAAGAGGGAAGAAAAATTCTGGAAGGATTGGAAAAAACCAGGTTTAAAGCGAGAACAAGGCTCCTGAGGGAGCTTCTGGACAAAAAACGGCTGGAGTATACTCTGGCAGCAAAAGAGCTTGGAGCTACTTCTGCTGTTGTGGGAAAAATGAAAGAGCAGGGAGTCTTGCGTATAGAGTATGATGAAATTTTTCGTAATTCTATAGATGGAAAGGACATTCCCAGAGAACCGGCTCTGACTCTGAACCGGGAGCAGGAGCAGGCAGCAGAGAAAATACTGCAGGAATGGGAAAGGCCTGAGCCACGGCCGGTACTGCTTCAGGGAGTGACCGGAAGCGGTAAGACCCAGGTATATATGCGGCTGATCGAGGAAATACTTGCAAAGGGCCAGCAGGCTGTTGTGCTGATCCCTGAGATTGCATTGACTTATCAGACTGTGAGGCGGTTCTATGCCAGGTTTGGAGAGAAGGTTTCTGTCATTAATTCCAGACAGTCCCAGGGAGAACGCTATGATCAGTTTAAGCGTGCAAGGGGAGGGGGAGTCCAGGTAATGGTGGGTCCCCGTTCTGCATTGTTTACCCCCTTTCCGGATCTGGGGCTGATCATAATAGATGAGGAACATGAGCCAAGCTATAAAAGTGAAAGTTCTCCCAGATACCACGCAAGGGAGACCGCCATTGCCAGAGCAGGGATTGAACATGCCAGAGTTGTTCTGGGATCAGCCACTCCTTCTCTGGAAGCATACAGCAGAGCACAGAGCGGTGAATATGGTCTGGTGAAACTGACTGCCAGATATGGGGACAGACCAATGCCGCAGGTATCAGTTATTGACCTCAGGGAAGAGTTGAGAGGGGGAAACCGCTCGGTTTTGAGCAGATCCCTGCAGGAGAAAATGAAAGAACGGCTGGAGAAAAAAGAACAGATCATGCTGTTTTTGAACCGCAGAGGCTATGCAGGCTTTGTATCCTGCCGTTCCTGTGGTTTTGTGGTGAAATGTCCACACTGTGATGTATCACTGTCAGAGCATAATAATGGCAGACTGCTGTGCCATTACTGTGGATATGAGACCAGAAAGCCGCAGGTATGTCCTCAGTGTGGCTCTCCTTATATTGGTGGCTTTAAGGCCGGCACCCAGCAGATTGAGAAGGTTGTAAGGGATACTTTTCCTGGAGTCAGAACCTTGCGCATGGATTTTGATACTACCAGAAATAAAGGAAGCTATGAACAGATTCTGGCAGCCTTTGCTTCTCATGAAGCAGATGTACTGGTGGGAACCCAGATGATCGTGAAAGGGCATGATTTTCCGGATGTAACACTGGTAGGAGTGATTGCTGCAGACCTTTCCCTCAATGCAGAGGATTACCGCTGCGGAGAGCGTACTTTTCAACTGCTGTGTCAGGCAGTGGGACGCTGCGGAAGAGGAATGAAAGCAGGTGAGGCAGTGATTCAGACCTATCACCCTGAGCATTACAGTATTCAGGCATCGGCTGCCCAGGACTATCAGACCTTTTATGAGGAAGAGATGAGCTACCGTATGCTGTTGGATTATCCGCCTGCATCTCACATGCTGGCAATTCTTGGATCAGGGGAGAATGAGGAAGTACTGACTCAGGCTATGCATTATCTGGAACTGTATATCCACAGGATCTACAGGGAAAAAGATCTGCATGTAATAGGTCCTGCTTATGCAGCCATAGGTAAGGTGAAGGATATTTACAGGCAGGTTATTTATTTAAAGCATAAAGAATATAAAACACTGGTCCGGATCAAGGATCAGATGGAAAAATACATTGAAATAAATTCCGGTTTCCGGAAAATATATATACAGTTTGATTTCAGTTGAGAAAAGGAGATTAGAAAATGGCACTTAGAACAATCAGAGTAGAGGGGGATCCTGTACTTACAAAAATCAGCAGACCGGTAGATAAAATGACACCGCGTATCCAGGACCTGATCACAGATATGCTGGATACCATGTATGAGGCAATGGGTGTTGGACTGGCTGCACCGCAGGTGGGTATCCTGAAGCGTATTGTGGTAATTGATGTAGGTGACGGACCGATTATTTTAATCAATCCGGAGATTATTGAGAAGTCCGGAGAGCAGACCGGAGATGAAGGCTGCCTTAGTGTTCCGGGGATGTCAGGACAGGTAACCCGCCCTGACCATGTAAAGGTGAAAGCTTTGAATGAGGATATGGAAGAAGTGGTATATGAAGGAGAGGGACTTCTGGCCCGTGCTTTTTGCCATGAGCTGGATCATCTGGATGGACATATGTATACAGAGCTGGTGGAGGGAGAGCTTCACCGGGTCAGCTACGATGAAGAAGACTGAGAGGATAAGATTAGAATATGAAAATAGTTTTTATGGGAACACCTGATTTTGCTGTGCCGTCCTTAAAGGCACTGGTGGAAGCCGGATATGATGTGGCAGCAGTGGTTACTCAGCCGGATAAACCAAAAGGAAGAGGGAAATCCTTACTTCCTACACCTGTAAAGGAAGAGGCTCTTTTGCATGAAATTCCTGTTTATCAGCCCCAGCGTGTCAAAAATAACAGGGAATTTCTGGACACACTCCGTGAAATTGCTCCGGATGTGATTGTTGTGGCAGCCTTTGGACAGATCATTCCCAGGGATGTGCTGGAATTGCCGAAATATGGCTGCATTAATATTCATGCATCACTTTTACCGAAATACAGAGGAGCTGCCCCCATCCAGCAGGCTGTGATCGATGGAGAAAAAGAATCCGGTGTTACCATCATGCAGATGGGAGAGGGGCTGGATACCGGAGATATGATCTCAAAGATTGTGATCCCTCTGGAAAAGGAGGAAACCGGAGGAAGTCTTTTTGCAAAGCTTGCCCAGGCCGGTGCAGAACTTCTGATCAAAACGCTGCCGTCTATTGAACAGGGAACTGCAGTATGGGAAAAGCAGCCGGAGGAGAGTCCGACTCCTTATGCGGCAATGATCAACAAAAAGATGGGGCTTATGGACTTTCATAAGTCTGCTGTGGAACTGGAAAGACTGGTACGTGGACTGAATCCATGGCCAAGTGCTTATACCTTTGTAAATGGAAAGACTCTTAAGGTATGGAAATGCCGGGCAGATGAAGAATGCTCCGGTGAGACACCCGGAACAGTTATTCTTACAGATAAAGAAGGAATTCATGTTGCCTGCAAGGATGGAACACTGATTCTGACAGAGGTACAGCTGGAAGGTAAAAAACGGATGGATGCAGAAGCTTTTCTGCGGGGATACCATATAGAAGCAGGAAGCAGATTTACAGATCATAAGGAGTGATTGTATGTACGGATATTATTTTGATCCCACTTATATTTTGCTGGTCATAGGAATGGTACTGTCTCTGGCTGCATCAGCCAAAGTAAAGGGGACTTTTGCGAAGTACAGCAAAGTCCACAGTACTTCCGGTCTTACAGGAGCGGAGGCTGCACAGCAGATTCTGCACATGGCAGGAATCACAGATGTTTCTGTGGTGGCTGTTGCAGGAAGTCTGACAGATCACTATGATCCCAGAACCAGACAGGTTGCTCTTTCCCAGGATGTATATGGAAAAACATCAGTAGCAGCCATTGGAGTAGCAGCTCATGAATGCGGACATGCAATCCAGGATGCGGTAAACTATGCTCCTCTGAATATCAGAACTGCTATTGTACCGGCTGCCAATATTGGCTCTACTCTCTCCTGGCCGTTGTTTCTGGCAGGGCTTGTTTTCTCCATTCGTCCGCTGCTGACTGTGGGAATTCTTTTATTTTCTCTGGCTGTCCTTTTTCAGCTGGTGACCTTGCCGGTGGAGTTTAATGCATCAGCCAGAGCTTTGAAAATGCTGGGTAACAACCGACTGATCGCCCAAGAGGAGGTAAAGGGAGCACAGAAGGTTCTGGTGGCAGCTGCTCTGACTTATGTGGCAGCCCTTGCAGCATCTGTTCTGCAGCTTCTCAGACTAATCATACTGGCCGGAGGAAGAGACCGTGACTAATGGAATTAATACCAGAGAATTAATATTGGAAATACTACTTGAAATTGAAGAAGAGGGAAAGCACAGCCATATTGCCATTCGCAATGCCCTTTCTAAGTATCAGTTCCTTCCCAGACAGGAACGGGCATTTATTACCCGGGTATGTGAGGGAACTCTGGAATACAGAATTCTGATCGACTATATCATTGATTCTTATTCTAAGGTGACAGTGGATAAAATGAAGCCTGCAATCAGAGAAATCCTGCGTAGCGGGGTATATCAGATTAAATTCATGGACAGTGTACCGGACAGTGCAGTGTGCAATGAAGCGGTGAAGCTGGCTCAGAGAAAGGGCTTTTATAATCTGAAGCCGTTTGTGAACGGAGTTTTGCGGACCATAGCCAGGGAATATAAAAATCTGGAGCTTCCATCCAGAGAGCAGGATCTGGTGAGATTTCTTTCTGTTAAGTACTCCATGCCTGAAAATCTGGTCAATCGCTGGCTGGAAGCTTACGGTGAAGAAAAGACAGAAATGATTCTGGCAGAGTTTCTGAAGGAGAAGCCGGTTACTGTGCGCTGCCGGATCCATAAATATCCACAGGAAGAGATTTACAGGAGCCTGACAGAGCAGGGAGTAAAGGTAACTCCTGCTCCCTATCTTTCCTATGCATATGAAATTTCTGATTATAATCATATTCTTGCCCTGGATGCTTTTATTCAGGGGAAAATTCAGGTACAGGATGTAAGTTCCATGCTGGTAGCTGAGGTTGCAGATCCAAAGAAGGGAGATTATATTATTGATATGTGTGCTGCTCCCGGAGGAAAAAGCCTTCATGTAGGAGATAAGATGGGAGATTATGGTACTGTAGATGCCAGAGATGTGAGCCAGCAAAAGGTGGACCTTATTGAGGAAAATATCAATCGTCTGGATTCCATCAATGTGCAGGCAAGAGTGATGGATGCCACTGTTTTTGACGTGGATTCGGAATTGAAAGCAGATATTGTTCTGGCAGATGTACCCTGCTCAGGTTATGGGGTGATCGGCAAGAAGCCGGAAATAAAGTACAGAGTGACACCTCAGAAGCAGGAAGAAATTGTAATCCTGCAGAGAACGATCCTGGATCGGGCAGCAGAGTATGTGAAGCCAGGTGGAGTATTGGTTTTCAGTACCTGCACCATTGCAAAAGAAGAGAATGAGGAAAATATGATGTGGTTTATGAATAATCATCCGTTTAAACTGGAGAGCCTGGATCCTTTCCTTCCTCAGGAACTTCATTCTGAAACCACTGCTCTGGGGTATCTTCAGTTATTGCCGGGAGTGCACAAAACAGATGGTTTCTTTATTGCAAAATTCAGGAGAAAATAAGTAATGACAGATATCAAGTCAATGACAGTTGATGAATTAAAAGAGCTGGTTACTGCTCTGGGGGATAAGCCTTTCAGGGCAAAGCAGATATACAGCTGGCTTCATGAGCACCTGGTTACTTCCTGGGATGAGATGACCAATTTATCCAGGGGGCTCAGAGAGAAGCTGAAGGAATACCCTGTTACTGCCCTGGAGGTGGTAGATGTACAGACTTCCAGACTGGATGGAACGCAGAAATATCTTTTTCGTCTCAGTGACGGAAATGTGATCGAAAGTGTGCTTATGCGGTACAAACATGGAAATTCCGTATGTATTTCTTCACAGGTGGGATGCCGCATGGGATGTCGTTTCTGCGCTTCTACGATCGGAGGACTTACCAGATGTCTGCTTCCCTCAGAAATGCTGGACCAGATTTATCGTATTCAGACTCTGACAGGTGAGAGAGTGTCCAATGTAGTAGTGATGGGAACCGGTGAGCCACTGGATAATTATGACAATCTTTTGCGGTTTATACACATTCTCACAGAGGATGGAGGACTTCATATCAGCCAGAGAAATCTGACAGTATCTACCTGCGGACTGGTACCCAAAATCTATGAACTGGCTGAAGAAAAGCTGCAGATGACACTTGCACTTTCTCTTCATGCGCCGAATGATGAGAAAAGACAGGAACTTATGCCGATTGCCAGAAAATACAGTATGGATGAAGTTCTGGAAGCATGCCGCCACTATTTTGATATGACAGGCAGAAGGATCACATTTGAATATAGCCTTGTGGCCGGGGTGAATGACAGTGATGAGGATGCAAGAGAGCTTTCCGGAAGAATCCGGGATATCAATTGTCATGTAAATCTGATTCCCGTAAACCCGATTAAGGAACGCTCTTTTGAACGTTCTACACGACAGGCTGTTGAGAATTTTAAAATAAAACTTGAAAAATGTGGAATAAATGTTACTATTAGAAGGGAAATGGGCAGTGATATAGACGGTGCCTGTGGACAGTTAAGAAAAAGCTATATGGAAAAAACAGAAAGCGAGAAGTGACATGAGGATATATTCAGCTACTGATGTGGGTCAGAAGCGGAAGATGAATCAGGATTATGTGTTCGCCTCTTCCGACCCGATTGGGAATCTTCCGAATCTGTTTGTTGTTGCGGATGGAATGGGCGGACATAATGCTGGTGATTATGCATCCTCCCATGCTGTCAGTGTTGTGGTAGAGGAGATTCGACAGGATCAGGATTTCAATCCGGTTAAGGTGATCCGTCATGCCATTGAAAGTGCGAACATAGAGATCATTGAGCAGGCACAGAAGGATGAGAAACTGAAGGGAATGGGCACCACTATGGTAGTTTCCACTATCGTTGGGCAGTATGCATATGTGGCCAATGTGGGGGACAGCCGTCTCTATGTGGCGGACAGAGAACTTCAGCAGATAACAAGAGACCACTCATTGGTGCAGGAGATGGTCAGGATGGGAGAAATCAGTGCCGAAGAGGCCAGAAACCATCCGGACAAAAATATCATCACAAGAGCGCTGGGTGCGGAAAGGACAGTGGATGTAGATTTTTTTGATCTGAAACTGGAACCGGAAAGTGTGATTTTAATGTGTTCGGATGGATTGAGCAACATGGTCGAGGACAGCCGGATAAAAGAGATACTTTCCAGAAGGGATGAGGCCCTGGATGAAAGAGGCAGGACCCTTATCGGTGAGGCAAACCGTAACGGCGGTAAAGACAATATTGCAATTGTATTGATAGAACCATTCGCAAATGAGGTGGAAGAATGTTAAAAACAGGAATGATCATAGCAGAGCGCTATGAAATATTAGGCAAAATAGGTACCGGCGGAATGGCGGACGTATACAAGGCAAAGGATCACAAGTTGAATCGTTTTGTCGCTGTCAAGGTGCTGAAGCCGGAGTTTCGGGAAGATACAACTTTTATACAGAAATTCAGAAGTGAGGCACAGGCTGCTGCAGTTCTGACACATCCAAATATTGTTAATGTATTTGATGTTGGAGATGACAATGGAGTTTATTACATTGTTATGGAACTGATCGAGGGAATCACACTGAAGGAATATATTTCCAAGAAGGGCAGACTCTCTGTAAAGGAAGCTACCAGCATTGCCATTCAGGTTTCCATGGGACTGGAGGCCGCACACAGCCACGGGATTGTACATCGTGATGTAAAGCCCCAGAATATTATTATTTCCATGGATGGAAAGGTAAAAGTAACAGACTTTGGAATTGCCAGAGCAGCGTCATCCAATACCATCAGCTCCAATGTAATGGGATCTGTTCATTACAGTTCTCCGGAGCAGGTGCGTGGAGGATACAGTGATGAGAAGAGTGATATCTATTCTCTGGGTATCACGCTTTATGAGATGGTGACAGGCAGGGTTCCTTTTGACGGAGATACTACAGTTGCCATTGCCATCAAGCACCTTCAGGAAGAGATGGTACCGCCAAGTGTATATGCACCGGAGCTGCCTCACAGCCTGGAGCAGATCATATTGAAATGTACACAGAAAAGTGTTGACAGACGATACCAGAATATGGAGGATGTGATCGGGGATCTGAAGCATTCTCTTATTGATCCCCAGGGTGATTTTGTAAAGCTCACATCAGTAGATAACGATGCCAAAACAGTAGTGATTTCTGATGCGGAACTGGGTGAGATCAAGCATACACCAAAGCAGATTTCAAAGGCTGATCCGGAGGCTCTGGAAGCAGAAATCAATGAGACGGATTATGATGATGAGCCTGAGGATACATCACGGAAGAGGCGGGAAAGCAAAAAGGATAAAAAACACAAGAAAGGCAATGGTCAAGTGATGACCATTATCATGCTTCTGATGGGTGTGTTGATCCTGATTGCAATCATTTTGATCGCAGGAAAAGCTTCTGGTCTGATCGGAGGAGCTAAAACGGAAAATAAACAGCAGGTTCAGACCGAGAAAGCAGAGGATGATGAAATGGTCACTGTCCCGGATCTTCGTGGAAAAACAGAGGAAGAGGCTAAGACGATCACTAAGGATATGAAGCTGGGAATCCAGCCTATGGGTGAGGAAGCTTCTGACATGGCAAAAGGAACGATTTCTTCTCAGGATATTCCGCAGGGAAGCAAGGTTGAGCAATATACAACTATTAAGTATTATATCAGCAAGGGAACTCAGCAGATCACCATTCCGGATGTGGATGGACAGACAGGCGTAGATGCCCAGCAGACACTGGAGGATATGGGACTTACTGTAAATGTTCAGAAGGAATACAGTGAGTTAAATGATGACGGATATCCCCTTGTGGATCCGGGATATGCATATTCTACCACTCCTGCTGCAGGAAATCAGGTGGCTTCCGGAACAAGTGTTACGTTGGTTGTCAGCCGTGGTGTTGATTATGGTGACAGTGTGGAAGTACCAAGTGTTGTTGGTATGACGAAGAATGATGCGATTACAACCTTTGGCAAATTTCTGAATATTGAAGTTAAAGAGCAGAAGAGCACAGATGCACCGGCAGGAGAGGTAATTGCCCAGGAACCGGAAGCAGGTGACTGGGATGATCCGGATACTGTGAATGTAGTACTTACTGTAAGCTCCGGAGATCAGGATCCATCTTCTGCACAGACTTCCGATTCAAATACACAAAGCAGCAGTACAGATAGTACAGATAGTGCAGCCGGCACAGATACTTCCGCAGCAGATCTGGCACAGCAGAGTGCAGCTGCTGCAAACGGTGAGGTCTGGAAATGTACACAGGCATTGAATACACCGATCGGATATTCAGGAGGACCTATCCGCCTGGAACTGATACAGAATGTAAATGGTAACCCATCTGCATCTGTGATCCTGGAGGGACAGACACTGCAGTTCCCGTATACACTGGATATTACTGGTGCACCGGGAGTCAGCCAGGGTACTTTATATCTTTCTGAGGAAATTAACGGAACCTATCAAAAGCTTGGAGAATACTCCATCACATTTGCTAAGGCTGAGTAGTACATGCAGGGAAAAATTATTAAGGGAATTGCAGGATTTTATTACATTCATGCTGAGGATAATGAAGTATATGAATGCAAGGCCAAAGGAATTTTCAGAAAAGATAACCGGAAACCTCTGGTAGGTGATAATGTGGAAATAGAGGTGCTGGATGAGAAGGAGAAGGAGGGCAGTGTTACTGCTATCCTTCCCCGGAAAAATTCCCTGATCCGCCCGGCAGTTGCCAATGTGGATCAGGCTTTTGTGATTTTTGCAATGGAAAACCCAAAACCTAATTTCATGCTGCTGGATCGTTTTCTGATCATGATGGAGCAGGCAGATATTCCGGTTACCATCTGCTTTAACAAAAAAGATCTGGGAACCAGGGAAGAACTGGACTTCTTATATGAGACCTATCAGAGCTGCGGATATAAGGTAATCCTGTCCAGTACCTATCAGGGAGATGGTATGGAGGAGATAAAAAAAATACTCCAGGGAAAGACTACAGTGGTTGCTGGTCCTTCCGGTGTGGGAAAATCTTCGATTACCAATGCCCTTCAGGGAAATGTACAGATGGAGACCGGTGAGATCAGCAAAAAACTGAAACGGGGAAAACATACTACCCGTCATTCCCAGGTTATTCCGGCGGGAAAGGATACCTATCTGGTGGATACTCCTGGTTTTTCCTGTCTGTATCTTTCAGATATGGAGGAGCAGGAACTTAAGGATTATTTTCCGGAATTCCGGAAATATGAAGGGCAGTGCAGGTTTCAGGGATGCAGACATATCCATGAGCCGGGCTGTGCAGTAAAGGAAGCACTGGATAACCATGAGATCAGTAGCCTCAGATATGAAGATTATCTGGGACTTTATGAAGAATTAAAAGAGAAAAGGAGATTCTGATTATGTATCAGTTATGTCCGTCTATTTTATCAGCGGATTTTAACCGTTTAGGCGAACAGATTAAAATTTTGGAAGAAGAAGGGATTGAATGGCTTCATATTGATGTGATGGACGGTGATTTTGTACCCAGCATCTCATTTGGAATGCCAGTGATCAAATCAATCCGAAAAGAATCAAAATTATTTTTTGATGTGCATCTGATGGTGACAGAACCGGAACGGTATATCAGAGATTTTGTTGATTGTGGCGCGGATTCTATCACTGTACATGCAGAAGCCTGTGAAGATCTGGAACGTACCATAGAACAGATCCGTGAAGCAGGAGTAAAGGTGGGTGTATCCATTAAGCCTGCTACTCCGGTAAATGATATCAGCCATATGCTTGAGGATGTGGATATGGTTCTGGTTATGACTGTACAGCCGGGATTCGGAGGTCAGAAATATCTGGAGGAGTGTACAGAGAAGATTCAGGAGCTTCGTGACCTGATCCGGGATGAAGATCTGAATGTAGACATTCAGGTGGATGGAGGAATCAATGATGAAACAATGGAAACTGTATTAAAGGCAGGGGCAAACCTTGTGGTGGCAGGTTCCTATGTTTTTAAAGATAATCTGGTTTCCGGAGTACGCCATGCAAAGAAGCGAATGAATGAAGTAATCAGAGAGATTGACTGAGGAACAGTATGAAAGATACGGTTATTGTAAGCGGGGGCGATATCCAGAGAGATTTTGCCCTCGATTTTTTAAGAAACAGAATAGAAAGAACAGGGCGGGAAAAGCTTTGCCTGATTGCTGCAGACAGAGGGTTGGAATTTTTTATGGAAAATCATCTTCTTCCGGATGTGGCTGTAGGTGATTTTGACAGTCTGTCTCCTCAGGGTGAGGAGTTTCTGAAAGACTTAAGTACGGTGGAAGTGATACGTCTCAAGCCTGAAAAGGATGATTCGGATACCCAGTGTGCTGTGAATCTGGCTATCCGGCGGGGAACAAAGAGAATAGAAATCCTGGGAGCAACAGGCCGGAGGGTGGATCACCTGATTGCAAATCTGGGTCTTCTTATTCTTGCAGGTCAGAAAAGGGTTTCTCTGGCATTAGTGGATCAGTATAATTATATGACGCTGGCAGAGAATGGAAAGGTGCTGGAGAAATCCAGTCAGTTCGGCAAATATGTATCTTTTTTTGCCATAGGAGGAGCTGTGAAGGGACTTTGCCTGGAAGGTTTTAAATACTTATTAGATGGTTATGATCTGAGTCTGTTGGATTGTGGACTGACTGTAAGTAATGAAATACAGGAAGAGCAGGCCAGGGTTACATATGAGTCAGGAACCCTGTTGATGATCCAGTCCAGAGACAGGTAGCTGGCAAAAGATGAAGAAACGGAAGAAGGAAAAATATCATGGACATCAAAATTCGGACAGCCGCAGTTGAAGACGCAGAACAATTGTTGGAAATTTATGCATATTATATAAAAAACACAGCAGTAACTTTTGAATATGAGGTTCCGTCTGTGGAAGAATTCCGTGAGCGGATCAGCCATATCCTGGAACATTATCCCTACTTTGTTGCAGAAAATAAGGGGGAGATCATAGGGTATTCCTATGCAGGAAGATTTCATCCCAGAGCTGCTTTTGGATGGGATGTAGAGATGACCGTTTATCTTAACCAGAAGGTACGGAGAGCGGGCGTGGGACGACAGCTGTATGCTCTGATGGAAGAAGTTCTGAGAGAGCAGGGAGTCGTACGGGCAATTTCGCTGATCGTGAAACCGGAAGATGAGTATTCTGATTATAATAGTATTCAGTTCCATGAAAAAATGGGATATAGATATGCGGGAGAACTGAAAGACTGCGGATATAAATTTCACAGATGGTATACCCTTGTTTATATGGATAAGCAGATTGGTGTTACACAGGAAAATATGCTGCCTGTCCGTGATTTTGCTGCTGTCAGGGAGAAATTCGGATTATAGTTTTCGGACTTTTCCTGTGCACCGGAAAGCGTATTGCTGAGAACAAAGGGGATAAGTACACAAGAGGTATACAAAAGAGTTTTGATATGATATAATTCATGCTGAAAAAAGACCGTACAATCAATACATTTAAAGGAGATATAGAGAAAAATGAAATTAGGAATCGTCGGATTACCCAATGTTGGAAAAAGTACATTATTTAATTCATTGACAAAGGCAGGAGCAGAATCAGCAAACTATCCGTTCTGTACCATCGACCCTAATGTAGGTGTTGTTACAGTGCCGGATGAGAGACTGAAGCTTCTTGGAGATTTTTATCATTCTAAAAAAGTGACACCTGCTGTAATTGAATTCGTAGATATTGCAGGCCTTGTAAAGGGAGCATCCAAAGGCGAAGGTCTTGGAAACCAGTTCCTTGCAAATATCCGTGAGGTAGATGCAATCGTTCATGTAGTCCGCTGCTTTGAAGATTCCAATGTGATCCATGTAGATGGAAGCATCGATCCTCTTCGTGACATTGAGACCATCAACCTGGAATTGATCTTCTCAGACCTTGAAATCCTTGAGAGAAGAATTGCAAAAGTGACAAAGACTGCACGTATGGATAAGGAAGCTGCCAAAGAACTGGATTTCCTTCAGAAGGTAAAAACACATCTGGAAGACGGCAAGATGGCCATTACGATGGAACTGGAAAATGAGGACGAGGAAGCATGGATGGCAACTTATAATCTGCTTACCTGGAAGCCTGTGATCTATGCTGCAAACGTAGCAGAGGGAGATCTGGCTGATGACGGTGAAAGCAACAGCCATGTACAGGCAGTGCGCAAATATGCGGCAGAGCAGAACAGTGAGATTTTCGTTATTTGTGCAGAAATTGAAGAAGAGATTTCAGAACTGGATGATGATGAGAAAAAAATGTTTCTGGAGGATCTGGGACTGACAGAATCAGGACTTGAGAAACTGGTAAAAGCAAGCTACCATCTTCTGGGACTGATGAGCTTCCTTACATCAGGGGAAGATGAGACCAGAGCATGGACTATTAAGATCGGTACCAAAGCTCCTCAGGCAGCAGGTAAGATCCATACAGATTTTGAACGTGGATTTATTAAGGCAGAGGTTGTGAATTATCAGGATCTGCTGGACTGTGGCTCCTATGCCGGTGCCAGAGAAAAAGGGCTTGTGCGAATGGAAGGTAAGGAATACGTTGTGCAGGATGGAGATGTGATCTTATTCCGCTTTAACGTATAATAAAAAGGTGATATATGGATATGTCAATTCGTTTTCCGGGAATAAATCTGGTATTGGACTATGTGCCCAGGGCATTTCAGATTTTCGGAATGGAATTTACAATTTATGGGATGCTTATTGCGGCAGGTGCCCTTTTGGGAATGGGACTTGTGGTACTGGAGGCAGGAAGGAATCATGAAGACCAGAATAAATATCTGGATATGATGATACTTTCCCTGGCTGCTTCCGTGGTGGGTTCAAGACTGTTTTATGTTATTTTTTCCTGGGAGTTGTATCAGGGAAATCTCCGGACAATTTTTGATGTGAGAAATGGCGGATATGCTTTTTATGGTGGATTACTTGGCGGTGTCTTTGCTGCGACACTGTTCTGCAGACTGGCAAAGCTGCCTTTCTGGCAGATGGCAGATACAGTCAGCCTGGGGGTACTTCTGGGGCAGGTTGTGGGACGCTGGGGTAATTTTTTTAACAGGGAATCCTTTGGGGAATATACAGATGGAGTTCTGACCATGCAGCTTCCTATATCTGCGGTTCGTTCCGGAGAAGTGTCGGGAGCTATGCGTGATAACCTTCTGACAATCGATGGAGTGTCCTTTATCCAGGTCCAGCCGGTGTTTCTCTATGAGAGTCTCTGGTGCCTGTTACTGCTCCTGGTACTTCTGGCACTTCGGAGAAAGAAGAGATATCAGGGAGAGCTGTTTATGTGGTATCTTGCAGGATATGGACTGGGACGTTTTGTCTGTGAATGGCTGAGAACAGATAAACTGTATATTCCCGGAACATCAGTGGATATTTCACTGTTGATTTCCGGAGTACTGGTGGTTGTTTTTGTTCCGATTGTGACAGTGCGGCGTGTTATGGTCAAGAAACGTGCAGATATCCGCAAGATCCGCAGAGAAAGGGTTTTCCGGGAAGAAGAGGAATCCAGAAGGGAACATAAGCCAGTGGATAAGAAAACGGAAGAGCCAGTAGAAAAACCATCAGAAAAACCATCAGAAAAACCATCAGAAAAACCATCAGAAAAACCATCAGAAAAACCATCAGAAAAACCACCTGTCCAGGAGGAAGAAACTATTCAGGAGGATAAAATCCAGGGAGAAACAGACAATTGGGAGAACCTGGAATATGCCCATATTCCCAGTCAGTGGAGAAAGTCTTCTGATAAGGCATCTGAAAAGCAGGAAGAATAGAATACAGATCAATATATATGGAAAAAGCTCTGAAAAGAGCTTTTTTTTGTGGATAGAAACAGAATAAAAAATATTGGTTTAGCTCTTGTTTTTTCCACATAAATAGTTTATTATTGTTACATAAGTGGTAGAAAGTGGTGATTAGTGGTGGCAAATGGGGGAACAGTGGCAGATGAAACCATTACCATCCGGAAGCCTGAAGGGGAGATTCAGACTTCACGAGAGTAGGTGAGTAATATGTTCATGGGCGAGTACAATCATACAATAGATGCTAAGGGGCGTCTGATCATCCCTTCCAGATTCAGGGAGCTCTTAGGGGAAGAGTTTGTCCTGACCAAGGGACTTGATGGTTGTCTTTCCATTTATCCGATGGATGAGTGGGAGGCCTTTGAAATGAAACTCAGAGCTTTACCACTTACAAATAAGAACGCCAGAACTTTCTCACGATTCTTTGTTGCCGGTGCAGCTATGTGTGAACTGGACAAGCAGGGACGAATCCTTGTGCCTCAGACATTACGTGAATTTGCAGGCTTGGATAAGGATGTAGTCCTGACCGGAAATCTGAACAGGATTGAAATCTGGAGCAAAGAGAAGTGGAGTGAGAACTGTAATTATGACGACATGGACAGTATTGCAGAGAGCATGCAGGAAATGGGAATTGTCATATAAGGGTGTTTGAGATGTTATTGTTCACAAGTGATATCCCGCGGGGAAATCCAGACAGGAGACGGAGATGGAATTTAAACACAAATCTGTATTGCTGGAGGAAACCATTGACGGCTTGAACGTAAAGGCCGACGGAATCTACGTGGATGGCACCTTGGGTGGTGCCGGGCATGCCATGGAGGTATGTAAGAAGCTTTCTGCCAAGGGGAGATTTATTGGTATAGATCAGGACCAGGATGCGATAATTGCTGCGAGTGAGAGGTTAGCCGCCTATAAACAGGCGACGATCATTCGCAGCAATTATTGTTACATGGTACCGGAACTGGCAGCAAGGGGGATTCATAAGGTCAATGGGATTCTTCTGGACTTGGGAGTATCTTCCTACCAGTTAGATAATGAGGAGCGTGGCTTCACCTATCGTGTGGATGCGCCTCTTGATATGAGAATGGATCAGCGCCAGACGCTGACAGCCAGTGACATTGTCAATGGCTATGAAGAAAGAGAACTGTACCGTATCATCCGTGATTACGGTGAAGATAAATTTGCAAAAAATATTGCCAGACATATTGTTACAGCAAGGCAGACAAAGCCGATCACTACAACCGGAGAGTTGACTGAGATCATCAGACAGTCCATCCCGATGAAGATGCAGGTCAAATCAGGACATCCGGCCAAGAGAACATTCCAGGCAATTCGTATTGAACTGAACAGGGAACTGGATGTACTGAGAGATTCGTTGGATGGAATGATCGATCTTCTGGATGACGGAGGCCGGCTTTGTATTATTACTTTTCATTCTCTGGAGGATCGGATTGTTAAAACGATTTTCCGTAAGAATGAAAATCCATGTACCTGTCCTTCTGATTTTCCTGTTTGTGTATGTGGAAAAAAATCAAAGGGTCGGGTAATAACCAGAAAACCAATTCTTCCGGGGGAGCAGGAAATGGAAGAAAATCCGCGTTCCAAAAGCGCGAAGCTCAGGATTTTTGAAAGGGTATATTAATTGGAAAGAGGCATAAAATGGGGAGAACGACTAGGGCTGAAACGGCAAGAAGAAATAGATATCAGACCCCGGTAAACAGGGGAGCATATGTGGATGGAAATACAGTCAGACGGCTCAATGAAATCCCGGAGAGAAGGCAGGAGGCAGGCAGAAACCGCAGGGTACAGCCTCAGCCTGTCCCTCAAACACAGCATCAGCTGAGTAAACAGGCACAGCAGAACAGACAGAGGGCTCTGGGTATGAACTGGGCTTTTGTAGCGTTTCTGGCTGTTGTATGTGTAGCCATACTTTTTTGCTCAGTAAATTATCTCAGATACAAGTCAGAGATCACAGCGAAGATGAGTAGGGTTGCTGCACTGGAGGAGGAGCTTTTGCAGCTCAGGGAGGACAATGATGCATATTACAGTCAGGTAACTTCCAATGTGGATCTGAATCTGATCAAGAAAAAAGCAATGGGAAGTCTGGGAATGAAGTATCCTTCTGAAGATCAGACTGTAACCTATTCATCCTCTGGAAACAGCTATGTCAGACAGTATCAGGATATACCGGATATAAAGTAGGTGAGTGATTGAGTAATATGGGGAAAAAACAGCGGGGAAAGCCCGTAAAGAAAATAAACTATAACATGAAAAAGAAGCTGGTGATACTATTTTCTTTAGTATTGCTGGCTTTAGTAGCATTAACACTAAGAATTACCTATATTAATGCTACCAGTGGAAGTAAGTATAAAAAGCAGGTTCTCAGCCAGGCCCAGCAGAAATATGAAAGCCAGACGCTGCCTGCCAAGCGAGGAGATATTTATGATAAGAACGGAAATATTCTCGCAACCAGCAATAAGGTTTACAATGTGATTCTGGACTGTAAGACGGTGAATTCCGATGAAGATTATGTGGAGCCTACCATCAAGGCTCTTACGGAGGTACTTGGACTGGAGGAGGAGAAAATCCGTTCACTGCTGTCTGATTCCGATACCAGTCAGAGTCAGTATCAGATTGTGACCAAGCAGCTTTCCATGGACAAGAAGAAGGAATTTGAGGCTTATGAGGAAGCAGACGAGGATTCCGGTCTGAGTGCGTCCCAGACAAAGGAAAGAGCCAATATCAAGGGTGTCTGGTTTGAAGAGGATTATCTGAGAACCTATCCGTTTAATGAAGCAGCCTGCGATACGATTGGCTTTACTCTGGACCGTGATGTGGCAGACAGCGGTCTTGAGGGATATTATAACAGTACTCTCACAGGCGTGGATGGCAGACAATATGGATATATCAATAATGATTCAGATGTGGAACAGACCATCATTCCAGCCACCAATGGAAAGAGTATCCAGACCAGTATTGACATTGGGGCGCAGCAGATTGTAGAGAAATATGTAAATGGTTTCAAGGAAGCAATGGGTGCCAAGAATATTGGTGTGATCGTGGAAGACCCATCTACAGGTGAGATCATTGCCATGGATGGAGGAGACCGCTATGATCTGAATAATCCCAGAGATCTTTCCGTCATATATTCAGAAGACCAGATCAAAGCAATGAATGATGATGAGACGGTAGAAGCACTAAATGGCATGTGGAGTAATTTCTGTGTCACAGATGCCTATGAACCCGGCTCTGTTGTAAAACCGATTGTTATGGCTTCTGCATTGGAAAAGGGAGCCATTCAGGAGTCTGACACCTTTGTGTGTGACGGATCCCAGACCTTTGGAGATACTCTGATCAAATGTGCGGTATGGCCAAATGCCCATGGGACAGAAACCCTGGGAGAGGTAATCGCCAATTCCTGTAATGATGCCATGATGCAGATCGGTGCAAAAATGGGAGCCAAGCAGTTTGTAAAAGCCCAGAGCCTGTTTAATTTTGGAACAAGAACCGGCATCGATCTTCCTAATGAAGGTGCCGGCATTATCCATACAGAGGAGTCCATGGGTGAGACAGAGCTGGCCTGCTCAGCTTTTGGACAGGGATTTACCTGTACTATGATCCAGGAAATCAATGCTATGTGTTCTGTTATCAATGGGGGCTATTATTATCAGCCTCATCTGGTGACAAGGATTCTTGACAGTGCGGGAAGTACAGTCAAAACCATGACACCGACTCTTTTGAAGCAGACGATCTCCTCAGGGATTTCCAGTGACATCAGAAGCTATATGGCTTTGAGTGTACAGCAGGGTACCAGCCGTCACTCCAAGGTACAGGGCTACAGCTCAGGCGGTAAAACAGGTACTGCAGAGAAATATCCCCGTGGAAATAATAAATATCTGGTATCCTTTATCGGATTTGCGCCGGTGGATGATCCGGCAGTGGTAATTTATGTGGTTGTGGATGAGCCCAATACAGAGGAACAGGCAAACAGTACTTATCCGCAGTACATTGCCCAGGGTATCCTCTCAGAGCTTCTTCCCTATCTGAATGTAAAGCCGGATGAATCCGAGGACGGAACCATTCCTGAGACAGAACTGTGGGAAGGATTTTCCGGACATCTGAAGAGTACTACAGGCAGTAACCTGGATGAGAATGGCAGACTGGTAGATGCCCAGGGAAATCTGATCGACTGGGATGGTAACCGTATAGATGAAAATGGATATCTTCTGGACAGCAATGGTGAACATCTGCTGGACGAACAGGGCAATTACAAATTGTCTGAAAATCTGCCGGAAGCTTCTTCTCAGAATGGAACAGCCACGGAATCAGCAGAGGACGGTGTTTCCAACCTGGATGCACCTGCACCCCCTGAGGGGGATGAATCAGATACCACTGAGGATAACAATGCAGAATCTGAAGGAATTACCAATGAGGAAGCAGGACTGGAATAAAATATTTTTTAAATAAATATTCTGTAAATAACAAGTAAAGTGATACCCCTGGGGAGAAAAATCATATATTACTATGACTTTTCTCTTCAGGGGATTTTTGATGAAAAAACTGATGACATTTCATAAGAAAAAAAGCTGGACTGTTTTTCTCTGCTGTGTTCTGATCATGGCAGGACTTATAGGAAGGCTGGCTTATCTTATGTGTTTTTGTCCTGAACGCTATTATGACAGGGCAGAAGAGCTTCATGAAAGAGAACGGGACATTAAGGCGGCCAGGGGGCTTATCCTGGATGCCAGGGGGAAAGTATTGGCTTCTAACCGGACAGTCTGTACAGTTTCTGTTATTCACAGCCAGATCAGGGATCCAGAGAAGATCATCCGGATTTTGGCAGAAAAGCTGGGAATGAAAGAAGAGGATGTAATGAAAAGAGTAGAAAAGATTTCTTCCATAGAGAGGATAAAGACCAATGTAGATAAAAGTACAGGAGATGCTATCCGGGAATGCAGGCTGGACGGGGTAAAGGTGGATGAGGATTATAAACGATACTACCCATATGGAAGCCTGGCTTCCAGGGTTCTGGGATTTACAGGAGGTGATAATCAGGGAATTATCGGGCTGGAAGTAAAATATGATGAAATATTGAAAGGAAAACCGGGAAAGATCCTTACTACCACAGATGCCAGAGGCATAGAACTGGACAGCCTGGGTGAGCGGAGAAAGGAGCCGGAGGAAGGGAAAAGCCTGTGGTTAAGTCTGGATATTAATATTCAGAAATATGCTCAGCAGGAGGCGTTGAAGGTAATGGAGGAAAAACAGGCAGAAAGAGTTTCTATTCTGATCATGAATCCTCAGAATGGAGAAATTTATGCCTGTGTTAATGTACCTGAATTTGATCTGAATGATCCTTTTACTCTGAATACCCCAAGGGATACAGCCGAAATGACAGAGGAGCAAAAGCAGGAACGTCTGAATCAGATGTGGAGAAATCCCTGCCTGAATGATACCTATGAACCGGGATCTACCTTCAAGATCATAACAATGGCTGCAGGGCTGGAAGAAGGGGTAGTATCTGTGGATGACAGGTTTTACTGCCCGGGATATATCCTGGTAAAGGATCGCCGGATCCACTGCGCCAAAAGAACCGGCCATGGTCCCCAGAATTTTGTAGAGGGAGCACAGAATTCCTGTAATCCGGTGTTTATCCAGGTAGGTCTTCGGCTGGGAGTGGACAGATATTACAGATACTTCCGAAAATTCGGGCTGCTTACCAAAACTGGTGTGGATCTGCCGGGAGAAGCCAGGACGATCATGCACCAGGAAAAAAATATGGGAGAGGTAGAGCTGGCTACGGTTTCCTTTGGACAGTCCTTTCAGATCACGCCCATTCAGCTGGCTGTTACTGTCAGTTCTCTGATCAATGGAGGACGGCGTGTGACACCGCACTTTGGAACTGCAGTATCTGACAGAGAACAGACAAAAGCAGAAGAACTGGTTTATCCTGTGAAGGAAGGAATTGTTTCTTCCGAAACCTCCGGACAAATAAGAGAAATTCTTGAAAAAGTTGTTTCTCTGGGATCAGGAAAAAATGCCGGGATCCAGGGATATCACATTGGCGGAAAAACAGCAACATCCCAGACACTGCCCAGAAGTTCCTGCCGATATATTTCCTCCTTCCTGGGATTTGCGCCTGCAGAAAATCCTCAGGTGCTGGGCCTGTGTATTATTCATGATCCAAAAGGAGTTTATTACGGGGGGACCGTTGCAGCACCGGTGATCCGTAGTATTTTTGAAAATATACTTCCCTATCTGGGAATCGAAAAAACGGGGGAAAACAGCTCAGAGGGTTGATAAATATAGAGAAAAGACTTATACTAAGAATTGCTTTAAAATCAAAAAACGAAAGAATGAATGAGGTGTGAGATGGAATTTCAAGTTGTAATCCCTGTACTGATCGCATTTGCCATCAGCGTTATATTAGGACCGGTCATCATTCCTTTTCTCAGGAAACTGAAGATGGGACAGACGGAGAGAACAGAGGGTGTACAGTCTCATCTGAAAAAGGCGGGAACTCCTACTATGGGCGGTGTGATTTTTCTGATTGCCACAGCTGTGACTGCTCTGTTTTATGTAAAGGATTATCCAAAGATCATTCCTGTATTGTTTCTGACACTTGGATTTGGAATCATCGGCTTTCTTGATGATTATCTGAAGGTTGTTCTGAAACGTTCGGATGGTCTGATGCCTGCACAGAAGTTTTCTCTTCAGGTTGTGCTGACTGCAATTTTTGTATTTTATATTGTCAGATATACAGATATTTCTCTGACTATGCGGATTCCGTTCTGGAGCGGACATTTTCTGAATCTGGGATGGCTTGCCTATCCGATACTGTTTTTTGCAGTGATCGGTACTGTAAACGGAGTGAACTTTACAGATGGACTGGATGGTCTTGCTTCCAGTGTGACTCTCATTGTAGCAGTGTTCTTTTCTGTGGTATCTATTGGACTGAAATCAGGCATTGAGCCGATCACCTGTGCAGTAGTAGGTAGTCTTATGGGATTTCTTTTATTCAATGTTTATCCGGCGAAGGTGTTCATGGGTGATACCGGTTCCCTTGCCCTGGGAGGCTTTGTGGCTGGTACAGCCTATGTGATGCAGATGCCTTTATTTATCCTGTTGGTAGGTCTGATTTATCTGATCGAGGTGCTTTCTGTTATGATCCAGGTAACATATTTCAAGGCAACTCACGGAAAACGTATTTTTAAGATGGCACCGATCCATCATCATTTTGAACTGTGCGGATGGTCTGAGACCAGAGTGGTCGCAGTCTTTTCTGTGGTGACGGCTGTGATGTGTATGATCGCTCTGCTGGCTTTATAAGGAGGAAATTATTATGGAATTACAGGGAAAAAAGGTTCTGGTGTTTGGATCCGGCAAAAGCGGGATCGGAGCATCTGATCTTCTGGCAAAGGTAGGTGCTGTTCCTGTTATTTATGACGGAAATGCAGATATTGATAAAGAGGCAGTAGTACATAAAACCAACGGAACCTATCCATTAGAGATTTATGCAGGAAATCTTCCGGAAGAAGTAATTGACAGTCTGGATTTGGTGGTTTTAAGTCCTGGTGTACCTACAGATATTCCGGTTGTAAAGAACTTTTATTCAAAGGGGATTCCGGTCTGGGGAGAGGTAGAACTTGCTTTCCGGGTGGGGGCAGGCGAAGTACTGGCCATCACCGGTACAAACGGTAAGACAACTACCACTGCGCTTCTTGGAAAGATTATGCAGGATGCAAGGGAATCTGTATTTGTGGTAGGAAATATCGGAACCCCTTATACTTCCAAAGCGCTGGAGATGAAACCTTATTCTGTAACAGTGGCAGAAATCAGCAGTTTTCAGTTAGAGACCATTGATCTGTTTGCACCGAAGGTTTCTGCGATTTTGAATATTACAGAGGATCATCTGAATCGTCATCATACTATGGAGGAATACATCCGGGTAAAAGAACTGATCACCAAAAATCAGGGAACTGAGGATATCTGTGTCCTGAACTATGAGGATGAGGTTCTGCGTGAATTTGGTAAAAATCTGGTGCCGAGAGTGGTATATTTCTCCAGTGAGAGAGAACTGGAACAGGGTATCTATCTGGATGGTGATAAGATTATTCTGAAAGATGGAAAAGAAACCATAGAAGTGGTGAGAACAGAAGAACTGAAGCTCCTTGGTAAGCATAATTTTGAAAATGTAATGGCTGCAGTAGCCATGGCTTATTATGATGGGGTCAGTATGGAAAGTATCCGTAAGAGTATCTGCGAATTTACTGCAGTGGCTCACAGAATTGAGTATGTGACAGAGAAGAACGGGGTAGTTTATTACAATGACTCCAAGGGAACCAATCCGGATGCTGCGATCAAGGGAATCCAGGCTATGAATCGCCCCACACTGCTTATTGGCGGAGGTTATGATAAAGAATCCGGTTATGATGAATGGATAGAAGCTTTTGATGGAAAAGTGCGATACCTGGTACTGATCGGGCAGACAAAGGAGAAGATTAAAGAAGCAGCAGAGAAACATGGTTTTCATCATATTATTCTCTGCGAAGATCTGAAAGAGGCTGTTAATGTATGTGCCCGGAAAGCAAATCCCGGAGACGCGGTACTTCTTTCTCCTGCCTGCGCAAGCTGGGGACAGTTTGATAATTATGAGCAGCGTGGAGATATGTTTAAGGAATATGTGAGAAATCTGTAGAATATGATTAGATAAGGCCCTCTTGAGGAGACTGTGATGGTGTCAGAGAGACGGACAGATTTTGAAAAAACAGATATTGTAATGCTGGTGCTGGTGGTAGTGCTGACTGTGTTTGGTCTTGTAATGCTGCTTTCTGCCAGTGAATATAACGGCAGAGTGCGCTTCGGCGACTCTGCCTACTATTTTAAGAAACAGCTGTTTGCAGCAGCTCTGGGACTGGGAATCATGTATCTGATCATGAACCTGGACTATCATTTTTTTGTAAAGCTGGCTCCGATGGCATATCTGGTTTCTGTCGTGTTGTCTGTTGCTGTTCTTTTTGTTGGACAGGAGATCAACGGTTCCAGAAGATGGCTGAATCTGGGCCCCTTATCCTTTCAGCCTTCAGAGTTTGCAAAGGTAGCAGTTATTCTTTTTCTGACCTGGCAGATAGACAGATGGAAAAAGAAAACAGACAGTCTGTGGTTTATGTTCAGAACCATGCTTACACTGCTTCCTATTGTGGGGATTGTGGGATCCAACAATCTGAGTACTGCCCTTATTATTCTGGGAATTGGTGTGGCGCTTATTTTTGTTTCAAATTCCAGATATCTGCCTTTTATAGGAGTAGGAGTACTGGGAATCGGTTTTGCTGTTATTTTTCTGGCTGCAGAAAGCTATCGCCTGGAACGGCTGGCAATCTGGCGAAATCCGGAAAAGTATGAAAAAGGATTTCAGACAATTCAGGGTTTATATGCCATTGGCAGTGGGGGGATTTTTGGAAGAGGACTGGGAAACAGTCTGCAGAAGCTGGGCTTTGTCCCGGAAGCCCAGAACGATATGATATTTTCTGTAATCTGTGAGGAACTGGGGCTTGCAGGAGGCGTAGTACTGATCCTCTTGTTTGTATTGCTCTTGTGGAGACTTTGTGTGAGTATTATGCATGCCCCGGATCTTCAGGGTGCTTTGCTCTGCGGAGGGATTATGGGGCATCTGGCTATGCAGGTGATTTTGAATATAGCGGTAGTTACCAATACCATACCAAACACGGGAATAACGTTGCCCTTTGTCAGTTATGGAGGCACCTCTGTGGTTTTTCTCCTGGGTGAAATGGGGCTGGCACTGGGAGTGAGCAGTCACAGAAAAGGAGTTTATACATATAATAGGAAGTAAGAGGCCCTTTAGGGGTGAAAAATTTGACGGAAATACATGTGGTAGGTGGAAAGTCACTGGCAGGAAATATTTCCATACAGGGATCAAAAAATGCAGCATTGCCTATGATGGCTGCAGCACTGATGCACAGGGGACTCAGTATACTGAAAGGATGCCCAAAGATTTCTGATGTATTCTGCATGGAAGAGATACTGGAAAATCTGGGGGCTGTTACCTGGTGGGAGAATCATGACCTGTATCTGGATTGTACCAATGCGGACAAAACAGAGATACCAGGGGAATTTACCAGAAGAATGCGTTCTTCCGTTATTCTCCTGTCAGCAATACTGGCACGAAACCACAGCTGCAGAATGGGGTACCCGGGAGGCTGCGTCATCGGAAAAAGACCTATAGATATTCACCTGATGGTATTAAAGAAGCTGGGAGCTGTTATCCGGGAGGAAAAATCCGGACTTAAGGGGAAATGCATCGGATTCACAGGTGGATACATCTGCTTTCCCAGAGTAAGTGTGGGGGCTACACAACAGGCGGTGATGGCTTCTGTTCTGGCTGAGGGAGATACTGTCCTGGAAAATTGTGCCAAAGAACCGGAGGTGGTCTGGCTTTGCCGTTTCCTGAAATCCATGGGTGCCAATATAAAGGGAGAGGGAACAAAACAGATCCGAATATGTGGAGTAAACAGGCTGGAATCCGGGAATTTTGTGATACCGCCGGACAGAATCGTAGCCGGAACCTATATCTGTGCAGCTGCAGCAGCAAGAAGTGAGATTACTCTTTCGCGGGTACCAGTGGAGGAAATGAAGGCCTTCCTGGAAGTATATCAGAAAATAGGTGGACAATATTACGGGAAAAGTGGTACACTAAAAATCAATGGAAGAGAGGCGTGTCGTCCTGTGCCATTTGTGCAGACAGAAATCTATCCCGGATTTCCCACAGATCTGCAGGCACCGCTTATGGCTGTTCTCACAGGAAATCCTGGAGAGAGTGTCATACAGGAGCAGATTTTTGAGGACAGATTCGGCAGCGCCTGTCAGATGAGAAAAATGGGTGCACATATTGAGATAACAGGAAACCGGGCCAGGATCACCGGAGGATTTCCGCTAAGAGGAACAGAAGTGGAAGCAGGAGATCTGAGAGGCGGGGCAGCACTTGTACTGGCCGCACTGATGGCAGAAGGAGAGACCTGTATCCGTGGTGCTGAGCTGATCGGACGGGGATATGAACATATCTGTGAAGATCTGAAAGCTTTGGGCTGCAGGATATGGCAGTCCGGTACCAGAAAGAAGGAATATGAATAAAAAAACAAAAAAAATAACAGCATATATTGTTGGCCTGGGCCTCCTGGCAGCAGCAGTTGTTTTATTTACTTATTATAAAGTAGATTCTGTGCAGGTCAGAGGAACCACTCATTATTCAGATGAAGAAGTAAAAAAGATGGTGCTGCGGGGACCGCTGGCCTCTAACTCTGTGCTTGCACCGATGATATACAGCACAACAGATACAGATGATGTTGCTTTTGTAGATGCATTCAAGGTGACCCAGATCAACCGGAATACAATCTG
The DNA here is from genome assembly GCF_052064095.1 of Blautia sp. HCP3S3_C4. Taxonomy (NCBI): domain Bacteria; kingdom Bacillati; phylum Bacillota; class Clostridia; order Lachnospirales; family Lachnospiraceae; genus Blautia; species Blautia sp. HCP3S3_C4. Next base: position 181,065 of record NZ_JBQHWF010000001.1, read on the forward strand.
TATCAGTGTAAAAGAGAAAAAGCCTGTGGGGTGTATTCATTATCTGGACAGTTATGTTTTTTTTGACAGAAATGGTATTTTTGTGGAGGGCTCCAAAACCAGGGATGAGTCTGTACCTTATTTTGACGGGATTCAGGTAAACAGTGTTGTTATGGATGAGAAGCTGGATATCAAAGGAGACTCTGTACTGAATACAGCAGTTGCGCTGTCCACTATTTTCCAGAAAAATGAAATGATACCGGATCACATCCAGTTTGACAGCAGTTATTCCATCAGTCTGATTTACGGTGACATTACGGTACAGCTGGGCAAGGATGAAGATTTGGAGGAAAAGATGAACCGGGTGATTGCGATTCTGCCTAAGCTCACGGGCAAGAAAGGAATCCTTCATATGGAAAGTGTTTCTACAGATACCAATACCTTTGAGGAAGAGAAGGAGCCTGTGACAGCAGAAAACTGGAATGGCGGATATGATGAGCAGGGAAATTATACCGGGGACGGTGAATATGATGAAAATGGTAATTATGTGGGTGCCAGACCCCGGACTGCCCTGGATGAAGCCATAGAAAACTGGAATGGTGGATATGACGAAGAGGGAGATTATACAGGAGAAGGCGAATATGATGCCGATGGCAATTATGTAGGACCAAAGCCAACCCAGGAGTCACTGGATGCTCAGGAAAACGAATCTGATGGCACTTCCGCAGATGAGGAAAGTTCAGGGGAAGAAAGCCAGAGTGAAAATGAAAGTGATTATAACGGGGATGACAGCGGAGATTACGATGAAGATAATGAAGATTACAGCGGCGATTATGACAGTGGGTACAATGACAGCTATGACAGTGAGTATTGAGAGTCTCCTGTAAACCCGGAAAAACAGGCTCCCGCAGCATAAAAGAGAGAAGTTTCCCGAAAAAAAGTAGAAAAAAACGAAATTAATGGTTGATTAATTTCCGAAAAAAATATATGATATATCTATATGTAGCTATGACATAAATTACTGAGAAGGATATCAGATAGAAATAAAGGAGGAAGTACATTGTTAGAGATTATGTCAAATGAGGCTGAATCATCTGCAAAGATTATTGTAATTGGCGTAGGTGGAGCCGGAAATAATGCAGTAAACAGAATGGTGGAGGAATCCATCGGGGGAGTAGAGTTTGTAGGTGTAAATACTGATAAACAGGCTTTAACTCTCTGCAAAGCTCCGACTGTACTTCAGATTGGCGAAAAGATAACTAAGGGACTTGGTGCAGGAGCACAGCCTGAGGTTGGGCAGAAAGCTGCAGAAGAGAGCATTGAAGAAGTGAAACAGTTAATGGAGGGCGCAGACATGGTGTTCGTTACCTGTGGTATGGGTGGCGGAACCGGAACAGGTGCTGCACCTGTAATCGCTGCTGCAGCGAAGGAAATGGGTATCCTGACAGTCGGCGTAGTTACCAAGCCTTTCCGTTTTGAGGCAAGAACACGTATGAATAATGCCCTTGCAGGTATTGAGAATCTGAAGAAAGCAGTTGACACACTCATCGTTATTCCAAACGATAAATTACTGGAAGTTGTAGACCGCCGGACAACCATGCCGGAGGCTCTGAAGAAAGCTGATGAGGTTCTTCAGCAGGCTGTACAGGGTATTACAGACCTGATCAACCTGCCGGCACTGATCAACCTTGACTTTGCTGATGTTCAGACAGTTATGACAGATAAGGGAATTGCCCACATCGGTATCGGTGAGTCAAGAGGAGATGACAAGGCTATGGAGGCTGTTCAGCAGGCTGTATCCTCACCTCTTCTGGAAACTACCATCAAGGGTGCTACTCATGTAATCATTAATATCTCCGGAGACATCTCTCTTATGGATGCAAATGATGCAGCAAGCTATGTACAGGAGCTTACCGGAGAGGATGCAAATATTATCTTTGGTGCTATGTATGATGATACTGTTGCTGATTACTGCAGAATTACAGTAATTGCCACAGGTCTGAATGATGAGAATCTTCAGGCAGCCCCTTTCGGAAAAAGAAACACAGCTTCTTCCTTTGGTGCAAGAAGACCTTCTTCCCAGCCATTAGGAGCTAGTAGTACAGTTGCTTCAACAACTGCTGCACCTACTCTGAATATGCCGAGCTTCAGTCTTCCGACTATGAATGCAACACCATTCGGAACAACGAAGACACCTTCCAGCACAGTTCAGAAAAAGGATATTCAGATTCCGGATTTCCTGAAAAACAGATAATCATATGAGAAATGCAAAGGCATGTCTGATGGGACATGCCTTTTTGTATTTTTTCGGAAAAAATCAGAGGTACTGGAAAGTGCTGCATTTTGTATCAGCAGAGCTGTGGGCACCGGAACCCTCTACCTGAATAGAAGAGGCTGTACATTTACAGTCACTGTTATAGGTGCAATTGTGGGCCTGACAGTCAATCTGAATTTTCTCACAGCCACAGCCGCAGCTGTAGCGGTCAGTCACAGAACTGCCGGAACGTTCCTGGAAACTGTCGCAGTTGGTTTCATTGGGGGAAGCTGCATTTTTACCATTGATGTCAATATTACCTCTGGAACAGAGCTGGTCCTTGTTGTAAATACAGTTTGCTGCTGAACATTTCAGAATAGTCATAATTTTGATATCCTCCTTTGGTTGGTATTATTATTGGGCCAGAACAGATTTCTGCTCCTGACCTTCTACAGAATAAGGATGCCCGGAAAAAATAAAAATATGTATACAGAAAAATATTCGGAAAAACAAAAAAGTACTTGACTTACGGGGTGAAACGTGATAGTTTATATGAGTACGTAAGAAAACAAAGCAGAGTTCCACTCTCACCTTAGCGCATTATGGCTGCGGCTTGGGTTTATATTACACAGTGACCAGGGGCAGATTCTGTCAGTGGGTGTGATAACAGAGTGTGGATTTTGTCCACGCTTTTTTTCTGCGTAGATGACAATGAGGGCGACGAGAAGTTATGAAAGTCTATCTAAGGTATGGAGGTGCACTACAATTAGCAATTTAATGATTAATGAACAGATCAGAGACAAAGAGGTACGCTTGATCGGATCGGACGGAGAACAGCTTGGCATCATGTCCGCTAAGGAAGCGATGTTTAAAGCCCAGGCAGCAGGACTTGACCTGGTAAAAATTGCCCCTCAGGCAAAACCACCGGTATGCAAGATCATTGATTATGGTAAATACCGTTATGAGCTTGCGAGAAAAGAGAAGGAAGCAAAGAAAAAGCAGAAGACCATCGATGTCAAAGAAGTGCGACTTTCACCGAACATTGATACCAATGACCTTAATACGAAAGTCAACGCCGCCAGAAAGTTTCTTTCCAAGGGTGACAGAGTAAAAGTAACCTTACGTTTCCGCGGAAGAGAGATGGCACATATGGCAAACAGCAGACATGTGCTGGATGATTTTGCTGAACTTCTTGCTGATGTGGCAACAGTGGAAAAGGCACCTAAGGTTGAAGGCAGAAGCATGACTATGTTTTTAACGGAAAAGCGTTAAATATAATAGAGATACAGATTAAGGAGGAAATTACAATGCCAAAAATTAAAACTTGTAGAGCAGCAGCAAAGCGTTTCAAAAAAACAGGTACAGGAAAGTTAGTAAGAAATAAAGCTTATAAGAGCCATATCTTAACAAAGAAATCTCAGAAGAGAAAGAGAAATTTAAGAAAATCTACTGTTGTTGATTCTACTAATGTTAAGAGCATGAAGAAAGCATTACCATATTTATAAGATCTAATAGAAGAAGACGAACAGGAGGAAATTTGAGAAATGGCAAGAATTAAAGGCGGATTAAACGCAAAGAAAAGACATAATCGTACATTAAAGCTGGCTAAAGGTTACAGAGGAGCCCGCTCCAAACAGTATAGAGTAGCAAAACAGTCTGTAATGAGAGCCCTTACAAGCTCTTATGCAGGAAGAAAGCAGAAAAAACGTCAGTTCAGACAGCTCTGGATCGCTCGTATCAATGCAGCTGCAAGAATGAACGGTTTATCCTACAGCAAAATGATGCATGGTCTGAAAGTTGCTAATGTAGATATCAACAGAAAGATGCTTGCAGAGCTTGCAGTAAATGATGCAGAGGGATTTGCAGCACTTGCTGAGATCGCTAAGAAAGCAATCGCTTAATTTTTAATTTATCATAAGAATTTTGTAGTAATTAAAGATGTATGGAGAAACACAGATGTGTCTTTCCATATGTCTTTTTTTATGTTAACCGGATTCTTTTCCCGGTTTGCAGGAAAAGGTTTTGGAAAAAATGGTAAAAATGCAACAAAAGCAGGTATTGAAATATTGCCATAGACGGTCAAATGTCCCTATATGACGGAAAAAAATATTGGAATTTCACAAATTTCCCTTGCACAGGGAAATATAAGATGTTATAATTCTTACATTATAAATAAGGATGTCAGGGAAGCCAAAGCCGGCTGAAGCATACCGGCTGGCTTTTTGCTTATATGCCATTAGTAAAGAGGGTAAAGATGTCCGGCAGACCCCTGACAGAGATAATCAAGGAGGAATTATTATGAAAAACTGGAAAAAAGCAGTAAGCCTTACTGCAGCTGCAGCAATGGTAATGGCAACAATGGCTCCGGTATCTGTATTTGCAGAGGACGAGACATTCAAAATCGGCGTAATCGGACCTATGACAGGTGATTATGCACAGTATGGTACAAACGTATATAATGCTACCAAGATTGCAGTAGATGAGATCAATGCAAACGGTGGATTCAACGGTTATCAGGTAGAGGTTCTGGATGCAGGCGATGACCAGGGAGATCCGGAGAAAGCAGTTAATGCATATAATGACCTTCTTGACAAGGGAATGCAGATGCTTTGCGGAACAGTAACTTCCGGTTCCTGTATTGCTGTAGGTGCTGAAGCTGCTGAGAGTACTTTCCTTTTCACACCATCCGCAACTGCACTGGACAGCATCACATCCGGAAGCAATGAATTCCGTATGTGCTTTACTGATCCGGCTCAGGGAACCAAATCTGCACAGTTTATTTCCGAACATAAGATTGCTACAAAGGTAGCTGTTCTTTACGATTCAGCTGCAGATTATAATTCAGGTGTTCATGATGCTTTTGTAGAAGCAGCAGCTGAGGGCGGACTTGAGGTTGTTGCAGATGAAGCTTATACAACAGACAGCAATACAGATTATTCTGTACAGCTTTCCAAGATCAAAGACAGCGGCGCAGAGCTTCTGTTCCTTCCGAACTATTATTCAGACAATGCCCTGATCCTTCAGCAGGCATCTGAAGCTGGTATGACAGATATTAAATTCTTCGGTGTAGATGGTATGGATGGTATTCTGAATGTAGAGAACTTTGATACTTCTCTTGCAGAAGGAGTTATGCTTCTGACACCATTCTCTGCTACAGCAACAGATGAAAAGAGCCAGAATTTTGTAAAAGCTTACGGTGATGCCCATAACGGCGAGGTACCGAACCAGTTCGCAGCAGATGCATATGACGTTGTTTATGCAATGCAGCTTGCAGCAACAGATGCAGGAATTACACCGGATATGAGCAACGAGGATATCAGTGCAGCAATGGCAGCATCTATGCTGAACATTGAACTGGATGGTATCACAGGTAAGGCAAAATGGACCGAGGATGGAGAATGTGATAAAGAACCAAAAGCATTCGAGATCAAAAACGGTGAGTATATTGAGATGAAATAATCCAGACAGTGGATCTATAACATTAATATCAGAAGACATTGGGGGTCGGGGGACGGTTTCCGGTATGGAGACCGTCTCCCTTCTCTGTTCTGTCTGATTTACTTATTTATTTAAGAGGTGCGTTATGAGTTTTATATCTTATCTGAAAGACGGCATCAGTCTTGGCAGTATTTATGCGATCATTGCACTGGGATACACCATGGTTTACGGTATTGCAAAAATGCTGAACTTTGCTCATGGTGATGTTATCATGGTAGGTGCTTATGTGATTCTGACCTGCATTACACGTGGGGGAATGTCACCGGTTCTTGCAGTGATTCTTTCCGTTGTAGTCTGTACTGTTCTTGGTGTTGTAATTGAAAAGGTTGCCTACAGTCCGCTGCGAAAGGCTTCTTCCAACCTGGCAGTACTGATCACTGCTATCGGTGTCAGCTATCTGCTCCAGAACCTGGCTCTTCTGATCTTCGGAGCAGATGCCAAGAGCTTCGTGTCGGTAGTGAAAGTTCCGTCTGTTTCTCTGTTTGGAGGACAGCTGGTGATCAAGGGAATTACTATTGTGACAATTCTTGCATGTATTGTTATCATGGTAGGACTTTCCCTTTTTGTAAAAAAGACCAAGCCCGGTCGTGCCATGCAGGCAGTATCTGAGGACAGAGATGCAGCACAGCTGATGGGTGTCAATGTAAATGCTACTATTTCCCTGACCTTTGCTATTGGTTCCGGACTGGCAGCAATTGCAGGCCTTCTTCTGTGTCAGACATATCCTACCCTTACTCCTTATACAGGAGCTATGCCTGGTATCAAGGCCTTTGTGGCAGCGGTATTCGGCGGAATCGGTTCGATACCGGGAGCTATGGTGGGCGGAATCCTTTTGGGTATCCTGGAGATTTTCGGCAAGGCCTATATTTCTTCTCAGGTTGCAGATGCAATTGTGTTTGCAGTGCTGATCGTCGTGCTCCTTGTGAAGCCTACCGGTTTGTTCGGCAAGAACATCCAGGAGAAAGTGTAAGGTGGACGGTATGAAAAAAGTAAAAAATAAAACAACACAGAATAATATGATCAATTATGGGATTGTAATCCTGTTATTTGTGATCGTACAGGTTTTGAGTTCTACAGGCAACCTGTCCAGACTTCTCACAGGACTTCTGGTTCCCATTTGTGTCTATACGATTGCAGCGGTTTCCCTGAATCTTGTGGTAGGATTTTCCGGAGAGCTGAGTCTGGGACATGCAGGATTTATGTGCGTAGGTGCTTTTTCCAGTGCTTTATTTTCCCATGCAATGTCAGATATTCCCCAGATTCCCAGATTTATCCTGGCAATCTTGGTAGGTGCAGCTGTAGCAGCTGTATTTGGTCTGATCATTGGTATCCCTGTACTTCGTCTCAGGGGAGACTATCTGGCTATTGTAACCCTGGCCTTTGGTGAGATCATTAAAAATCTGATCAATGTCCTGTATATAGGGGTTGATGACAATGGACTTCATGTGGCAACAAGCTCAGCAGGACTTCATCTGGAGGCAGGCGGAAAGCAGATTCTCAAAGGTGCATTAGGAATTTCCGGTACAGGTGCGCTTTACAAGGATATTAAGAGTTCCTTCTTTATTATCGGTGTGATCCTGCTTCTGATCACTCTTTTCATTGTACAGAATCTGGTTCATTCCAGAAGTGGACGTGCAATCATGTCTACCAGGGACAATCGTATTGCAGCAGAGTCTGTGGGAATCAATATTACGAAATATAAGCTGCTGGCGTTCACCATTTCAGCAGCCCTGGCAGGTGTGGCAGGTGTGCTTTATGCCCACAACCTTTCCCTGCTGAAGGTTTCTGTATTTGATTATAATATGTCCATTCTGGTTCTGGTTTATGTAGTTCTGGGTGGAATCGGAAATATCCGCGGATCTATTATTGCAACCATCATTCTTTATGCTTTACCGGAGCTTCTCCGTGGATTTGCAAATTATCGTATGCTGATTTATGCCATCGTACTGATCGCCATGATGCTCTTTAACTGGGCACCTGCTGCCAGAAACTGGAGAGCAAGGGTGATGGAGAAAGTTCGTGGATCAAAAAATAAAAGGGAGGTGGCCTGATCATGGCAATGCTGGAAGTAAATCATCTGTCTATTCAGTTTGGCGGTCTCCGCGCAGTAGACGGATTTAATATGACCATTGAAAAAGGTCAGCTCTATGGTCTGATCGGACCTAACGGTGCAGGAAAGACTACCGTATTTAACCTCCTTACAGGTGTGTACAAACCAACAGAGGGAATTATCCGTCTGGATGGCGAGGACATTACCGGAAAAAGCACTATTGAGATCAACAAGGCCGGAATTGCCCGAACCTTCCAGAACATCCGTCTTTTCAAAGAGCTTTCCGTGTTGGATAATGTTAAAGTAGGGCTTCATAATCATCATACATACTCTACTCTTACCGGTATTCTGAGATTGCCGAAATATTATAAGGTAGAAAAGGAAATGAATGAACGTGCCATGGAAATCCTGAAGGTTTTTGATCTGGACAGGGAGGCAGAGACCCTGGCCGGCAATCTGCCTTATGGTAAGCAGCGTAAGCTGGAGATTGCCAGGGCACTGGCCACAGATCCCAAGCTTTTGCTTCTGGATGAGCCGGCTGCAGGTATGAATCCCAATGAAACTCAGGAACTGATGGATACCATCCGTTTTGTGCGTGAGCATTTTGATATGACGATTCTTCTCATTGAGCATGATATGAAACTGGTTGGCGGTATCTGTGAGAAGCTGACAGTCCTGAACTTTGGTCAGGTTCTGACTCAGGGAGAGACTGCTTCAGTGCTGAAGGATCCTGCGGTTATCACTGCATATCTGGGAGAATAGGAGGAACAAATCAATGGCAATGTTGGAAGTAAAGGATCTCCAGGTGTATTATGGCGTGATCCAGGCATTGAAGGGGATTTCTTTTGAGGTTAACCAGGGTGAGGTTATTGCACTGATCGGTGCCAATGGTGCCGGCAAGACCACTACTCTGCAGACTCTCACAGGAATTCTTTCCCCAAAATCCGGAAGTATTGTATTTGAAGGCAAGGATCTGACCAGAACGCCTGCCCATAAGATCGTAGAGATGGGAATGGCCCACGTTCCGGAGGGACGTCGTGTATTTGCAGATATGAGTGTATATGAGAATCTGCTTATGGGTGCTTATACCAGAAAAAATAAGGCGGAAATAGAGGACAGTCTGAAAAGTGTATATAAAAGATTCCCAAGACTGGAAGAACGTAAAGGCCAGAGAGCCGGAACTCTTTCAGGCGGTGAACAGCAGATGCTTGCCATGGGACGGGCACTGATGAGCAAACCAAGGATTATTCTTATGGATGAGCCGTCTATGGGACTTTCCCCCATTTTTGTAAATGAAATCTTTAATATCATTAAAGAGGTAAGTGACAGTGGAACTACAGTTCTGTTGGTGGAACAGAATGCAAAGAAGGCATTGTCCATCGCTGACAGAGCTTATGTACTGGAAACAGGCAGTATCACCCTGGAGGGAAAAGCCAGTGACCTGCTGAACAATGAGTCTGTGCAGAAGGCTTATCTGGGTGAGTGATACCACATAATAATAGAATGGAACAGGAGGGGTTTTTATGGAAAATTTTGCAATTACCATTGCAAGGCAGTATGGAAGTGGCGGACGTACTGTTGGAAAAATGCTGGCAGAGAAGCTGGCAGTGCCTTTTTATGACAAGCAGATTATTCAGATGGCATCTGATGAGAGTGGCATTGATGTAAAGCTCTTTGGACAGGTAGAGGGAGGTATGAGTGTGAAGCCTTCTCTGTTTAATAAGAGTGGTCTGTATAAGGGGGATTTGATTCCACCTACAGATAAGGGATTTATTTCAGATGAAAATCTGTTTAATTATCAGGCAAAGGTTGTAACAGATTTGGCTGATAAGGAGTCATGCGTAATCGTTGGACGGTGTGTAAATTATGTGTTTAAGGACCGGCCGAATACTCTTCGTGTGTTTGTTCATGCTCCCTGGGATTTCCGTGTAGAGAAATCCAGAGGAAAGATCAGCGGCGGTGATGAGGAAATTGAGAAGTTTCTGCGTAAGGATGATAAGCGGAAACAGGAATATTACAGGAGATTCGCAGGCGGGGACTGGAGTGATGCCACGAATTATGATCTGTGTCTGAATGCCGGGAAACTGGGATTTGAGAAGTGTGTGGAGGCTATTCTGGCACAGATGGAAGTGATGGGAATAGGGAAGTAAGATAAAGTAAAGAGGGACGCCGAGCAATCATATTTGATTTTCTGTGCGGTTTCGGTGTCTAAGTAAATCTAGGTATAAAAAAAGCTGCTAAATGCGTTCATAAAAAATCCAAAACTCGCCTTACGGCTCAGACAGTTGGATTTTTTATGAACAACGCAGCTTTTTTTATACTAAGATTTACTAAGACGCCTGCAAATGCACTGAAAATCAAATATGATTGCTCGGCTGTTTTATTACTTTATACGGAAGGTACAAGGTAAATCATGAGGGGGACTTGATTTTTTTCTGGTAGTCTTTTAGGGTTTTTTCGTAGCCTATGTCGCTTAGTTCGTAGAAGTGATCGTTTGCAATCTCATTGGGGAGGTATTGCTGGTCTACGTAGTGGTTGGGGTAGTCGTGGGCGTATTTGTAGCCGATGCCGTGGCCGAGTTTTTCGTGGCCGCCGTAGTGGGCGTCCTGGAGGTGGGGTGGGACTGTTGTTTGGGTTCGTTTGACGGAGTCCATGGCTGCGAAGATGGCGTTGACTGCGGAGTTGCTTTTGGGAGCGCAGGCCATGTAGGTGACTGCCTGGGAGAGGATGATCTGGGATTCGGGCATTCCTACCCTCTCTACTGCCTGGGCTGCTGCGACGGCTACGCAGAGGGCCTGAGGGTCTGCATTCCCGATATCCTCGGAGGCTAGGATCATAATCCTGCGGGCGATGAATTTAACGTCTTCTCCGGCGTAGAGCATTTTGGCCAGGTAGTATACGGCTGCATCGGGATCAGAGCCTCGCATACTTTTGATAAAGGCGGAGATGATGTCGTAGTGGTTATCTCCGTTTTTGTCGTAGCGTACGACCCGTTTCTGGATGCATTGGGATGCCACATCAAGAGTGATATGGATGAATCCGTCTTCGCTTCTGGGAGTGGTAAGGATGCCAAGCTCAATGGCGTTGAGGGCATTTCTGGCATCTCCCCCGGCCATGTCTGCAAGGAAGTCCAGAGCATCAGTATCTATTTGAGCTTTGTAGTTTCCCATTCCTTTTGTCTTATCATTGATTGCACGAAGGATGAGTTCTTTGACTTCGGAAATTTCAAGGGATTTCAGCTCAAAGATGATAGAACGGGAGATCAAAGCGGCATTGACTTCAAAATAAGGATTTTCGGTTGTAGCGCCGATGAGAATAATAGTTCCATCTTCCACGAAAGGAAGGAGGTAGTCCTGCTGGCCTTTATTGAAGCGGTGGATCTCATCAATGAAGAGGATGGTTTTCTTTCCGTACATGCCCAGATTCTGCTGTGCTTCTTTTACTACGGCTTCCATATCTTTTTTTCCTGCTACAGTGGCATTGATCTGAGTAAATTCTGCGCTTGTGGTGTTGGCAATAACCTTTGCCAGAGTGGTTTTTCCTGTTCCTGGAGGACCGTAGAAGATAACAGAGGTCAGTTTGTCTGCTTTGATGGCTCTGTATAATAAGGTATCCTTTCCAATGATATGCTGCTGGCCTACCACTTCGTCCAGAGTAGCAGGGCGCAGCCTGGATGCTAATGGGGATTCACGGTCAAGGGTTTTTGATTTTGCATATTCAAATAAATCCATAGTATTTCTCCATAATAATATAATAAAGAAAATGTGTGAGCTATAAAAGCTCCTCCATTATTTTACCGTATATTTCCTGGCTGTGGGCAGGCCATTTCTGGCACATGGATTTGGCAGCTTCCAGATTGGGGGCAGCGATGTTCAGGTCAATGAGAGAATTCCCTTTCTCTATAAGCTGACATCGCACAGAATAATCTCCCTGCTTGGTAATATAGTAATCAGCAGAGGTGACAATTCTGTCTTCTGCCTTAAATCCTGCAGAGTTCAGATATTCCTTTACTTCCTGCTTGATTTCGGAAGACAAATCCTGCTGGAAAAAGGAGAGGGTTTTGCACCCATCTTCTGTAATCCGGTAATGTGAGGTGTTAGAGCGGGTATCCTTATTTACAAGCTCTGCTTCTACAAGCTCTGAAAGAGCCTGCTGGAGATGAAAATAATTGGTGTATCCCCGATCAAGGATAAATTCGGAAATCTGGGAATTAGTCAGTGTATCATCTGCGTTCTGAAGCATGTATAATACGATGAGTTTATAAATAGTATAAGGTGTTGCCAATTGGAATCCCTCCCTTTCAATTGATCTGCCAATTTGTTTGCCTGCCCTGATAATTATGGCTTTCTTTCATCTGATGGTGTAAAAGATTCAGTACCTCCCGCTTCCTGCTGGCCCACAATGGGGCTATGAGGAGATCCTTGGGACCGTCACCGGTGATTCGGTGGATCACCATATCCGGTCTGAGGTGTTCCAGACAGCTGATTACCAGAGAAATATATTCGTCTCGTTCATAAGTGCAAAACAGGCCCTTTTCATAATCAGAGGCCAGATCAGTTCCCCGGAGTACATGGAGCAGCTGTAGCTTGATCCCCTGGATGTCCTGGTGATTCAGATACTCCATAGTGTTCAGGATATCCTGGGTACTTTCTCCGGGAAGACCGAGAATGGTGTGAACGATTACTTCTATGTCTTCACTGCGTAAGCGCCTGACTGCATCTTCAAAGCAAGACAGGGGATAGCCCCTGCGTATGTAGGCCGCAGTTTTTTCGTGAATGGTCTGCAGTCCCAGTTCTACCCACACAGGCTTCTGCCGGTTCAGCCTGGAGAGAAGTGTTACCACATCCTTCCCCAGACAGTCAGGTCTGGTGCCTATGGATAATGCTGCAATACCCGGATGTGACAGGGCTTCTGTAAATATTTTTTCCAGATATTCCACAGGTGCATAAGTATTGGTAAATGCCTGGAAATAAGCGATATATTTATGTATGGGTCTTTTGGCCGAAAGGATGGAAATCTGTCTGTCAATCTGTTCGGTGATGGACAGACTGCTGTCTGCGGCGAAATCTCCGCTTCCTCCTGCACTGCAGAAAATGCAGCCTCTGGTTCCAAGCTTTCCGTCCCGGTTGGGACAGGACATCCCACCGTTTAGTGTTACTTTATAAACTTTTTCTCCGAACCGTTCCCTGAGCATATAGTCCAGAGAGTGGTAAGGCTTTTCTCCCCATTTCATCATACAGCCGGTGTATTCCGTGAAGTATCATCAGGAGTTTCCTCAGAACCTTCTGCTGAGATTTCGTCCTTTTCGGGAATGATATAATTATCGAAAATCTTTACCAGGAAATGCCCGTTGATAAAAGCAAGCAGGGCAAAGCCCACCAATATAAAAAGCAGAATGGCCACGGACTGTACCCGGAAGTCCGGAATAAAGAAAATGGCGGCAGGTGCAATGGTGATCAGAGCCATAAGGATGGTATAGGGCAGATGCATGATGGACATCAAAAAAGCATTCCGGAAAGTATTTTTTACAGAGTTGTAAAACTTTGCCAGTACCGGATAAATGTACAGGAATACTGCCAGATAAATAATACCTAAGGCGATAAAGATGATATATAATACGTTGGACATGGAACCGCCCATCTGTCTGACGATATTCGTATCAAAATATAATACTCCGGCTATAAGGAGCATGATAAGATTGATAATGGTTGACTGCTTGAAGTTCTGCTTAAAGGACTTGAAAAAGCTTCTGATAATGTAGGATTCCTCATTTCGTGCCATTTTCAGGGTGACATAGTGAAGGGCTGTCAGGGAAGCTCCGATAGTAACAACCGGGAGACAGCAGATGACAAAAACCACATTCAGCATAAACAGATCTGCAGCCCTTCCCATAAAGCTGAAAAATTTGTTGTCCATATTAAAAAGTTTATCCATTTTAATAACTCCTCGTATAATAAGTTTGTATTGGGTTTACCTATAAGTATAACCAATCACACTGGAAAAAGCAAATTTTTTTATGGATCAAGAAGCTGGTCAGCAGTGACAAAATCATAGCCTTTTTCTGTAAGCTCATCAGCGATGGCAAGTGCTGCCCTGACAGAGCTGTCATAGCTGTCATGCATGAGGATGATGGAACCATCCTGCACATTTTTGCGCACAATATCCAGAATACTTTCGGGATTCTGACTTTGCCAGTCCAGAGTATCCACATCCCAGAATACGGGAAGCATGGTGACAGGAAGCTCCAGATCCTTTTTCCAGGCTCCGTAAGGTGGTCTGAGACAGGTAGGGTAGGTTCCGGTAATATGGTAGATCAGGCTGTTTGTCTTTAGAATTTCCCTGCTGGCTCTGGAAGGAGAAATTTTGTCCAGCTGTACATGACTCCAGGTGTGGCAGCCGATCAGGTGACCGTCCTTCTGCATCCGGAGAAGCAGCTCTTTATTTTTCAGGATATTTTCGCCCAGGAGAAAAAAGGTGGCATGTATGTTTCTTTTGCGTAAGCCCTCCAGCAGAAGTGGAGTGTATTTGGCATTGGGGCCATCGTCAAAGGTCAGGGCAACCCGTGGAGCTTCTACTTTTGTAACAGATGTTCTGCCGGCAGTTTGGTTGAGAGAATTTTCAGTGGTTGTATAAAAATGGCAGAACAACAGAAAAATACAGAGAAAAACCGGAATGATCCAAAACAGGAATCTGTGAATTTTCATATTCTATTTTCCGCGGCAAAGCTACTGTTTACGCTGTGTCCAGTAACCTGGCAAATTATTATTTAATTATATATATAAAAAAAGAAAGCAAATGATGCAGATTTATTGTATAATGAAATTTATCAAACAAAAGGAATGACAATTATGAAAAAGAAAGGGATGACTCTCGGGCTGCTCCTGTCAGGAGCGGGGATTCTGATTTTGCTGTATATGACAGGAGAGTCTTATTTAAATGGTCTGGCAGGTTCAAACCGGCAGATGCAGGCAGATACAAAGGAATATATGTATAAATATGATATGATCGTGGATAATCCGGAGTCGTCTTTTTGGCAGGCTGTGTATGCAAGTGCAGAAAAGTGGGCCAGGGAGAACGACAGTCTTCTGGAGCTTAAGGGAACAGATGAGGAGTCTCAATATACCAAATTGGATTATATGAATGTAAGTATTGCATCCAGGGCAGATGGAATTATCCTTCAGTACAGTGGGGAGGATGGCCTGGAAGATAAGATTGATGAGGCTGTTGCAGATGGAATCCCGGTGGTGACTTTGATGAATGATGCTGTTCACAGCAAGCGCCAGACCTTTGTAGGGGTAAGTGATTATCAGCTTGGAAGTGCCTATGGCGAAAAGGTGGCAGATTATGTTACCCGGGATACGAAGAATATTCTGATTTTATTGAAAAGAAACATTGATGATATGAATCAGAGTCAGATATACACGCAGATCAGCAATGCTGCCCAGGCAAAAACAGGAGCCGGACAGCCGGTAACTGTAAGTGTGAAAAATCTCCTTTCTTCCGGTACCTTTGGGACAGAGGAAGCGGTTACGGATATCTTTCAGCAGAGAAATAAAGTGCCGGATATTCTGGTATGTATGGATGCAGACACTACAGAGTGTGCCCGCCAGGCAGTGCTGGACTTTAATCTGGCGGGAAAAGTAATCATCATCGGCTATTATACCTCTCCGGATATCCTTACAGCTGTGGAAAAAGGAGTACTTGCCCTGACCTGTGATGTGGATACAGAACAGATGGGAAAATACAGTATAGAGGCACTGACAGAATTTCAGAAAGATGGCAGATCCAATTCCTATTATAATGTAGATATTAATTTCCTGGATAAGGATGCAGCCAGGTCATTACGAAGGGAGGGATTGTCGGAATGAAGCGAATCCGCTGGAAAGATTTTTCCCTTGTAAGTAAAATTGTCATAGAGGTGGGACTGATCGCAGGACTGCTTTTTACGATGAACCTGTTATTCTATGTGCGGATCAATATTTCCATGCAGAAAATGGATAATGTATATGCCAGCAATGCCCAGCTGACAGATTTGTCTCAGGTATTTGAGCAGGTACAGGACAATATGTATGAATATCTGAAAGTAAAAAGTTCTCAGTCCCTGATGGATTATTACCAGAATGAAGCCAGGTACAGAAATGAACTGGAGAAGCTCAATGACAAAAATATCAATGATTCGGTAAAGCTTCTGGAGCGTAATATCCGGAAAATGTCTGAGACCTATCTGGACTGTACTGCTGAGACAGTCGCAGCCAAGAGAGGCAGGAATGTAGAAAAATATAAGCGGAAATATGAGGATTCCATCAGACTCTACAGTTATATTCAGACAGCCATTGATGAATTAAATAATCAGCTTTTTAAGGAGAATACCAGCAGCTATTCTGTATTACGTCAGATGATGCGGTATCTGGAGACCAGTAATATAATTTTTATGCTTGTGATCGTGGCAGTGGGAATGCTCCTGCTGATCATGGCAACCAGAGGAATGTTCCGTTCGCTGACCAGTATGGCAGAGACTGCCCAGCTGGTGGGACAGGGAAATTTCCATATGAAAATGCCGGATACTGATTCTCAGGATGAGCTGGGGGAGGTAACCAGGGCTTTTAACACTATGGTGGAGAATCTGGATGTCTATATGGCGAAGACAAAGGAAAGTATGGAGAAGGAGCAGCAGATGATGGAAAGAGAACTCCTGATGGAGAATCATCTGAAGGAGGCTCAGCTAAAATATCTTCAGTCTCAGATCAATCCTCATTTCCTTTTTAATTCCCTGAATGCAGGCGCGCAGCTGGCCATGATGGAGGATGCGGAGAAAACCGGAATCTTTGTGGAAAAGATGGCAGACTTTTTCCGGTATAATGTAAAGAAGGGACAGGAGGATGCTACTCTGGGAGAGGAGCTGGAGGCAGTAGACAACTATATTTATATTTTGAATGTGCGGTTTGCAGGGGATATTCATTTTAGCAGTGACGTGGATGAATCTGTGGAGAATGTCCGTGTGCCAAGTATGATCCTTCAACCGGTAGTGGAGAATGCAGTGAACCATGGAATCAGGGATATTGACTGGGAAGGTCAGATTCATCTTACGGTGACCAGGGATCCAAGGGGAATCTGTATCAGTATCTGTGATAATGGCAAGGGTATGAGTGAAGAAGAGATTCAAAATGTGCTTTCCGGAAATAAGGAACACAGTACCCAGGAGGGAGATTCTACTGGAATCGGCATGAATAACGTGATCAGCCGTCTGGAGCTTTATTATGAGCAGCCGGATCTGCTGGAAATTTACAGTGAGGGTGCAGGAAAGGGAACAGAGGTAGTGATTCACATACCTCTCATAAGGTAAGAGTGACATGTACAGAATTTTGCTTGCAGATGATGAAGGTATCATGCTGGAATCATTAAAAAAAATCATAGAATCTAATTTTGGAAATGAATGTGAGATCCACACTGCCAAATCAGGCAGAGTGGTGGTGGAACAGGCGCAGGCTTATCCGCCGGATATCTGTTTTATGGATATTCAGATGCCGGGGATCAGTGGAATCCAGGCTATCAGGGAAATCCAGAAGTTTAACAGCTCAGTGGTTTTTGTGATTATTACTGCTTATGATAAATTTAATTATGCCAAGGAAGCAGTAAATCTGGGGGTAATGGAATTTCTCACCAAACCGGTCAATAAAAAGGTGATTCTGGAAGCCTGTATGAAGGCTATGGAAAAGGTAGACCAGACCAGGCAGAAACGCAGTGATGATTTGAAAATCAGGGAAAAACTGGAAACCGTGGTACCTATGATCGAGAGTGGATATATCAATAATATCCTGCTTCAGGATGATTTTGTTACCTACCAGGATAATTATACAGAGCTTCTGAATATTCATCAGAAATATGGATATATGGTAGTGGTAGAGTTTGGAGATTCCATGGAAAATGGAGTTTTGAGTAATGCTGTGGGAGCCGGTGTGAGAGCGAACCGTTTTTATTCTACTTTCCGGGAGATTGCCCAGGATTTCTTTGAATGTCTGGTGGGGCCTATTATGGGAAACAGAATTGTGCTGCTGGTGCCCTATGAGGAGAATACAGAGGATTATGAAGAACGTGTGGCAATCGTTACCAGAGCCAGAAACATGGTACACAAGCTGGAAAACCGTATTGACAGTATGTTCCGCTGTGGTATTGGAAGGGTGAAGGAGCTTGGAAGTGTGAAGGAATCCTTTCAGGAGGCTGTGGTAGCTCTCAGGGAGAGTGTCAGCCATGTGGTGCACATTGAGGATGTACCGGTAGCCCAGAAGTATGACGGTGAATATCCTAGAGATCTGGAATCCAGGTATGTGCGGAGGATCCTTGACAAGGATGCTGCTGGTGCCCTGAATTGCGTAGAGGGATTTTTTACCTGGATGATGGGACAGCCATCTGTTTCCAGAGAAGATGTGGAAATCAAGATCCTGGAACTTGTGATGGATGTAGAACGCCGTGCCTTTTTGGCAGGTGCTATGAAATATAATGTAAACTACAGGAGAAGCTACATCCGTGAACTGCAGTCCTGTGCTGACATGAATGGACTGAAAAACTGGTTTCTGGATAAGACCAGGGATATCTGTGCCAGAATGGAGGACTCCAGGGAGAAAGAAGAACTCAGTATTATTGAGAAGGCACGAAGTTATATTAATGAGAACTTCCGCAGGGACATTTCCCTGGATGATGTTTCCAGGGAAGTGGATATCAGTCCCTATTATTTCAGTAAGCTGTTCAAACAGGAGACAGGTAAGAATTTTATTGAATATCTTACGGAGATCCGTCTTCGCAGTGCCAGAGAGCTTTTACAGAATTCACAGTATTCCATCAAGGAGATCTGTGCGCAGTCCGGTTACAGTGATCCTAATTATTTCAGCAGGATATTCAAAAAGTATGAAGGTGTGACACCCAGTGAATTCAGAGAACATCGGAGATAGATGGCTGCGATGGTGGGAAGATCAGGCAGAAAACAGACAGCGGAGAATTGTTCAGGAAGAGGATAAGGTAAGAAAAAAGATGAAATGGCAGGTCGAAAACAGCAGGAAAAAAAGAAAATTTGTGACTGGGATCTTATGGATCGTGTTATGCCTAGGAATTTTACTTCTCACAGGCTGCGGTACTTCCGGAAAAACAGAAGCAGATCAGAAGAAAGCAGATTCCGGAGAGGAAGTGCAGACTGAGAAAAACGATAAAGTCCAGATCGGACTGACTGTGGACTCTTTTGTGATCGAGAGATGGATCCGGGACAGGGATGCTTTTGTAGCTACAGCCAGAGAACTGGGAGCTGAGGTAAATGTGCAGGATGCAGGGGCTGATTCCAAAGAACAGATCAGCCAGATTGAATATTTTATCAGTAAACAGATGGATGTGATCGTAGTGATCGCCAGAGACTGCGGAGCACTCAGTGAGGTGATCCAGAAAGCGCATAATGCGGGAATTAAGGTGATTTCCTATGACAGACTGATCCACAATGCAGACGCGGATCTGTATATTTCCTTTGATAATGGAAAGGTAGGGGAGATTATGGCCCAGTCCCTGATAGATGCTATTCCTCAGGGGGGAGATATTTTTATGATCCAGGGCTCAGCTGCAGATAATAATGTTACTATGGTCAGGAAGGGCTTTGACAAGGTTCTGAAAAACAGTAATCTGAAAGTGGTTTATGAAGCGAATTGTGATGCCTGGACAGCGGAGCTTGCTGTGGGCTATGTGGAGGAGGCACTGGAAAAGTATCCTCATGTTCAGGGAATTATGTGTGGAAATGATGATATTGCCAGCCAGGTGGTACAGGTGCTGGCAGAGAATCAGCTGGCCGGAAAAGTGGTTGTGGCAGGACAGGACTGTGACCTGGCTGCCTGCCAGCGGATTGTAGAGGGAACCCAGTATATGACTGCGTTTAAATCCATTGAGGATCTGGCCAGGGAAGCTGCTCAATATGCAGTTGAAATGGGAAAAGGAACGGAGGTATCCAGTATGCCCGGCGTGACGGATACCATCAATGACGGAACCTATAATGTGCCGGCAGTGATCCTGACTCCTATAGCAGTGACCAGGGACAATATTGATGAAGTGATTATTGACGGAGGTTTCCACAGAAGGGATGAAGTATATCTGAATGCAGATTATAATTAGACTGGTATTTCGAAAACGATATAGCACATTTTAGTGACAAAAATGTCTTGTATGATACAGGACATTTTTTATTTTCAAAAAAATGTCTTGTTGTTTGCCAACCATGTCCAGATGTCTCTGTGTTATAGTAACATCATCAAAGAAAACGTATCAAACGTATAAAAAGAAACGGAGGTTTTTACAATGAAAAAGAAACTGGTATCTGCAATCCTTTGCGCATCAATGGTAGCTGGAATGGTAGTCATCCCGGGTGTGGCTGTTAAAGCGGATGACAAGAAGCTGATCGGTGTTACAATGCCTACCAAAGACCTTCAGAGATGGAATCAGGATGGCGAGAACATGAAGAAAGAGCTGGAAGCAGCAGGCTACGAAGTAGACCTTCAGTATGCATCTAATGACGTAAGCACACAGGTTTCACAGCTTGAGAACCAGGTAGCTAACGGATGTGACCTTCTGGTTGTAGCATCTATCGACGGAAGTAGCCTTGGCGAGCCACTGAAACAGGCAAAAGAAGCAGGAATCCCGGTTATCTCTTATGACCGTCTGCTTATGAACTCAGATGCAGTTACATACTATGCAACATTCGATAACTACAAAGTAGGCCAGAAACAGGGCGAATACTTAGTAGATGCACTTGATCTTGACAATCAGGACGGACCGTTTAATATTGAGCTGTTCACAGGTGATCCTGGTGATAATAACTGTAACTTCTTCTTTGGCGGAGCAATGGATGTACTTCAGAAATACATCGACGAAGGTAAACTGGTAGTAAAATCCGGACAGACAGAATTCGAGCAGGTTGCAACTGCTAACTGGGACAGCGCAAAAGCTCAGGACAGAATGGATACTATTATTGCCGGTAACTACTCTGACGGAACAAACCTTGACGCAGTTCTCTGCTCCAATGACTCTACAGCACTTGGTGTAGAAAATGCTCTTGCAGCTTCCTACACAGGAGAATATCCGATTATTACAGGTCAGGACTGTGACACACCAAACGTTAAGAACCTTGTAGCAGGAAAACAGGCTATGTCCGTATTCAAGGATACACGTGCTCTTGCATCTGCAGTTGTTAAAATGGTTGATTCTATCATGAAGGGTGAAGAACCGGAAGTGAACGATACAGAATCCTATGACAACGGCACAGGAATCATCCCAACATATCTTTGTGACCCGGTTGTTGTAACTGTTGACAACTACAAAGAAATGCTGATCGACTCCGGATACTATACAGAAGATCAGATCAAATAATACAAATTATGCAGTAAAACGGATGAAATTATCCGTTTCAGATACAGGCGGGGAATTCCCGCCTGTATCAATCTTGGAATCCTGTTATCAGGATTCTTTCATGAAAAGGGAGGGAAACAGAATTGGCTAAGATACTTCTGGAAATGAAAAATATCACCAAAACTTTCCCAGGTGTAAAGGCATTGGACAACGTCAATCTTCAGGTAGAAGAAGGCGAGATCCACGCTCTGGTAGGCGAGAACGGAGCAGGTAAATCTACTCTGATGAATGTATTAAGTGGTATTTATCCGTATGGAACTTATGAAGGCAACATTATTTATAACGGTGAAATCTGTAAATTTAATACAATTAAAGACAGTGAAGAAAAAGGAATTGTAATTATCCACCAGGAACTGGCGCTGATTCCATATATGACGATCGGTGAAAATATGTACCTGGGTAATGAAAGAGGAAAATCCTTCTCCATTAACTGGAATGAAACTTATGGAGAAGCAGACAAGTATTTGAAAATAGTAGGACTGGAGGAATCCTCCAGAACTTTGATCAAGGATATTGGTGTAGGTAAACAGCAGCTGGTAGAGATTGCAAAAGCACTGGCAAAGAATGCAAAGCTTCTGATCCTGGATGAGCCCACTGCATCCTTAAATGAGGATGATTCCAAGGCACTGCTGGATCTGCTGCTGAAGTTTAAAGCCCAGGGAATGACTTCTATTATCATTTCCCATAAATTAAATGAAATTTCTTATGTTGCGGATAAGATTACTGTTATCCGTGATGGTTCTACCATTGAGACTCTGGATAAGAAAAAGGATGATTTTTCCGAGCAGCGTATTATTCAGGGTATGGTTGGCCGTGAGATGACTGATCGTTTCCCGAAACGTCCGGATGTAAAGATCGGAGATGTTTCCATGGAAGTGAAAAACTGGAATGTTTATCATCCTCTGTATTCAGAACGTAAAGTAGTGGATAATGTATCCTTTAAGGTGCATAAGGGAGAGGTTGTAGGTATTTCCGGACTTATGGGTGCAGGACGTACAGAGCTTGCCATGAGTATTTTCGGAAAGAGCTATGGAACAAAGATTTCCGGTCAGGTATTCATGAACGGAAAAGAAGTGAAGCTGAATACTGTACAGGAAGCAATTGATAATAAACTTGCTTATGTTACAGAAGACAGAAAAGGAAATGGTCTGATCCTTTCCAAATCTATTAAGATGAATACTTCCCTTGCAAATATGAGGGGAATCACTAACGGAAAGGTTATTGACGCAGATAAAGAGTATGCGGTAGCAGAGGAATACAGAAAGAAACTGAAAACGAAATGTCCGTCTGTGGAGCAGAATGTAGGCAACTTAAGTGGTGGTAACCAGCAGAAGGTCCTTCTTGCAAAATGGATGTTTGCAGAACCGGATATTCTGATTCTGGATGAGCCTACCCGAGGTATTGACGTAGGTGCGAAATACGAAATTTACTGTATTATTAACGATCTGGTGGCAGCAGGAAAATCTGTTATCATGATTTCTTCTGAACTTCCGGAAGTACTTGGAATGTCAGACAGAATCTATATTATGAATGAGGGCAGGTTCGTAGGCGAAGTCGGCAAAGAAGAGGCTACCTCTGAGCTGATTATGTCCAAAATCGTAAAATCAGGAAAAGGAGCGTAAAGAAGATGGAAAAAAAGATTAGTTTTTCAGAGATATTAAAGAAATATACCATGGTGATCGTTCTTGTTCTGGTAGTCATCATGTTTGCAGTAAACACAAAGGGTGTTATGCTTCTTCCGCAGAATGTGAATAACCTTGTGGCTCAGAATGCATATGTATTTATCCTTGCAACAGGTATGCTGTTCTGTATTCTGACAGGTGGTAACATCGACCTTTCTGTTGGTTCTGTTGTATGCTTTGTGGCAGCTGTTGGTGGTAAGATGATGGTTCTTAACAGCATGAACCCATATCTTACAATGCTGGTTATGTTAATTACAGGTATTGCCATCGGTGCATGGCAGGGATTCTGGATTGCATATGTGAGAATTCCTCCGTTTATTGTAACTCTGGCTGGTATGCTTGCATTCCGTGGCCTTTCAAACGTAGTTTTACAGGGACAGACACTGGCACCAATGCCGGATTCTTACCTGGCACTGTTTAACAATTATATTCCGGATCCATTTGGGAAAGAGGGATTTAATCTTATCTGTTTTGTAGTTGGTATTATTGTCTGTATTGCATATGTGTTACTTGTTCTGAAGAACCGTGCAGACCGTGTGAAGAAAGGATACAGTGTAGATCCTTTTGGCGGTGTTGCAATTAAGATGATCCTGATCTGTGTAGTTATTCTTGCTTTTATGTTCCGTCTGGCTCAGTATAAGGGTATTCCCAATTCTCTGATCTGGGTAGCTGTGATCATTGCAATTTATACATATATTGCTTCTAAGACAACTACAGGACGTTATTTCTATGCAGTTGGTGGTAATGAGAAGGCTACAAAGCTTTCCGGTATTAATACAAATAAGGTTTATTTCCTTGCTTATTTAAATATGGGTCTTCTGGCTGCTATTGCAGGTATGGTTACTATGGCTCGTCTGAATTCTTCCAATCCTCAGGCTGGTACAAACTTTGAGATGGATGCGATCGGTGCTTGTTTCATTGGTGGTGCTTCTGCTTATGGCGGAACCGGTACAGTTCCGGGGGTTATCATTGGTGCGTTACTGATGGGTGTTCTGAACTTAGGTATGAGTATTATGGGTATTGATCAGAACCTGCAGAAGGTTGTTAAAGGTCTGGTTCTGCTGGCAGCAGTTATCTTTGATGTTGTTAGTAAGAGGAAATCCTTTATTGTGAAATAAAAAATTGTATATTCCTCCTTGAATAGGAATTTTTGGCAGGGCTTGCAGGGTGCAGGTCCTGTTTTTTTACCGAATCAAGTAAGTCTCCTGCTTTAATTGCGAATATCTGTTTGACTTGACAGGGGACGCGCAGAAAAATAGTGTGTTTGATGTGCGGTTTCGGCATCTAAGATATTCTAAGGTCAAAAAAATCTGCTAAAGGCATGAGCCGGCTTCTCAAACTCGCTTCGTCGCAGACTCCGCTCAGACAGTGATACAGCCGGCTCATAACGCAGATTTTTTTGACCTAAGAATATCTAAGATACCTGCAAATGCACATCAAACACACTATTTTTCTGCGCTGGCTGCTGGCAATTTTTGGGGTGTTGGCTTGAGTAAAAATGGATGGATTGAAAATTTGCTTGTGGAAGGGTGGAGGATGGTCGTATAATTAGAGGGAATATTGTACGAAGTGAGGAGTGGGTTGTTATGAGATATAGTTCTGTGTTGGATTTGCATACGCATACGGTGGCCAGTGGGCATGCGTATTGTTCGTTGAGGGAGATGGCGAAGGTTGCTTCTGAGAAGGGGCTGGAGGTTCTGGGGGTTACGGAGCATGCACCGGGGATGCCGGGGACTTGTCATCAGTATTATTTTGATAATCTCAGGGTGGTGCCCAGGGAGATGTATGGGATTCAGCTTCTTCTGGGATCTGAGGTGAATATTCTGGATGCCTGGGGGACTGTGGATCTGCCGGAGAGGACTTTGGAGAGGATGGATGTGGTGATTGCCAGTCTGCATATTCCATGTATGAAGCCGGGGTCTAAGCTGGAGAATACAGAAAGCTATCTGAATGTGATGAAGAATCCTTATGTAAATATTATCGGTCATCCGGATGATGGGAGATATGAGATTGATTATGAGGCATTGGTTCAGGGAGCGAAGGAGTATGGGAAGGTCCTGGAGCTGAATAATCATTCTATGGAGCCGGACTGTAACAGGCAGAATGCGGTGGAGAATGACAGAGAGATGCTGGAACTGTGTAAGAAATATCAGGTTCCGGTGGTGATGGATAGTGATGCTCATTTTGACTTGCTGATTGGGGAGTTTGATCTGGCGAGAAATCTTTTGGAGAAACTGGATTTTCCGGAGGAACTGGTGCTTAATCGTTCTGTAGATGCGATCAGAAAGTATGTAAATCGAAAAATCTGACAAACTGCGGAGCAGCTATTGGGTGTAGAGCCATGTAGAGAAGTGGATTGCGAATATCCGCTTGACGTTTTGAACAAATATGGAATATTTTGACCAAATTTGATTAAATAATTCCTTATAAACTACTTGCCTCGCATATTTTAACGTGTTAAAATAGCACTGTTAGAAATATAATACGGACACAATAAAAACAAATGTCCGTGTGGCAAAGACTAGAGTTCTAAAAGGAGCGGGAAAAATGAGTAAAAAAATCAGAACAGAGGCCGTGGATCATCTTTTTGAAGCGATTCTGTGCCTGAAGGATAAGGAAGAGTGCTATACTTTTTTTGAGGATGTATGTACGATCAATGAGCTGCTTTCCTTGTCACAGCGTTTTGAAGTAGCAAAAATGCTGATGGATAAAAGAACATATCTTGATATTTCAGAGAAGACCGGAGCTTCCACTGCAACGATCAGCCGTGTGAATCGTTCATTGAATTATGGAAATGATGGTTATGAAATGGTATTCTCCAGGATGGATGAGAAGGAATCTAAAGGGGAATAAGATAGTATAAGAATAAATAAGTGCAGAACTCTCCCATATCAATCGATTTATGAAGATTGATGTGGGAGAGTTTTTGGATAAACAGGAAAAAAAGTTATGAAAAAAAAGAAACCTAAAATAGAATTACGCTATTATTACATGCCTGCAGGAAGTCCTATCCTTCCTCTTCTGGGAGAGCGCTGGGTGCAGAATTATGGGACGGGTGTGGAGAATCTGCATTTTCATAATTTTATGGAAATTGGGTTTTGTTATTATGGGGATGGGATTCTTATGCTGGGTGAAGAAGAAAATATGTTTTCGGGACGGGAGTTTAGTGTGATTCCGGAGAGATTTCCGCATACAACGGACAGCAGAGAGGGTACTATTTGTAAATGGGAGTATCTGTTTGTGGATGTTGAGGGATTTTTGAAAAAGAATTGCGAGACACCGGTGCAGGCGGAGAAAATGATACGCAGAATCAATTCAAGAGCATTATTTTTGAAAGCAGAAGAAGAGCCGTTTGTAGCGCAGTGTATTCTTAAAATTATGGATATTATGCGTTATGAGGAAGAATTTTATCTGCAGGAGGCCAGTGGTCTGTTGTTGACATTGTTGGTGCAGATTGCCAGAATGAATGGAACGCCGGAGCAGGAGAGGCTTTATGAAGAGCAGAGCAGGAGTATGCGGATCATCTCGGATACTCTGGATTATATTGCGGATCATTACAGGGAAAATATAAAGGTATCGCAGTTGTCTGCGAACTGCCATTTAAGTGAATCTCATTTTCGCAGGTTGTTTTCGAAATGTATGCATATGAGTCCTGTAGAATATATGAATCTGGTGAGAATACGGACTGCCTGTGAGTATCTGAAAAAAACAGACAGGGCTGTAGCTGACATTGCGACAGAATGTGGCTTTACAACGGATTCTACTTTTAACCGAAATTTCCGGAGTCTTATGGGAATATCACCGGCGGAGTGGAGAAAAAAAGGGGAAAATTATGAGCAGCAGCTGTTGAAGTTTGATATTCGAACGGAAGAAGGCTGGTAAGTCGGAATATTCAAAAATTGTAAAGATTGAAAATAAATATTATATGATCGAATTTGCAAACTGAATAGAAAAATGAGATGTTATAATCGGAACTATAAAGAGAACTTATAACTATTTGATGGGTCGTTACAGATTTAAATGAATAATTGAGAAGCAGTTATTCGGTATAGAGCCACGCAGCGAAAGCGGATGATTTTATCCGCTTGACGAGATTTTGAATCGGATAGTAAGAATAAGGAATTAATAGAAATTCTCAGCACATTAATATCAGGAGGAACAAGATGAAAACATTTGATTATTCACTGGTAAAAGATCCGCAGTATTTTTGCGATAACCGAATGGAAGCTCATTCAGATCATGTATATTATAAAGATAAAAAAGAAATGCAGACTGCATTACAGGAAGGGGATGGGACTTCTTTTCGTTACTGTCTGAATGGTCTGTGGAAGTTTCATTATGCCCGTAATTATGCAAATGTGATTCCGGGGTTTGAAAAGGAAGAGTATTGCTGTTATGACTGGGAGGATATTCATGTACCGGCACATATCCAGATGGAAGGATATGATGCACCCCAGTATGCTAATGTCCAGTATCCATGGGAAGGACATGAGGAAATTTATCCCGGTCAGATTCCGGAGAGATTTAATCCGGTTGCAAGCTATGTGAAATATTTTACAGTGCCGGAACATATGAAGGGAAAGAGATTGTTTATTTCTTTCCAGGGAGCAGAGAGCGGATTTGCACTATGGATGAATGGAGCCTTTGTTGGCTACAGTGAGGATTCTTTTACTCCATCTGAGTTTGAACTGACAGATTATCTTAAAGATGGACAGAATAAGCTGGCAGCACAGGTATTCAAATGGACTTCCAGTAGCTGGTGCGAAGATCAGGACTTTTTCCGTTTTTCCGGGATTTACAGAGATGTGTATCTTTATACAGTTCCGGATACTCATGCATATGATCTTCAGATCCGTGCAATCCCAGAAGAGAATCTGGATGCAGCAGATCTTGAAATTAAGGTAAAGACATGGGGAAAAGGAAGCATTGTTTTCAGACTTGAGAAAGATGGAGAATGTGTGCTGGAAGAGAAAAAATCTCTTACAGAAGCTGGAAATGAAGAAGCAAATGCAGAGCCATTTTATATTCAGAAAACAAATAGCAGCAAGACTGTACAGAACAGCTTTGCATGGAAAATCAATAATCCAAAATTATGGAGTGCAGAAGATCCGCAGCTCTATGATCTTACAATTGAACTTTATGACGAAGCAGGAAATATTCAGGAAGTGATTCCTCAGAAGGTTGGATTCCGCCGTTTCGAGATGAAGAACGGCATTATGACTCTGAACGGAAAGCGTATCGTGTTTAAGGGCGTAAACCGTCATGAATTCAGTTCTGTCAGCGGCAGACATGTATCAGAGGAAGAACTACGCAAGGATCTTCGCATTATGAAGCAGAATAATATCAATGCTATCCGTACCTGTCATTATCCGGATACATCACTGATCTATCAGCTTTGTGATGAATATGGTATTTATATGATCGATGAGACAAACCTGGAATCCCATGGTTCCTGGGATGTGGCGGAATTTACAAAGGATTATACTCATGTTGTTCCTCACAACAAACCGGAATGGCTGGATATGATGCTTGACCGTGCCAACTCCATGTATCAGAGAGACAAGAATCATCCGGCAATCCTGATCTGGTCCTGTGGAAATGAATCTTTTGGCGGAAAAGATATCTATGAAATGTCTCAGCTTTTCCGTAAGAATGACTCTACCCGTCTGGTACATTATGAGGGACTTTTCCATGACCGCAGTTATAATGATACCAGTGATATGGAAAGCCAGATGTATCCGTCTGTAGAAGCAATCAAAAAGTTTCTGGCAAAGGATGACAGTAAACCGTTTATCTGCTGTGAGTATACACATGCCATGGGAAATTCCTGCGGTGCCATGCACAAATATACAGATCTGACAGATACAGAGCCAAAATATCAGGGGGGATTTATCTGGGATTACATTGACCAGTCTATTTATAAGAAAGACCGCTATGGACAAGAGTTCCAGGCATACGGCGGCGATTTCGGAGAACGCCCTACAGACTATAATTTCAGTGGTAACGGAATCGCATATGGCGGTGACAGAGAGCCATCTCCCAAGATGCAGGAAGTGAAATTCAATTATCAGAATATTACAGCAGAGGTGACAGCTGATACAGTAAAAGTGATTAACAAGAACCTCTTTGTAAATACAGATACTTTTGACTGTAAGGTAACACTTGCAAAGAATGGAAAAGTGATTTGTACAGAAGCACTGGAAACAGCAGTTGAGCCATTGAGTACGAAAGAATATAAACTGCCTTTTGAAAAGGCTGAGGCAGCCGGAGAATATACAATTACTGTTTCCTTCCATCTGAAAGAGGAAGAAATATGGGCACCTGCAGGTCATGAAATTGCGTTTGGACAGTATGTATATCAGGTGAAAGAGGATGTTCCGGATGGAAAATCAGATTCAGCAGAAACAGCGATTACAGCGGAAAAAGATGTATGTGTATCAGATGCGTTTGTAAAGAAGCCACAGATCATCCGAAGCACACACAACATTGGTGTCCGCGGCGAGCACTTCGAAGTAATGTTCTCCGTCCTCAATGGTGGTCTGGTTTCCTATAAATATGCGGGCAAAGAGATGATCGAGGCAATCCCGAAACCAAACTTCTGGCGTGCACCAACAGATAATGACTGTGGAAATCTTATGCAGATGCGCTACGCACAGTGGAAAATTGCCAGCATGTATTTAAGCCACAAAGAATACAGAAAAGGTGCATACGGCCCATCCAATTTACTACAGGCAGAAGAAACAGACCACTCTGTAAAAGTAACATTTACCTATCTGATGCCAACCACACCAGCCAGTGAGTGTCAGCTCACCTACGAAGTATTCGGCGATGGAAAGGTGAAGACAACTTTAACTTATGACCCTGTAAAAGAACTTGGTGATATGCCGGAATTTGGGGTGATTTTCAAATTCAATGCAGATTACGACAATGTTCAGTGGTATGGACTGGGAGAAGCTGAAACCTATGCAGACCGTAAAAAAGGTGCAAAACTGGGCGTTTATCAGAACAAAGTTGTGGACAACATAGCAAGATACATGGTACCGCAGGAATGCGGAGCAAAAGAGGAAGTACGTTGGGCGAAAGTCACAGATCGCAAGGGCAGAGGAATGTACTTTGAAATGGATGGAGAATCAATGATGTTCTCTGCACTCCCATACACTCCACATGAGATGGAAAATGCCATGCATCCATATGAACTCCCACAGATTCATTACACAGTAGTACGCGTAGCCAAAGGCCAGATGGGAATCGGCGGTGACGACAGCTGGGGAGCATATACCCATCAGGAATATCTGCTGAATGCAGACGGAAAGATGGAATTCTCCTTTAGCTTTAAAGGGATTTAATATAGTTTATTTGTTAAAAAAGCCATTTTCAGTCAGAAAGTGGCTTTTTAATAATGCTAATAATATTTGTTGAAAATAAGTGGAACAGGATGTATGATTACAGAAAAAGGAGAAATTATCTTATGTATCAGGCAGATGAAAAACGTTATGAAACTATGAAATACCACCGCTGTGGTGCCAGTGGGCTGATGCTGCCGGAGTTATCTCTGGGTTTATGGCATAATTTCGGAGATACCGGTGTTTATGAGAATATGAAGCAGATGTGCTTCACAGCATTTGATAATGGAATTACACATTTTGACCTTGCAAACAACTATGGCCCACAGCCTGGAAGTGCGGAGGCAAATTTTGGAAAAATCCTGAGAGAGGAATTTTCTGCATACAGAGATGAGCTGATTATCAGTACAAAGGCCGGTTACGACATGTGGCCGGGACCTTATGGAAACTGGGGAAGCCGTAAGTATCTGATCGCCAGTCTTGACCAGAGCCTGAAACGTCTTGGTCTGGATTATGTAGATATCTTCTATCATCACAGAATGGATCCGGAGACTCCTCTGGAGGAGACTATGGAGGCTCTGGCACAGATTGTCAGAAGCGGAAAGGCATTGTATGTTGGAATCTCCAACTACGATGGTGAGACAATGAAACGCGCCGCAGATATTCTGGAAGAACTGCACTGTCCGTTTATCATTAATCAGAATTCGTATAATATTTTTAACAGAACGATTGAGAAAAATGGTCTGAAACAGGCAGCAGCAGAGAGGAGAAAGGGAATTATTTCTTTCAGTCCTCTGGCGCAGGGAATGCTCACAGACCGATACCTGAATGGAATCCCAAAAGACAGCCGTGTCAACACAGACGGACGTTTTCTCCATGCAGACCAGTTCAGTGAGGAACGTCTTAACAGTATCCGCAGCCTGAATGCAATTGCAGCAGAGAGAGGCGAAAGTCTTGCTCAGATGGCACTGAAATGGATTCTCCGCGACGGAATCGTAACCAGCGTTCTCATCGGGGCATCCCGTCCACAGCAGATCCTTGAGAATCTGAAAGTGCTGGACAGTGCATCCTTCAGTGAAGAGGAATTAAAGAAGATAGATGAGTGTTCACTGGCCTTATGATATAGCCGGGAGTTAATGGTTGTTTATAAAACAGGAGAGCAGACTATATATTATGGAAGATTCATATGTCTTACAATTACAGGAACCAAAATTCAAAGAATTTTATCTAAGCTACAGCGGCTACGCACAATGCGGGCCGCTGCATTGCTATGGCCCGGCATCCCGTCCACATTATCTGATCCATTTTGTAGTGAAAGGAAAAGGAATGTATCAGGTGTCCGGACAAAAACATTATCTCACTGCTGGACAGGGGTTTCTGATCGAGCCGGGCACACAGACTTTCTATCAGGCAGATAAAGATGATCCCTGGAGTTATCTTTGGATTGGAGTAGGCGGCACCAATGCAGGAAAATATATTCGGGATATCGGATTAAACAGCGAGCAGTTGATCTTCCGTTCGGAAAGTGGAGAAGAGTTAAAGAAAATTGTGCTGGATATTCTGAAACATACAGAAAGTACCACCTCAAATCTGTATTATCTGCAGGGACGATTATATGATTTCTTTTCAGTTCTTACAAAAGATGTGGTGATTGATACTTATCTGGGTAATTCAAAAGAAAAGAAATATAGAAGCGAAAGCAAGTATGGAGCATATATCAAAGAAGCTATGGCATTTATAAAAAATGAATATGCCTGTGGAATCGGAGTACAGGAACTGGCAGAGCATTTAAATGTTAACCGCAGTTATCTGTACACGATCTTTATGAATGAACTTCATATTTCACCAAAGGACTTTCTGCAGAAATACCGTATTACAAAGGCAAGGGAATTGCTGGTTCTTACGGAATTGTCTGTAGAATCAATTGGAAAATCCTGTGGCTATGGAAATGCAGAACGATTTGCCAGGGCATTCAAACATGAAACAGGACTGACACCAACGCAGTTTCGCAGGCAGGACAGAAGTAAAAACCGCAGAAACCTGGAAGTATCAGAGGATGGGCTGGAACAGCTGATCAACAGTTAACATTTTAAAGGTTCAGACAAACATAATGCCATAACGCCTCAGAATAACTTTCTCTATAATAATGTATATGATATCAGCACAGCCGCGGAGCAATCCGTGATATCAAGTTAGGGTCAAAAAACCTTTTGCCCCTGACATCATGCATATTGAATCTATTATAAAAAGGGGACAGTTATGAGTATTATTTTTCATGAAAGTTCAAACACATTCCATTTATACAACAATGACATCAGTTATATTATGTGTGTGCTTCCAAATGGACATCTTGGAAATCTCTATTTTGGGAAAAGAATCCATGACAGAGAAGATTTTTCATATCTTCTTGAGATGAAGCAGCGACCAATGACAGCCTGTGTTTATGAGGGAAACCGCAAATTTTCGCTGGAGCATCTGAAACTGGAATATCCGGTGTATGGTAGTTCTGATTACCGTTATCCGGCAATGGAGATCCTTCAGGAAAACGGCAGCAGGATTTCTGATTTTACTTATGTAAGTTATACAATTGCAGCTGGAAAACCAAAACTTCAGGGACTTCCGGCTACATATACTGAGAAAGACGAAGAAGCCCAGACCTTATGTGTAAAATTGAAAGATGAAGTAACAGGAATTGTATTGGAATTGCTTTATACTATTTTTACACAGAGGGGAATCATCACCAGAAGTGCCAGATTTACAAACGAGGGTGCATCATCAGTACATCTGTTAAATGCAATGAGCCTCAGCCTTGATCTGCCGGACAAGGATTATGTGTGGATGCAGTTTTCAGGTGCATGGTCCAGAGAACGTCATGTGAAAGAACGCAGATTAGAGCAGGGAATCCAGTCTATGGGAAGCATCAGAGGAAATTCTTCCCATGAACATAATCCCTTTATTGTGCTCCGACGTCCGTCAGCAACAGAAAATGCAGGAGAAGTGATGGGATTCAGCCTGATCTACAGCGGAAATCACAGAATGCAGGCAGAGGTGGATACTCATGATACAACCCGCATCACTGTGGGAATCAATCCCCAGAATTTTGACTGGAAGCTGGACTGTGGTGAGAGCTTTCAGACTCCGGAAGCAGTAGTAGTATTTTCTGATAAGGGTCTGAATGGAATGAGCCAGACCTTCCATAAATTATATCAGAAGAGACTGGCAAGAGGTTACTGGAGAGACCGTCCCAGGCCAATCCTTAACAATAACTGGGAAGCTACTTATTTTGATTTTACAGAGGACCGTCTGGTGGAAATTGCTGCAAAGGCAAAGGAATGTGGTGTTGAATTATTTGTGCTGGATGACGGATGGTTCGGTGCACGAAGCAACGATTATACAGGACTTGGTGACTGGGCGGCAAACAGAGAGCGTCTTCCGCAGGGAATCAAGGGAATTGCAGACAGGATTGAAGAGATGGGTATGAAATTTGGTCTGTGGTTTGAGCCGGAGATGGTGAATAAGGATTCCGATCTTTACCGTGCACATCCGGACTGGATCCTGCAGACACCCCAGAGGCATTCCTGTCATGGCAGAAATCAGTATGTGCTGGATTTCTCCAGAAAAGAAGTGGTGGACTGTATTTATGAGATGATGTACAAAATCCTCTCAGAAGCAAAGGTTTCCTACATTAAATGGGATATGAACAGAAGTATTACGGAATGTTATTCAGCTGCACTTCCTGCAGACCGTCAGGGAGAAGTGTTCCACAGATATATTCTCGGAGTTTATGATCTGTATGAGCGGTTAAATACTGCATTTCCGCAGATTCTCTTTGAGTCCTGCGCAAGCGGTGGCGGACGTTTTGATCCGGGAATCCTTTATTATGCACCACAGGGATGGACCAGTGATGATACAGATGCGGCAGAGCGTGTGAAAATCCAGTACGGCACAAGCATGTGTTATCCCGTAAGCTCCATGGGAAGTCATGTTTCTGTAGTACCAAACCATCAGTTAAACCGCAAAACTCCGTTACATACAAGAGCAAATGTAGCTTATTTTGGAACTTTCGGATATGAGCTGGATCTGAATAAACTGTCTGATGAGGAAATCAGTGAAGTAAAACAGCAGATCACTTTTATGAAAGAATACAGAGAACTGATCCAGTTTGGAACTTTTTACAGACTGAAAAGTCCTTTTGAGGGCAATGAAACAGCGTGGATGACAGTCAGCGAGGACAAAAAGACAGCGCTGGTATTCTGGTACAGAGAAAGAAATGTAGTAAACGCAGATTTTACCCGAGTACGGCTTCAGGGACTGGATCCGGATCTTATCTACAGAAATGAGTATAATGGAACAGAAAACTACGGGGATGAGCTGATGAATCTGGGACTGCTCACCACAGACTGTACAGCAGGTGAACCTACAAGTGAAGACGAACCATGCACAGACTATGAGTCCAGAATTTATGTTTTAACTGCAAAATAATAACCGAATCAGGTAAGCTCCTTATGAAGGTTGCGAAAAGCAATAGACAGAAATAAAAAATCAACAAAAAGCAGGCAGAACGATCACACGGGATCGTCTACCTGCTTTTCGTTAAATTTATCCATCATTTCTTTATGAGTCTTATAATTCTTCGGACTCATTCCAAACTTCTTCTTAAAAGCTTTTGAAAAAACAAGTTGGTCTTCATAGCCCACATTATTAGCAATCTCTTTAACAGACAGACTGGTGCTGACCAGAAGACTGGCTGCTTTATGCATCTTATAATCAATGAGGAAGGTCTGTGCGGACATTCCAAGCTCTTTCTGAAAGGAACTGTTCAGATAGGCACGGCTGATTCCGATATTATCTGCAATATCAGAAATCCCGATTCCCTTTTGATACATATCTTTAATATATTCAATGGCAAGCTCCACATAGACACTGGTGCTGTAGGCATATTTGGCATTTTTTTTGTTCTGTGCAGACTGCTTTTCATGAAAGCCGGCAAGCTCGGCTAACAACAGAATCAGATAAGCCTGGCGCCTTAGATCATTGGCTTTGGAAAGCTGCTTATGATTCAGCATATAATCGATGTGTTTCAGGATTATTTTCTGATCCGGTGCAGGAAGTACTAATTGATTTTTGGAAAATCCACATTCTTTTACCATTGAGTGAGCTCGGATTCCGCGAAAACCGATCCAGGCATAAGTCCAGGGATTGGTTTCATCAGCACCGTATGTGACTGGTTCATTTGGATAAATTACAAACATCTGTCCGGGAGTAAGGCTCCAGGTCTGACCTCCGGCAGAATAGAATCCGGTACCGTCCAGCACAAAATGGATGATGAACTCATCTCTTGGCATGGAACAGATATGTCCGGGCGGGCAGTGTTCTTTGCCCGTATGGATCAGACTGATATCAAGGGAGCCTTCTTTCAGGTTTTC
This sequence comes from Blautia sp. HCP3S3_C4, assembly GCF_052064095.1. Classification (NCBI taxonomy): domain Bacteria; kingdom Bacillati; phylum Bacillota; class Clostridia; order Lachnospirales; family Lachnospiraceae; genus Blautia; species Blautia sp. HCP3S3_C4. The sequence goes on from NZ_JBQHWF010000001.1 coordinate 216,728, forward strand.
AAGACAGCGGAAAGTAGCGCTGTCCGTATATTTTACATTTGGCATTTGCGCAATTCCTTTTTCTATTTTCATTGACTGCAGATATTGTTGATATAAAGACATAAGGGCTGATATCATGCAAATACGCATAAATTCAAGCCTTAGTTGACATTTTACCATAAATTCAGCGTTTTTTCCATAACGATTATGACATAAATTCATTTCATTAGTCCATTTAAAAAAATAGACAAAAACGTATAATAAGAATCACAAGGAACACGTCGAAACGACGAATAAAGGAGGATGTATATGAGAAAAAACATGAAAAAACTCACAGTCGCAACAGTGATCGGTGCTATGACAGTTACTGCACTTGCACCAGTAAGCGCACAGGCGAAAGACAAAACTCTGACAGTTGCAATCTGGGATAACGGACAGAAAGCCGGACTTCAGGAAATCATGGATGAGTTTACAAAAGAGACCGGAATCAAAACGGAACTTCAGGTAGTAGAGTGGAGCAGCTACTGGACACTTCTTGAAGCAGGTGCATCAGGCGGAGACATGCCGGACGTATTCTGGATGCATTCCAATGAAGCTGTAAGATATATGTCCAATGATATCTTACTTGATCTGACAGACAAGATTGCAGACAGCGATAAACTGGAAATGGACAAATTCCCGGAAGATATCAAAGAAATGTATCAGTGGGACGGAAAAACATACGCAGTACCGAAGGACATCGATACAATTGCTATGTGGTACAACAAAGATATGTTTGATGAAGCAGGAATTGACTATCCGGACGGAAACTGGACATGGGATGAATTCTATGACATTGCAGAGAAACTTACAAAAGAAGACGGAAGCCAGTACGGTTTTGCAGCAAACCCGTCTAACGAGCAGGATACATGGATGAATATTGTTTACTCCATGGGCGGATGTGTACTGACAGATGACAACAAATCCGGTTTTGATGATCCAAACACTATCAAAGCAATGGAATTCGTTGACAAATGCGTTAAAAATGTAATGCCTCCTGCATCTACAATGTCCGAAACAGGTACAGACGTACTCTTCGGATCTGGCAAGGTAGCTATGATTTCTCAGGGATCCTGGATGGTATCTGCTTTCAAAGACAACGATTACATCAAAGAGCACTGTGATGTGGCAAGACTTCCGAAAGATGCTGAAACAGGAGAGAGCGTATCTCTTTACAATGGTCTTGGATGGGCAGCATCTGCAAACACAGATATGCCAGACGAAGCTTTCCAGCTTATTGAGTGGTTCGGTACAAAAGATATGCAGCAGAAACAGGCTGACCTTGGTGTAACAATGGCAGCTTACGAAGGAATGTCCGATGGATGGGTTAACAGTGTTGACTGCTTCAACTTACAGCCATACATGGATGCAATGGACAATATCGTATTCAGACCACACACAAATGCAACACTTGCATGGTGGAACCCAATGTGTGAAGAACTGAAGAAACCATGGAATGATGAAGAAAGCATGGATGATGCATGCAAGAATATCGTTACTATTATGAACGATGCCATCGCAGAAGAGTCTTATTAATTGATATTCAGCAAAACTATTTATAAAAAATAAGAAACGGAAAAGCTGCCGCAGAAAAGATTCCGATTATGTGATAACCGCAGAAGTCACAAAGGGTATGCTCATATGCGGCAGTTTTCCATTCAAATCAGCAACAAAATTTTACGATAAGAAGGAGTGAGAGCCGTGGCAAATCCAAAAAAAGGTACCAGTCAGGCGCGGAATGAATTCATCTGGGGATGGGCGTTCATTCTTCCTACAATGCTTGGCCTGATCATCTTAAATATTTATCCCATATTTAAGACCATTTATGAGAGCTTTTTCAAGACCGGAGATTTCGGTAAGGGAAATATCTTCATTGGTTTTGACAACTATGTAAAGCTGTTCCACGATGCGGAAGTATGGCAGGCATTATTAAATACATTTAAATATGCCATTGTGGAAGTTCCGTTTTCTATTGCTATCGCACTTGTACTGGCAGTTTTATTAAACCGTAAAATGAAAGGCCGTGCTGTTTACAGAACAATTTTCTTCCTGCCTATGGTTGCTGCTCCGGCTGCGATCGCCATGGTATGGAGATGGCTGTTTAACTCAGAATTCGGTCTTCTCAATCACATTTTTCACACAAAGATCAACTGGATCTCTGATCCGAGGATCGCAGTTTATGCGATCGCAGTGATCGGTGTATGGTCTATCATCGGCTACAATATGGTTCTTTTCCTGTCCGGTCTGCAGGAAATCCCAAGAGATTATTATGAAGCAGCAAGCATTGACGGAGCAACTGGTGTGAAACAGTTCTTCCATATTACAATCCCGCTGCTTTCACCGACCATCTTCTTTGTAATGGTTACCCGTGTTATCGGTGCCATGCAGGTATTCGACCTGATCTTCATGGTTATGGACAGAAATAATCCTGCACTTTACAAAACACAGTCACTTGTTTACCTGTTCTACCAGAATTCCTTTGTACAGAATAACAAAGGTTATGGTTCAACAATCGTCGTACTTCTTCTGGTTGTAATTATGATCATGACAGTATTCCAGAACATTGCTCAGAAGAAGTGGGTTCACTATAACTAAGGAGGGATAATTATGGCAGCAAGAGATAAAGCAAACAGAGTTCTGATCCATGTTATCCTGATACTGGTATCTATTACCATGCTGGTTCCTTTCTTATGGATGATCCTGACAGCTTTCAAAACCATGACAGAGGCAACTTCTGTCAACCCGTTCGTAATTCTCCCGTCTACATGGAGATGGGACAGCTTTAAAGAAGTTATTGAAAATATGGATTTCTTACATCTGTATATCAATACATTGCTTCTGATCCTGGGCCGTGTTGTATGCGCGGTTCTGACAGCAACACTGGCAGGCTATGCATTTGGACGTCTGAACTTCAGGGGGAAAAACCTGATGTTCTCTCTGGTTCTTTTCCAGATGATGGTTCCTGGACAGATCTTCATTATCCCACAGTACTTAATGGTAAGTAAAATGGGAATGCTCAATACCATTTTTGCCCTGGTATTTCCCGGTATTGTTACTGCATTTGGTACATTTCTCCTCAAACAGGCTTATATGGGACTTCCGAAAGATCTGGAAGAGGCAGCACGTCTTGACGGATGTAACATCGGTCAGACCTTCCTGTTCATCATGGCTCCTCTGACACGTTCTTCCATGGTGGCACTGGGAATCTTCACAGCAGTATTTGCATACAAAGACCTGATGTGGCCTCTGATCTGTAACAAAGATGTAATGCCTCTGTCAGCAGCACTTGCAAAAATGCAGGGACAGTACACCAACAATTATCCGCAGCTGATGGCAGCATCTCTGCTTGCATGTATCCCGATGATCGTACTGTATCTGATCTTCCAGAAGCAGTTCATCGAAGGTATTGCAACATCCGGTGGTAAGCTGTAATAAAATCTGAGCAGCACAGGCAGGCTTTGTTATAAAATCAGACCAGAGATTGTAGCAGGGCTTGCCTGAAACTGGATTTAACTGATAAACTGCGGAGCAGTTATTCGGTGTAGAGCTACGTAGCGAAGCAGATTGCGAATATCCGCTTGATTAAAGTTCAGAGAAAGTAAACTGAATATAAAATAAAAAAAGATAAATGACAGGAAAGGAAGAGGTAGATAGAAATGAAACCAGGAAGTCTCTTTGACAGAATATTTGGATTTTTAGGTCAGTTGATCGCATTAAATTTGCTGTGGATCGTGTGCTCTCTTCCGATTATCACAGCAGGGGCATCCACCACTGCATTATTTTACTGTACATTGAAACTCCATAAAGATGGAGATATCAGAGTACTTCATGATTTTTTTAAGAGTTTTAAGCAGAATTTCAGGCAGTCCACACTGATCTGGATTCTGATGGCTGCAGCAGGAATATTTATTTATATGGAAAAAGAAGCTCTGGCAACAATGCCGGTATCCATGTCACAGATTTTTAATTATGTGATCTTTGCTGTATATATTCCTCTGGTGGCAGTTGCACTGTATGTATTTCCAACAGTTGCAGCATTTGAAAATAAAACAATGACTTTGATCACAAACGCATTTTATTTTGCGGTTAAACATATAGGTTATGCCTTAGCTGTGGCAGTGATCACAATCCTGCCAATGACAATGACACTTGTAGATGCAAAACTTTTCCCGGTATATCTGCTGATCTGGCTGATGTTTGGGTTCTCCCTGACTGCCTATGCAGATTCCTGGTTTATGTGGAAACTGTTCAAGCCCTACTTCAAAGAGGAGGAAGAGGAACATCACTACGTGGACACAGAACCTGATCAGTATGCGTTTTAACCGAAACAAACAGCGATACCTGGTTACATAAAAAATAGATAGAACATCTATAAAATAGAAAGAACAAAGAAATGAGAGGTACAGAGTATGGAATGGATCAAATATCACGAGGCAGAGAAAGTATTCGACCTGAGAACAGAGCACAGCACTTATCAGATGCAGGTAAGAGAGTATGATACTCTGGTTCATCTGTATTATGGAAGTCCGGTAGGCGATGCGCTGATCACAGACAGGATCGTATGTGTGGACAGAGGATTTTCAGGAAATCCTTATGAGGCAGAAAAGGACAAAACATTTTCATTAGATACCCTGCCACAGGAATATACTGCATATGGAAATGGTGATTATCGTATCAATGGCCTGGAGACTGAGCAGGCAGACGGCAGTGATACTGCAAATATGAAATTTGAGTCCTATGAGATTACAAAAGGAAAGTACAGCCTGAAAGGGCTTCCGGCAATGTTTGCAAAGGAAGATGAGGCAGAGACACTGGAAATTGTTTTGACAGACCGTGTCAGCGGACTGAAAGCACATCTTCTCTATGGTGTATTTCCTCATCTTGATGTGATCACCAGAGCGGTACGCCTGGAAAATACAGGTACAGCACCGGTTACAGTAAAAAAAGCAATGTCTATGGAAATGGACTATGAATACAGAGAACTGGATGCAGTCCATTTCTATGGCAGACACAATATGGAACGCCAGATGGAGAGAACTCATCTTGGACATGGCAACTGGTCTGTAGGAAGTATCCGCGGTACCTCCAGCCATCATCACAATCCATTTGTAATCCTTTGTGACAGAAATACAGAGGAAACCTATGGAGACTGCTATGGATATGCACTTGCATACAGTGGAAACTTCTTATTTGAAACAGAAGTGGACCAGGTAGGACATACCCGTGTGGCAATGGGAATCCATCCATATCATTTCTCCTGGACACTGGAACAGGGAGAGAGCTTTGAGACACCGGAAGTGATCATGGCATATTCAGCAGAAGGCTTTGGAAAACTTTCCAGAATCTATCATGATGCATACAGAAGTAATCTGATCCGCAGCAAATATACAGAGCAGCCAAGACCAATCCTGGTAAATAACTGGGAAGCAACTTATTTTGATTTTGACGCAGATAAGATTTACCACATTGCAGAAGAGGCAAAAAATATCGGACTGGATATGTTTGTCTTGGATGACGGATGGTTTGGAAAGAGAGACAATGACTGGTGTGCACTTGGTGATTGGGAAGTAAATGAAGAGAAGATTAAAGGCGGACTTCCCGCACTTGCAGAGAAGATTCATGGACTTGGACTGAAATTCGGTCTGTGGGTAGAGCCGGAGATGATCTCTGAGGACAGTGATCTGTACAGAGAACATCCGGACTGGGCACTAAAGATCCCGGGACGTGCCATGAACCGAAGCAGACATCAGTTAAATCTGGATATTACCAGAAAAGAAGTACGCGAACATATTATGAACCAGATTTTTAAGGTTCTGGATGCATGCAAGGCTGATTATGTGAAATGGGATATGAACCGAAGCGTAGATAACGTATTCTCAGCAGCTCTTCCAAAGGAACGTCAGGGAGAGGTTTACCACAGATATGTGCTGGCTGTTTATGAAATGATGGAAAGCCTGGTGCAGAGATATCCGAATCTTCTGTTTGAGTCCTGCTCAGGCGGAGGCGGAAGATTTGAGGCAGGAATGCTTTACTATTCTCCGCAGATCTGGTGCAGTGACAATACAGATGCTATTGACAGACTGAAAATCCAGTATGGTACATCCTTCGGATATCCCATAAGTGCAATGGGCGCACATGTCAGCGTATGCCCGAACCATCAGTCCGGAAGAACGACTCCTTTTGAGACAAGAGGAATTGTTGCATCCGCAGGTACCTTTGGCTATGAGCTGGATCTGATGAAGATGTCCGAAGAAGAGAAAAAGACAGCCAGAGAGCAGATTCTGAAGTATAAAGAAATGGAGCATCTGGTACAGTCCGGAGACTATTATCGTCTGGTGAATCCATTCGAAAACAACAACCATGTACTCTGGCAGTTCGTATCAAAAGATAAGAAAGAAACGGTTGTATGCGGAGTAAGACTCCACAGTGAAGCAAATCCTTATATTTATCTTTTCTACCCACAGGGGCTGGATGCTGATATGAAATACGAAGACACAGCAACAGGAAAAGTATATACAGGTGCAGCTCTTATGAAGGCAGGTCTGCCTTTGCCATTGACAACAGGAGATTACCAGCCGGTTAAATTTACATTCAGAGCGGTAGAAAAATAATCAGTGATGTTCGCAGGGTAAACTATAAAAACCAGGAATCACTTATCAATAACAGATAGGTGTATTTCTGGTTTTTTTATTATGGAAATGGCAAAAATTCGTTCTTGAACAGTATTCGTTTGATTATGAGCAGTCAGTTATTTCTTCTTTTTGGAATCCTGTTCTGCTGGTGGATTCATCCCATCGATCAGATGCTCGATCATCATCTTTTTTACATAAACATCGAAGCTTAAAAGACAGATAAAGGAAAAGCGTTTGAGAATTTCCTGGTCTTCTTCATCTGCATCTTTGAAAGTCCCCTGTGCTGTTTTATATTTGCGGAGCAGATCCTTTTTCAGAGATTCGATCTGATCCTTCTCCATGCTGAAAACTTCATTATATATATAGGTCATATCCTTTTCTGTCATAGACTTGAAATATTTCTGCACAATCGGTGTGAATAAAGTCTGTATGTCATTGATAGACAGGATATTCTTGAAATAGTAAATAAAGATCAGCATAAGTACATGCTCTTTGGAATAACGCTTCTTTTCCGGCGAGGGAAGAAGCTTATTTTTGGCGTAATTATTAATCATGGTCTTGGTCAGAATCTTGTCATCCCCGTAGCGCTTGGTGGCAGCCAGCTGTTCTTCCATGAAGGTTGTGACCTGATCCATGTATAAGTCAATATTTGGAATATCTTCCGGTTTAATATAGTCAATCCTGGAAATACTGGACAGAATACTGTTGATCATGTCTTTTTCATCGATTGTCATCTTTCATCACCTCTGTCCCCTATTATATAGTTTCAAATACTACTTGTAAATGTTTTTTTTACTGAATTAGCAAAATGGATTGTAAAAACGTCCGCATTTTATAGTTACTGTCAGACTGAACAATAACAGCAGTACGCCCAGCGCCAGCGTGAGAAAATCTCTGCGTGCAAAAGGCCTTTGGGTGTACCAGGTGCGTTTTTTGTTTTTGCCGAAGCCCCGAAGTTCCATTGCATTGGAGATGGTATCGATCCGGTTCAGACTGGTAAGAATCAACGGCAGCAGTATATTAACGGAGTTTTTTAGCCTGGAAAAGAATCTTTCATTTTTTCCCAGCTCCACACCTCTGGCCTGCTGAGCCTGGCTGATGCTGTGATAATCTCTCTGGATATCCGGAATATAGCGCAGGGCAATGGACACAGAATAGCCTACCTTATAGGAAATACCGATACTGTTTAAGCTTGCCGCAAATTCGCTGGGATCAGTGGCAGAGATAAACAGGATGGCTACAGGCAGGGCTACAAAGTATTTCAGAGAAATATTGACCATATAAAACAGCTGCTCTGCGGTCAGGTCATATCGCCAGAATAAATGGCATAGTACGTGGTGTGTGCCGTACAGATGGGTTCCCTGATTGGGGTCGAACAAAAAGATAAACAGATTGTTCAGCAACAGGAACACTAGCATAAAGATCATCATAAACCGTACTTCCCGAATCTTAATTTTGCTTAGTCTGAAAGCAGCTATGCTTACTGCCAGGAGTCCGAGCAGCACCCAGGTATTGTAGGTGATCATACTTGCAAAGGTAAAGAGCAGGAAGAATGCCAGTTTGGTAGTTCCGGTCAGTCTGTGAATCACACTTTTTCTTGGAAGATAATTTAATACAGTATTAGCGGCCATTGTCCCGTACCTCCCTGTCTTCTTCAATAAAACGTTCCACAAAGGCTTCCGGCGGAGTGATACCGCATCGGTTAGCGAGAGTGAAAAGACTGGTTTCTTTTAACGCGGCCTGAGTGATCAGGGATTCATCACAGAGAACTGCGGCTGCACTTCGGTCTGCGATCAGCTGCCCGTCAGAGAAGACCAGAGCTCTGGGCGTATATTCCAGCATCAGATGCATATCATGAGTGATCATTATAACGGTAACTCCGCGTTGGTTGAGTGTACGGAGAAATTCCATGATCTCTGTATAATGATGAAAGTCCTGTCCTGCAGTAGGCTCATCCAGAATGATCAGTTCCGGATCCTGTACCAGCACGCTGGCAATGGTTACACGTTTTTTCTGACCAAAGCTGAGGGCAGATACCGGCCAGTTACGGAAGGGATAAAGTCCGCAGATTTTTAATGTATTTTCCACTTTTTCGCGAATCTGGTCTTCTGCCATACCGGTATTTCTCAGACTTAGGGCTACCTCGTCAAAAATCATGGTCTTTGAAATCATCTGATTTGGATTTTGCATGACATATCCGATATATTTAGCGCGGCGACGGATATTTTCTCCGGAGAAATCTTTGCCATTAAAAAGTAAGGTTCCCTGATCAGGTGTTTCGAACCCGCAGATCAGCTTGGACAAGGTAGATTTACCTGCACCGTTGCGTCCTACAATGCTGACCATTTCTCCCTTGTATATGGTAAGAGTTACATCCTTTAGTGTGGGGCGGTTCCGGGTATATCCAAAGCTTAGGTTCTTTATCTCAAGGAGCGGTTCCGGTGTGCCGGAAGTCTCAGAAAGTTCTTTTTGATGAAACCAGTTTTGAAGCATTTTCTGATCTGTCTGATCCAGAATCAGAGAATTTACATGTGAGGGCTTTTTGCATGGCGCAATTTCAATTCCGGCATAACGCATAGCGGTCACATACAGAGGCTCACGGATTCCGTTATCTGCCAACAGGGTAGTGGAGAGCAGTTCGTCGGGATGAAGGTCTGCCAGGATTTTTCCCTCATTCACCAGAACGATCCGGTCCACATTTTTCCAGAGGACATCCTCCAGACGGTGTTCAATGATCAGAACAGTGGTGTCAGTTTTCTGCTGGATCTCATCGATCAGCTCGATGGCCTGTTTGCCTGTAGCAGGATCAAGGTTTGCCAGTGGTTCGTCAAAAAGCAGGATCTTTACCTGGTCTACCATGACTCCGGCCAGGCTGACGCGCTGTTTCTGTCCACCGGATAATTCGTGAGGTGCATAGTCCAGGTGATCCTGGATTCCCACCAGTTCAGCAGCATGTCTGGTGATACTGTGCATTTGTTCTTGTGGCATACAGCTGTTCTCCAGCGCAAAGGCAATATCCTCTCCCACAGTCAGACCGATAAATTGTCCGTCTGGATCCTGGAGTACAGTGCCTACATGTGCAGAGAGTTCAAAGATGCTGCTGTGTGGAGCATCTACACCGTCTACAATAAGAGAACCTGTGCATTCTCCGGGATTGGAGAAAGGGTTCAGACCATTGATACAGCCTGCAAGCGTGCTCTTGCCACTTCCGGAGGGGCCGGCAATGAGAACACGTTCTCCCGGATAAATATCCAGATTAATTCCGGTCAGAGTTGGCTTTTTCTGGGCACGGTATTGAAATGAAAAATTTTTAAATGAAATAACAGGTAAGTTTTGTTCTGTCATCTGTTTAACCTCAAATTAATTTCTATAATAATCGAAAAATTGTTCCTATAATAATCACGTACTTTAGAGGGTGAGTCCTGAAAAAGAAAAAGCCCTATCACATAAGCTTTTCGCTAAATGACAAGGCTTTTTGTCTGAAGCTTATTCCTGATCCAGAGATCCTTTTTTTGCGATGGTCTTGGTATATGCCAGAACCAGAAGTCCGCCTACGATTACTGCTGTGATCGTATTGGAGATGGCTGCAAAAGCACCCTGTGCGAATACTTTATTAGCAGGTTCTGCATAGATGAGAATATCCAGTACAGGGGCAACAACGATCCATCCGATCACATGTGCTGCAATATTGGCAATGGTGAAAAGAGTAACCTTTCCTTTGCCAAATTCTCCCTCCTGTACATTCAGTTTTTTGGCAAAGAGACCTACGATCACACCTACGAAAGCAGAAGTGATCACCCAGCTCCACCATGGACTTCCACCCCAGGAAAGGTCGATTAGAGTATGACCGATAAATCCGATAAGTCCCCCTGCTACCGGTCCGTACATAACGGCCAGCAGAGCCAGGACTGCGTACTGGAGACTGATATTGGTGTTAGGTACCGGACTTGGGATTGCGACAAAACGTCCAAGTACAAAGAACAGCGCTGCACCGATACCAACGGCTACAACGGTTTTAATGCTATTGTTGTTTTTCATGACTTATTCCTCCTCAAAAGTGTATGTATGCAGTAGAATCAATTTACTGCAAGTCAGTGTCAGTATAAGGCATTTAATTGTGGATTGTCAATGGACAAACAGGGGTGTATGTTGAAAACTGTTGTGGTATGGTCCGCTTTTGTGTATAATTGGGAGAGAACTGAAATAGCTATCGAATACAGGAGCAGAAAATGAGAGATATTTACAATACATTAAATTCCAGACAGCAGGAGGCAGTATTTCATACAGAAGGACCACTGCTGATCCTGGCAGGGGCGGGCTCAGGAAAGACCAGAGTGCTGACTCACAGAATTGCATATCTGATAGATGAGAAAGGGGTCAATCCCTGGAATATTCTGGCTATCACCTTTACAAACAAAGCTGCCAGTGAGATGAGAGAACGTGTGGATAAGATCGTAGGTTTTGGCTCAGAGAGTATCTGGGTATCTACCTTTCATTCCACCTGCGTGCGTATTCTCAGAAGGCATATTGACAGACTTGGATATGATAACAGTTTTACTATTTATGATACCGATGATCAGAAAACCCTTATGAAAGACATCTGCCGCAGACTGAATGTGGATACCAAGATTTATAAGGAACGTTCCCTGCTAGCCCAGATTTCACATGCAAAGGATGAGCTGATCACTCCGGACGAAATGGAGATGAATGCTGCAGGGGATTACAATAAGAAGAAAGTGGCTGCTATTTACCGGGAATATCAGGCATCTCTGCGTAAGAATAATGCGCTGGATTTTGATGACCTGATTGTGAAAACAGTAGAGCTTTTCCAGAATTGTGGGGATGTGCTGGAAAATTATCAGGAGCGTTTTAAGTATATTATGGTAGATGAGTACCAGGATACCAATACTGCACAATTTAAATTCGTAAGTCTGCTGGCATCAAAATATGAGAATCTCTGTGTAGTAGGAGATGATGACCAGTCCATCTACAAATTCCGAGGCGCCAATATTGGCAACATTCTTGGTTTTGAGCATGTTTTTCCGGATGCTGCAGTGATCCGGCTGGAACAGAATTACCGTTCTACCCAAAATATTCTCAGGGCTGCAAATGAAGTCATTGCCCACAATAGGGCACGTAAGCCCAAGACTCTCTGGACAGAGAATCAGGAGGGAGAGAAAATCCATTTCCGCCAGTTTATGAATGGATATGAAGAGGCAGAATATGTAGTGGGAGAGATTGCCGGAGCGCGCCGGGAAGGAAAAGGAATGTATAAGGATTTTGCCGTCCTTTACCGTACCAATGCCCAGTCCCGCCTTTTTGAGGAAAAATGTCTTCTGGCAAATATTCCTTATAAAATAGTGGGTGGAGTAAACTTTTATGCGCGTAAGGAAATCAAAGATCTTCTCTGTTATCTGAAAACCATCAATAATGCCAAGGATGACCTGGCAGTGCGACGTATTATCAATGTGCCCAAGAGAGGAATCGGAGCTACTACTCTGAGCAGGGTGCAGGATTATGCAGATCAGATGGATATCAGTTTTTATGATGCATTACGTGTGGCAGAGGAGATTCCCTCTATAGGAAGAAGTCTGTCAAAGATTGATGGATTTGTTACTTTTATTCAGGGCCTGAAAAGTAAGGCAGAGGCTTATACAGTCAGAGAGCTTTTGGAAGAAATAATCCGCCTTACCGGTTATGTGACGGAGCTGGAGGCAGAGGATACAGAGGAATCCAGGGCAAGGATTGAAAATATCGATGAATTGATTTCCAAGACGGAAGCTTATCAGGAAGCAGGGGAGGAGAGAGGAGAACCTGCAACTTTGTCCGGATTTCTGGAAGAAATTGCATTGATCGCAGATATTGACAGTGTAGATCCGGATCAGGACTATGTACTTCTTATGACTCTTCATAGTGCGAAAGGTCTGGAATTTCCCAATGTATTTTTGGTAGGAATGGAGGATGGGATTTTTCCTTCTTATATGTCTATTATGTCAGATGACCGTTCTGATCTGGAGGAAGAGCGCCGTCTGTGTTATGTAGGGATCACCAGGGCAATGAAGGAGCTGACCATGACCAGTGCCAGACAGAGGATGATCCGCGGAGATGTCCAGTATAATAAGGTATCCAGATTTGTTCGTGAGGTTCCCAGGGAACTGGTGGATCTGGGCTATAAGGTAGAAGAAAAGAAACCGAAGATCTCAGAATCCCTAACCGGAGACAGCAGTCTTTCCAAAATGAAGCAGGTGTTTGCTGCCAAGCCTTTTCAGGCAACTCAGTTTAAGGTCACCAAGGCGGATTCTTTGGACTATCAGATAGGAGATACTGTGCGCCATGTGAAATTTGGAGTAGGTGTGGTGAAAAATATCGTAGAAGGAGGAAGAGACTACGAGGTCACAGTAGATTTCGATAAAGTAGGAGTGAAAAAAATGTTTGCCGGATTTGCAAAGCTGAAGAAAATCTGAGCAGAAAAGAATACAAAAGAGCGCTCTATGTCAGAGGAAAAGAATCTGACATAGAGCGCTCTTTTTTCTGGGGGAAAATTATTCTGATGTTAAGGTACGCTTTAATAAAGCCACTGTCTCCACATGGACAGTCTGGCAGAACTGATCTACACAGCAGGCTTTTTCCAGGCGATATCCTGCCTCCAGAAATGCGGGAAGATCTCTGGCCAGGCTGGTGGCTTTGCAGGAAATATAGACAATATGATCTACCCCATAGGAGAGGATTTTAGGCAGTGCTTTGGGATGAATGCCGTCTCTGGGCGGATCCAGAATGATCACATCCGGTTTTTGAGTCAGATCATCCAGTACCTTCAGTACGTCACCTGCAATAAATCTGCAGTTTTTCAGATTGTTAAGTGCTGCGTTTTCTCTTGCTGCTTCTACAGCTTCCTCCACAATTTCGACACCGATTACTTCATCTGCTACAGAGGCGGCAAGCTGGGCGATGGTGCCGGTTCCGCTATAGAGGTCAAAGACTACCTTATCTTTGGTATCTCCAATATATTGCCGAACAACGGAATACAGAACCTCAGCTGCCAGAGAGTTTGGCTGAAAGAAGGAAAAGGTGCTGATTTTAAAGCGCAATCCCAGCAGAGTTTCATAGAAGTAATCCTGACCATAAAGGATACGGGTCTCATCACTCTGTACCACATCTGAGAGAGAATCGTTGATAATGTGCATGATGCCTACGATTTTTCCTTCCAATGGAAGGGCGAGAAGCTGATTCTTCAGCGGCTCCAGATCATATTCCTCCTGGCTGGTGGTAATAACATGTACCAGAATTTCTCCGGTAGTTACTCCCCGTCGGAGCAGAAGATGTCGGAGATAACCTGTGTGCTGCATCTTTTTATAATAGGAAGCATTCAGCTTCAAAAAATATTCGTGGACACAGGAGAGGATTTTTGTCATATCCTCATGAACCAGCTTACAATCTGATGCTGTAAGTACATCATAGGTGCTGCCTTTCTTATGAAGACCAAGAGTGAGGGGGCCATCTTTGTAAGCGTCTCCGAAAGAAAATTCCATTTTATTGCGGTAACGGAATTCCATAGGGCTTCCATGGATGCCTTCCCAGCTATAGTCTGCGTTTTCCAATGCTGCGTTCAGAAGCTCCCGGACCTGGCGTTCCTTCATTTCCAACTGTTTTTCATAGGACATGGTCTGGTACATACAGCCGCCGCATTCCGGAAAAATGGAACAGGCAGGGTCTCTGGTTTCCTGAGGAGATTTCTCCAGAACTTCCAGCAGACGTCCTTCTGCCCTGCCGGAACGCTTTTTGTTGATCATAAAACGGATCTTTTGTCCGGGAATGCCATTTTTGACAGTGACCTTCTGATCTCCTATCATCACAGTCCCTTTGTTGGGAAAATCTACTTTTTCAATTGTGCCCTCATATATTTCGCCTTTTTTCATAAATAACTTAAATCCTTTCGTTAAAAAAAAGCTCCGGGTTCAGCCGGAGCTTTCTGATTGCTGTACAGTCAACGAAGACTGCTGATCATATTCTGGATTATTCTTCATCCTCAAAATAATCATCAAAGTCATCATCCAGGTCTTCTTCAAAATCCTCCAGATAATCCGGAGCAAAGAAGCGATAAACAGCAAAGGCAATACCTGCTACTGCTGCGACAGCACCGATGATCGCCAATACCCAGAGAACTGTATTTTTATCCTGCTCTTCTTCTTTTTTCTTTAAAGCTGCTAATAATTCATCAATTTTAATATTCATAACCGCACCATCCTCTCAATCATTAAGTCGGCTGAAGCCATTAAAAGAACAGCCAAATCTGCCGTCTGTTATATTAATGGGATTATTATACCACCTTTGCCTGGATTTTACCATAAGTATCTGAAATTAAATTGATATTAAATTAGAAACCATTAAATTAGAAATACAAATTATAATAAAAATATGTTATAATAAAAGCCACGAAAAAGAACCAGAGGTCTTTTGTTCAAACACAGGGAGGTTATAATATGAAAAATATTAAGAAATTAGGTGCATTGCTCTGCAGTGCATGTCTGGTGGTTTCCGGGACCACAATACCGACAATGGCAGATTCCATGAAGGTTGTAACACTGGGGGCTGACCTTACAGATGCACAGAAGAACACTATGATGAAATATTTTAATGTAAGCAGTGACCAGGTACAGATCCTGACGATCACCAATCAGGATGAGAGAGATCATCTGAGCGCATACGTTCCTATTGAGCAGATCGGAACCAGGACAGTAAGCTGTGCTTATGTAAAGCCAACCACATCCGGCGGAATTAAAGTCCGTACAGCAAACCTGAACTGGGTAACCTGTAATATGATTGCTACATCTCTTTCTACTTCCGGTGTAAAGAATTGTGAAGTTGTTGCAGCATGTCCTTTTGAGGTTTCCGGTACAGGCGCACTGACTGGAATCCAGATGGCTTATGAGACTGCCACAGGCGAGCAGCTGGACAGCACCAAGAAGGAACTGGCAACAGAGGAAATGGTAGTGACAGGAAATCTGGCTGATGAGGTAGGCAAGAATGATGCAACTACTGTTATGAACAATTCCAAGATGCAGGTCATTCAGAACAATGTACAGAATGCGGATGATATCTATAACATTGTAGTGAATGTGGCTCAGCAGAATAATGTAACTCTGGATTCTGACCAGATCAACAAGATCGTAGAGCTTCTGGAGCAGATCGCACAGCAGGATTACGATTATGATGATGTAAAAGCAACTCTGGAACAGGTGGATCAGAATACTTCCGGAAACAGTGATGAGATTGGTGAAGTGGACGAAGAGGAAGATGATACTGTAAATGCAGGGGATTCCGCAGATGGAGATGACATTCTGGGAAGCGTAGATAACAGTGTGCTTGGAGGAGATGTACTGGAGAGCTCCACAGAGGATACCGCTCTGGAACAGGAGACAGGTATGGACACAGGCAGTGCAGATAGCCAGAACGAAGATTCCTCTGATACAGAAGATATGGATAATGGGGACTGGGACGGCAGTGAGGATACAGACGGATCCCTTGATGGCAGTGAAACTGCAGATACAGCAGATGAACTGGATACCTCCTCTCTGACAGAGGATCAGAAAACATTATTTACCCAGACAGAGACATTCTGTAAGGGTGAGTACGAGGGAGATGCAGCTTCTCTTCAGACTGCTATGGGTGATGAAACTGCAGTTTCCACAGTTGTGCTGGATGCAGAAAACGGAGCAACTCTTTCTAAGGATGTAGAGAAAGCATATCTGGATGTACTGAAACAGGGAACTGAGTCCTACCAGGCAGACGGTACAGAGCTTTATATGACTCCTGAGCTGAATATGATCGATAAGGCACTGAAGGACCTTTTCGGACTGAGTGAAGGTGTACAGGCAGTTCCAGAGCTTAGCGAACTTACAGATGAAGACAGACAGACTCTGTATGATGATACTATGAAATTCTTCCAGAAGCTGTATAATGAGACAGTACAGACCAGTGAAGAGGCGGCTGTGGAGAATGAAGATGGTACAGATGCTGCTGAAGAGGCACAGGTTGAGGAATAAGTAAGGACTTATGGAGTTTCAGATCAGAAAAGCAGAGCCTGCAGATGTCTGGGGGATTATGCGGATCATGGAGCAGGCCGGGAAATGCCACATCCATCCGGAATGGTTTGTGGCAGATGATGAGGCTTATGTAAGAGCACATTTGGAGCAGAAGGGCTTTAGTGTAGTGGCAGAAGCTTCAGATGGAGAGATTGCAGGCTTCTTTATTATCAAGTATCCGGATAAGGATGATAATCTGGGAACCTACCTGGGATTTGACGACAGACAGCTGTCTCAGGTGGCGGTGATGGATTCGGCAGCAGTGGACACTGCTTTCCGGGGAAATGGACTTCAGGGCAGGATGCTGGAAGCTGCAGAAAACCTGTTGGATCCGGACAGATTTGTATATCTGATGTGTACCGTTCATCCGGAGAACAGATTCAGCAGATATAATATGGAGAGTCATGGCTATCAGGTAAAAAAGATTGCCAGATGCTACGGTGGACTGGAACGCTGTATTCTTTTGAAGGAGCGCAGAAGATAAATAAGGGCAGTCAGTGGAATGGAAATTTCACTGGCTGCTTTTTACATTTTGGACGCGAACAAACAATGGGTAGAAAAAAATAAAGTTCTGTGTTAGAATGAATCGTAAAAGTGAAAGAAGAGAGAGTTTATTACGGATTGTTTATGAGCAACAGGAGGATAAAATATGGGTTTTGCAGTGGTAACCCTGAAAAAGGGTGAAGGCAGACTTCTGAAATCCGGAGGTATGTGGATTTTTGATAATGAGATAGATACAATTATGGGCAGCTTTGTAAATGGAGATACAGTGCTGGTTCATGATTTCGATGGATATCCCATGGGAAAGGGATTTATCAATACAAATTCCAAAATTGCGGTGCGTCTTTTTACCAGAGATGAGAGGCAGGAGATTGATGAGGAATTTCTTGAAAAACGTGTGAGGGATGCATGGGAATACCGTAAGAAGGTAGTGGATACAGGAAGCTGCAGACTTATTTTTGCAGAAGCAGATTTTCTGCCGGGAATTGTAGTGGATAAGTTTTCGGATGTGCTGGTGGTTCAGTCCCTGGCTCTGGGAATTGACCGTTATAAGGAACAGATTGTTGAACTTTTGAAAAAAGTACTGGCTGAGGACGGTATCATAATCCGTGGAGTTTATGAGCGAAGTGATGTGAAGGTCCGCAGACAGGAAGGAATGGAACTGGTCAAGGGCTTTATCGGACCGGAATTTTCTACCCTGGTACAGATTGAAGAAAACGGCGTCAAATATGAAGTAGATGTAAAAGACGGTCAGAAAACAGGATTTTTCCTGGATCAGAAATATAACAGACTTGCCATCCAGAAGCTGTGTAAGGGCGCAAAAGTGCTGGATTGCTTTACCCATACCGGTTCCTTTGCATTGAATGCGGGAATTGCAGGCGCTGCCAGTGTGACAGGTGTGGATGCTTCCCAGCTGGCTGTAGATCAGGCTACTGCAAATGCAGCGTTAAATGGATTATCAGACAGAGTAAAATTTATCTGTGAGGATGTATTTGAGCTTCTTCCGGAGCTGGAGGAGAAGGGTGAGAAGTTTGATGTAGTGATCCTGGATCCGCCGGCCTTTACCAAATCCAGAAATTCTATAAAAAATGCAGTAAAGGGATACAGGGAGATTAATCTTCGGGCTATGAAGCTGGTGAAGGATGGAGGCTTTCTGGCAACCTGCTCCTGCTCCCATTTTATGGATTATGAATTATTTACCAGAACCATCGGACAGGCAGCAAAAAATGTACATAAGAGACTGCGCCAGGTGGAGTACAGAACTCAGGCACCGGATCATCCCATCCTGTGGTCTGCAGATGAATCCTATTATTTGAAATTTTATATCTTCCAGGTTTGTAATGACAGATGAAAGAGAGGAAAAATAAATGAGCTTTAGAGAAGTGAAACCAGAGGAACTGACAATGAATCCGTTTACCAAGATTGGTAAGGAATGGCTGCTGATCACAGCAGGAAATGAGGAAAAATGCAACACAATGACAGCCAGTTGGGGTGCCATGGGCGTTATGTGGGGAAAAAATGCAGTAACTGTTTATATCCGCCCTCAGAGATATACAAAGGAATTTGTAGACAGGGAGGAAACCTTTACGATTTCTGTGCTGGGAGAGGATTATCGTAAGGCACTGAATTACTGCGGAACTGTTTCCGGAAAGGGAATTGATAAGATCACAGAGGCAGGACTGACTCCTTATTTTGTAGATGGAACAGCTGGCATTCAGGAGGCGGATATGATTATGGTATGTAAAAAAATGTATCATGATACTATTAAGCCGGAATGCTTTGATGAGACAGAAAATGATACAAAATGGTATCCACAGAAGGATTACCATACAATGTATATTGCTGAAATTCAGAAGGTTCTTGTGAGAGAATAAGGTGTGCTTTTGCTGCTGAACAGGCAAAAATCCTTAAGGGATTTCAGAGAGACTTGAAAAGAGGTAAGGATGAGAGACAAACTGAATAAATTTATGCAGGGACGTTATGGTGTAGACCAGTTATCAAGATTTACCCTGGGTGTGGCGCTTTTTATAGTTGTGATCGGATCTTTCTGCAGAAGAAATATGGCAGGCGGAGTCTTGGATCTGTTAGGCTTTGTACTGATCATATATACTTATGTCAGAATTCTGTCCAGAAATATTCAGAAGCGTTATGCCGAAAATCAGAAATATCTGGCAATGACCCAGAATATCCGTGGCCGTTTCATGAAAGAAAAGCGTATGATGGAGCAGAGAAAAACCCATCATATTTACACCTGCCCGGGCTGCGGACAAAAGATCCGCATTCCCAGAGGAAATGGTCAGAAGATAGAAATTGAATGTCCGAAGTGTCACAGTAAGTTTATCAAGAGGAAATAAAATGTTTGGCTATGTGGTAATGAATAAACCGGAGATCAGGTTTAAGGATTTTGATCTGTATCGATCCTTTTACTGCGGTCTCTGCAGAGAGCTGAGAGAAAAATATGGGATATCCGGGCAGATTACCCTGACTTATGATATGACTTTTGTGGTTGTACTTCTCAGCGCACTTTATGAACCACCGACTCAAAAGGGAACAACCAGATGTGTGATCCATCCTGTATGCAGACAGCCGGTCCGGAAAAATGCAGCCACAGAATATGGAGCAGATATGAATGTCCTTCTCACATATTATAAATGTATGGATGACTGGGAAGATGAGAAAAAGTTTGCTGCATTGGGATATGGGAAAATTCTGCAGAGGAAAAATAATCGGCTGAGCCGCCGGTATCCGGAGAAAGCAGAGAAAATCAGAAAATTACTTGAAAAATTATCTCAGATGGAAAAGGCAGGAGAAACAGATATTGACAAAATGTCAGGCTGTTTTGGCCAGATCATGGAGGAGATTTTTGCCTGGAAAAAGGATGCGTGGGAAGACTCTCTGCGCAGAATGGGATTTTATCTTGGAAAATTCATTTATATTCTGGATGCCTATGATGATGTGGAAAAAGATGTAAAAAATGGAAATTACAACCCTTTTGCAGAAAAATATATAATGAAAGGGTTCGATGAGCAGGTACGGCAGCTTTTGATCATGATGATGGCTCAGACCTGTAGAGAATTTGAAAAGCTTCCTATTATAAAGTATACAGATATTTTGAGGAATATTCTTTATTCCGGTGTGTGGTGTCGTTTTGAGACGATTGCCAGGAAACGAAGGAAAGCAGGGGAGAAAAAACATGATTGATCCGTACAGTGTGCTGGGAGTGTCCCGGGACGCGTCAGATGATGAGATAAAAAAAGCATACCGTCGGATGAGCCGCAAATATCATCCGGATGCAAATATTAATAATCCCAACAGGGAACAGGCTGAGGAGAAGTTTAAACAGGTCCAGCAGGCCTATGAGCAGATCATGCGGGAAAGGGAACAGGGAAGCAGTTATGGAGACTCTTATAGTGGATTTGGAGGCTTTGGCGGTTATTCCGGAAATTCTGGCAATGCTTATCAGGATGAGGAAAGTGTTCGCAGGCAAGCGGCAGCAAATTATATTCAGAGCAGTCACTTCCGAGAGGCTATGAATGTGCTGCAGTCTCTTTCTCAGCGTAATGGCCAGTGGTATTACCTTTCATCAATGGCAAATATGGGGCTTGGAAATAATGTGAACGCTCTCAGCGATATCAGGGAGGCAGTCCGTCTGGAACCGGATAATATGCAGTATCAGATGCTTCTTCAGCGAATGGAAGGGGGCGGCAGCTGGTACCGGGAAATGCAGAATCCTTTTGGGGGCATGCCGACCGGCGGTGATGATTACTGCATGAAGCTTTGTCTGGCAAATCTGGCCTGCAGTCTCTGCTGTCCAGGTGGAGGTGTATTTTGTTGTTGATTTTTGTAACAAATTGGTTACTGTTCACAAACTGCACACGGAATTATAAAACTTCCATTAATGGATTGACAATCAAAATGGAAAATATTACTATAGTAAAGTGATAATGCGCAGCCGTGATGACGAAAAATAGCTGCGATAATAGAAGAAAGGTTACAGGAGGAAATCATAATGAGTATTCGTATTGGTATTTTGGGCTACGGCAATCTTGGCCGTGGTGTAGAGTGCGCAATCAAACATAATCCAGATCTGGAGCTTGTGGCTGTGTTTACACGTCGTGCTCCGGAAACCGTTAAGATTCTTACAGAGACAGCAACAGTATATTCTGTCAGTGATGCTGAAAAAATGAAAGATAAGATAGATGTTCTTATTATCTGCGGTGGAAGTGCAACAGATCTTCCGAAACAGACGCCGGAATATGCAAAGATGTTTAACGTAATTGACAGCTTTGATACACATGCAAGAATTCCGGAACATTTTGAAGCAGTAGATGCGGCAGCAAAAGAAAGCGGTCATATCGGTATTATTTCAGTAGGCTGGGATCCGGGAATGTTTTCACTGAACCGTCTCTACGCAAATGCAATTCTTACAAACGGAAAGGATTACACATTCTGGGGCAAGGGTGTAAGCCAGGGACATTCAGATGCAGTACGCCGTATCAAAGGTGTAAAAGATGCAAAACAGTACACAATTCCTGTTGAAACAGCACTGGAAGCGGTAAGAAACGGAGAGAATCCAGATCTTACAACAAGACAGAAACATACAAGAGAATGCTTCGTAGTTGCAGAGGAAGGTGCAGATCTGGCACAGATCGAGAACGATATTAAGACTATGCCGAATTATTTCTCAGATTACGACACAACTGTACATTTCATTTCTGAAGAAGAGCTGAAGCGTGATCACAGTGGAATCCCCCATGGTGGTTTTGTGATCCGCTCCGGAAAAACAGGATGGAATAATGAGAACAATCATGTGATTGAATACAGCCTGAAACTGGATTCAAATCCGGAGTTTACTTCTTCTGTACTGGTTGCTTATGCGAGGGCAGCATACCGTATGAACAAAGAAGGTCAGACAGGTGCCAAGACAGTATTTGACGTGGCTCCTGCATATTTAAGTTCTGCCGATGGGGCTGAATTGAGAAAACATCTGCTGTAAAATCGAAAAGAGACAGGGCTTTTTTGTTAGCTTTGTCTCTTTTTTGCTGGAAAAACCTGTGGTGATTTAGTGAAAATTTAACATATTTTTACTTCAATGTTGACTGTATGTTGAAGGTGTAATATAATAGGGTCATACAAACGTAACAACATTGTAAAGACTTTACATTTCTGAACATGAAAATGAAACATAATGAAATGTAATAAAAAGAAAAGGAAGGTATGTATGCAAAACGTAAACAAGAAGTTCAGAACCTGGGGGGCGTTTCTGTTCCTGCTGTTTTTTGCTGTATGTGTATCTGTATTTTTTTCAGCTGCGCGGGTTAAGGCCGACACAGAGACTGGATTTGTAACGATTAACGGTAAATCATACTACATAAATAAGGATGGTTCTAAACAGAAAGGCTGGCTGGAGCTGGACGGCAAGAAGTACTATTTTAATGCAAGCACAGGCGTACAGGTAAAGGGCTGGGCCACAGACAGCAAGGGAAGAAAGCGCTATTTCAGCAAAGGCGCCGGAATCATGATGACCGGTTGGCTGACAGACTCCAAGGGACAAAAGAGATACTTCGATGAGTCTACTGGATTTATGCAGACTAAGTGGCTGACACTGAAGGGAAAGAAATATTATTTCTACAGTAAGAGTGGCGTTGCTGCATGTAAAGAGTTTCTGACAGACAGCAAAAAGAACACCAGATATTTTACAAGTGCCTGTTACATGCTGACAGGATGGGCAAAAAATACAAAAGGTGAAGCCAGATTCTTCGAAGAAGATGATGGTATCATGGCAAAGGGCTTCCAGAAGATTGATGGTAAGAACTATTATTTCAGCACAGAAAGCGGTAAGATGGCGACAGGCTGGCAGACCATTAATTATAATAAATATTATTTTGATACTAAGACCGGTGAAATGGCAACAGGCCAGGTTACCATTGACGGTAAGAAATATACTTTTGATTCCAACGGTATTTTGCTGATCACTCCGGAATCAAACGGAAGTAAGACGATTAAGAATTATCTTGCGGGAGCATTGCTTCCGGTAGGAAAAGCCCTTTATGTATGGGGTGGTGGATGGAATGATTCTACCCGTAAGGGACTTAGTCCTACCATGACTGCTTTCTATAACAGTCAGACTGCAGATTATAATTATAATAATTACAGAGACCTGAGTACTGAAAACAGAGCAAAAGGTTTTGACTGTTCCGGTTTTGTTGGCTGGGCTGCATATCAGGTGATGCAGACGAAGTCAGGAGTTGGAAGCGGATATACAGTTGTTTCCGGTGAAGTTGGATCTACCTATAAGGCAAGAGGCTGGGGAAGCATTCTTACACAGTCTGATCTGTCAAAATCCGACTGGACATTCAAACCTGGTGATATTGGTTATAATGAAGGCCATGTATGGATTGTTCTGGGACAGTGCAGTGATAAGAGTCTTGTAATTGTTCATTCTACACCAAATGCAGGTGTACAGATCGCAGGAACTCCTACACCGAATGGAACGTATGGAAGTCAGGCAATTGCACTGGCACAGAAATATATGTCCAGATATCCGGGATATGCAAAATATGGTTCTGCATATCACACATCCAGCGGTAATTACAGCCGTAACGGAAACTATTTCAGATGGAACAGAAATACACTTTCTGATCCGGATGGATATCTGAGCAAGACCGCAGATCAGATTCTGGCAGATCTTTTCAGTTAAGAAATTGAGAGATGCATTCAAATTCAATATGAAATGAAAGAAGCAGCTTGTCCGTTGGGACGGCTGCTTTTTTGCGTAAACATTACTAAATGTTACGGAAATTTAAAATAATTTATAAAAAATCCTTGCATTCATGGAAATGATGTGTTAATATGAATAAGACTTAAAATAAATATTACGAAACTATTACATAAAAAGAAATAAAAGGTTACGAGGACGAGAGACCATGAAGAAAAAAATTGTATGTCTTACATTAGCACTGCTTATGACTGCATCACAGGCCGTAAGCGTAAGCGCTTCCAGAGAAGATGATTTAAGAGAAGAACAGGCGATTACAAGCCAACAGCTTGATGCCACATATTCCCGCATGGATGAACTGGCAAATGCAAAAGCACAGCTTGAGAGTGAAATTTCAGAGTTGGATTCCAATCTTGTTAATGTTATGGTTTCCATCGATACTCTTAAAAATGATATCAGCAATAAAGAGGTTGATATCATCAGAACAAAACAGGATCTTGCAAAAGCGCAGAAAGCCAGAGATAAGCAGTACGAGAGTATGAAGAAGCGTATCCAGTGTCTGTATGAGCAGGGTGGTGATTCTGCATGGTTCCAGATGATGTTGAATTCCGAAGATCTCAGTGATCTTCTTACACGAGCTGAGAATACCCAGCAGATGTATGAACAGGACAGAAAAAATCTGGACAAATATGTGAAGACCATTGATGAAGTAAATAATTTAAAAACACAGTATGAGTCTGATAAGGCAGAGCTGGAAGAGATGAAATCTTCTTATGAAGAGCAGTCTTATACTCTTCAGTACCAGATTGATCAGAAAAAATCTGAGTCTGCTGATTATGAAAATGAAATCGCATATGCACAGCAGCAGGCAACAGAATATGCAAATCTTCTGGCAGAGCAGACAGCAGAGATCCAGCAGTTGGAAGCAGAGCGTATTGCGGCAGAGGAAGAGGCCAGACGTCAGGCAGAGGAAGAAGCTGCAAGACAGGCGGCAGAAGAAGCTGCTGCAGCAGAGGAAGCTGCAAACTCAGAAGATGTAGAGTATGATGAGGATGGAAATCCGGTTGAAAATACAGATGAGGATACAGACGAAGATAACTATGAGGGATCAGACGATGTAGAATATGATGAAGATGGCAATGTCATTGATAATGCACAGTCCGGTGAGGATGTGGAATATGATGAGTATGGCAATGTTATTGATTCTGACAATACAGTATCAAAGGAAGATTATGAAGAAGAACAGTCTTCTGATTCTGACAATTCTTCTTCTGGTTCAGGCTCAGGCTCTTCTGTAGTGGATTATGCTACACAGTTTGTGGGAAATCCATATGTATGGGGAGGAACAAGTCTTACAAGTGGTGCAGACTGTTCTGGATTTGTACAGAGTGTATATGCCAACTTTGGAGTAAGCCTTCCGAGAACTTCTTATGAACAGCAGAATTGTGGAACAGAAGTATCTTACGCAGATGCGCAGCCAGGTGATCTGATCTGTTATGGCGGCCATGTGGCAATTTATATGGGAAATGGACGTATTGTACATGCATCCAACTCTGTAGACGGCATTAAGATCAGCGACAACGCTGCATACAGAACAATTGTATCAGTAAGAAGACTTGTATAATCTGCAAAAGATTATATCCGATAAAAAATAATGAGGAAAGACCGGGTGACGTCCATATGTGTTGTTGCCTGGTTTTTTATTTGAAAAAATTTTTAAAAAGTATATAAAAAAGTTTCTGAAAAACTTTGACAAATAGTTGACATTCTCTAACAGTGATGCTATTATAAGGACAGTATAATTCCATATAGAACATATTAAGTGCTGATACTGTTATTTATACAGTACAGAGAGAGGGAATCAGGTGAGAAACCTGAGCGATCCGGTCACTGTAACAGAGGAGCAAATCTCGCAGATCCATTGTGCCATAGCATGAGAAGGAGAGAGGAGCGATGAGCCTGGAGCCAGGAAACCTGCTTAGTATGGCGAGGTTAAACTTCCGTGTAAAGTGTAACAACCAACTCCGTTGAATCCGCAGCTTCGGAGCGTTGTCTGCTTTTTCGAAGGCAGACATTTTTTATGGAATGCGCCTGTTCTTTATGAATTATACATGATTAAATGGCAGGCGATACTACTTCGGAAATATTCGTTCCCTCCGCGCACTCATGAACGGATTAATCTTCTACCCCGGAGTAGCATCGCTCCCTCTTTATTATGGAGAAAATCATAGATTGATCTGTTGTCTGCCTATTTGGAAGAAGGGAATAAGATATGGAAAAACCATATTGGGAAGATAAAGAGTATTCTTTTTTCAGTCATAAAAAATGTGAGTTTTTTCCCTGCCATAAGGGAGCAGATCCTGAGGATTTTAACTGTTTGTTTTGTTATTGCCCTTTATATGCACTGGGGGATCAATGCGGTGGGAATTTTCGATATACAGACAGTGGGCTGAAGGACTGTACCAACTGTCAGCTTCCTCATAAGAGAAAGAACTATGGATATGTGACCGGGAAATATCAGGAACTGGCTGAGCTGATGAAGAAAATGCGTGCAGATCAGCAGTAAGGCTGGCTGACCGGTGAAAATAAAAAAGATCATCAATGGATATTTATATGAGAAATATCTGTTGATGATCTTTTTTTGTATACCTGCATAAGAAATGGTATGAACACATATTGGAAACAACTAACGGGTTTGAAGAAATACCTTCAGTCTGGGAATCTGATTGTTCAGAATCAATGATTCGGGAAAGCCGGTTTGGTGAACGAACTCTGCTGCATAGGTAAAATCTCCTACATGCTCTTTTCCATGGCTGTCGCTGGATAAAACAATGGGAAGCTGATATTTAAGGCAGCAACGAAGGATTTCTGCGTTATTTGCCCTGGTGTCACCGCGGTATCCGCCGGGAGTCAGTGAGACTTCGTTGATTTCAAAAATTACATTTTCTCTGCTGGCTGTATAAGCCAGTGCATCGTAATCCACCGGAAAAGCCGGGTTATCACAATGGCCCAGAACCTTTACGGCAGGATACTTCATTGCATTCTGGTATGCAAGAGTATTCTCTTTGACAGTTCCGGATCTGTAGTTCTGGCCATGCATACTTATGATAGCGTAGTCCAGATTAGACAACAGCTCATCACTTAGATCTACATGTCCCTGAATGTCCAGAATATTGAGTTCTACGCCATAAAGTACTTCTACACCAAAACGCTTTCTGGGGCAGAATGGCAACCCGCGGAAATAAGAAGATGTGCCGGAAGCAAGAGTACCGGGACCGTGATCAGTGATGCCCAGAAGCTTCATGCCTTTGCGTCCGGCTTCTTTTGCCATATCGGAAATTGTGCAGGAAGTACCGTGTCCGCTTGCAATGGAATGTGTATGGATATCTGCAAGATACGTAAGGATCATCCCCTTTTAAATAAAATTAATGACTGTTTTGCAGAGATATTCTGAAAAAATATATATAACAATTATGACAGAAAGAAGAAAGGTTGTCAATTGGGGTTCGGAATAAAAACAACTAAATTTTACAAACAATTCAAACAAAAAACAACATAGAAACAGTTTGAAATATGTTGTTTTTTGTTGACCTTATGAGGCGAATGAGGTATAATGGTTTTACATGAGTACATGAAAAAAAGTGAAAGAAATTTGTCTGAGCGCCGGGAATGGCAATGCGAAGATAAAAACTCCTCTTTCATGAGAAAGGAGAAACATGGAAAAATTTCAAACATCAGATATTCCCAAATCTCCGAGAATCCAGAAGCTGGTAGATGCTCTTTATGAGCATATGCCGGTGATTGAATCTTCCAGAGCGAAGCTTCTGACGGAATCTTATAAGGAGACGGAAGGCGAACCGATCATTACCCGTAGGGCCAAAGCATTTGCACATATTCTGCATCATATTCCGATTATCATCCGCGATAATGAATTGATTGTAGGAAGCAGTACCATTGCTCCCAGAGGATGTCAGACCTTCCCGGAATTTTCCTATGAATGGCTGGAGGCTGAATTGGACACAGTTGCTACCAGAACAGCTGACCCATTTGATATTGCAGAGCAGACTAAAGCTGATCTGCTGGAAGCAGATAAATACTGGAAGGGAAGAACAACCAGTGAACTTGCTACTTCCTATATGGCACCGGAAGCCATTAAGGCTATCGAACATAATATCTTTACACCTGGAAATTATTTCTATAATGGCGTAGGACATGTTACTGTAAAATACTGGGAGGTACTGGAAATCGGTTTCGAGGGTATTATGGAGAAAACCCGGGAAGAACTGAAAAAATGCAATGTAGGTGATGGTGATTATGCCCGCAAATCTCATTTTCTGGAAGCTGTACTGATCAGCTGCCAGGCAGTGATTGATTATGCACATCGCTATGCACAGCTTGCAGAGCAAATGGCGTCACAGTGTACAGATCCTGTCAGAAAACAGGAACTGCTTCAGATTGCTGCAAACTGCAGCAGAGTACCGGGAAAGGGTGCAGACAGCTTTTATGAAGCCTGCCAGTCATTCTGGTTTATACAGCAACTGTTACAAATGGAATCCAGTGGCCACTCTATTTCTCCAGGACGTTTTGATCAGTATATGTATCCATATTATAAGAAGGATGTGGAGAGAGGTGCTCTCACCAGAGAGTACGCACAGGAACTGATGGACTGTATCTGGGTGAAACTGAATGATCTGAATAAATGCCGTGATGCGGCATCAGCAGAGGGATTTGCAGGTTACAGCCTTTTCCAGAACCTGATCGCAGGTGGTCAGAACAGTGAAGGGGAAGATGTGACAAATGATCTTTCTATTATGTGCATTCAGGCTTCCATGCATGTAAGACTGCCTCAGCCTTCCCTTTCTGTAAGAGTGTGGAACGGTTCCCCTCATGAATTCCTGATCAAGGCTGCAGAGCTTACCAGAACAGGAATCGGACTGCCGGCATATTACAATGATGAGGTGATCATTCCGGCATTGCAGAACAGAGGACTTTCCCTGGCAGATGCCCGTGACTATAACATTATCGGATGTGTGGAACCGCAGAAAGCAGGTAAGACAGAAGGCTGGCATGATGCTGCATTCTTCAATATGTGCCGTCCGCTGGAGCTTGTTTTCTCCAATGGTATGGACAAGGGTGAGATGGTGGGTATTCCTACCGGCGATGTGACTCAGATGAACACCTTTGAGGAATTCTTTGATGCTTACAAGAAACAGATGGAATATTGTATTTCACTTCTTGTAAATGCGGATAATGCCATTGATGTGGCACATGCGGAGAGATGTCCGCTACCATTCCTTTCCTGTATGGTGGATGACTGCCTGAAAAAAGGCAAATCCGTTCAGGAAGGCGGTGCAGTTTATAATTTCACAGGACCACAGGGCTTTGGTGTCGCAAATATGGCAGATGGTCTTTTTGCAGTACGCCAGCTGGTTTATGATGAAAAGAAGATTTCCATGAAAGAGCTGAAAGAAGCACTGATATGGAACTACGATAAAGGATTGGATGCCCAGTCTGCCGGAGATATTGGAACAGAGATCCTGAAGGCTATGAAGGCGGCAGGACGGAATGTGGATGCATCTACAGCGGCTGCAGTGCTTAACAGTCTGATCGGCATGAAGCCGGAACCGGATAAGCTTTCCAGATTCAAAGAAATCCACGACATGATCGATGAGGTTCCGAAATTCGGAAATGACATTCCGGAGGTTGACTATTTTGCCAGAGAGGTTGCCTATACATATACCAAGCCTCTTCAGAATTATAAGAATCCAAGGGGCGGACAGTTCCAGGCAGGACTTTATCCGGTATCTGCAAATGTTCCGCTGGGCGGACAGACAGGAGCTACTCCTGACGGCAGATATGCACATACTCCTGTGGCAGATGGAGTTTCTCCGTCAGCAGGCAAGGATGTAAAGGGACCGACAGCAGCAGCATCTTCTGTTGCAAGACTGGATCATTTTATTGTATCCAATGGAACCTTGTTTAATCAGAAATTCCATCCGTCTGCTCTTTCAGGACGGGAGGGACTTGAGAAATTTGTGGCACTGATCCGTTCCTACTTTGACCAGAAGGGCATGCACATGCAGTTTAATGTAGTTGACAGACAAACTCTGCTGGATGCACAGGAACATCCTGAGAAGTATAAACATCTGGTCGTACGTGTGGCTGGCTACAGTGCACTGTTTACAACACTTTCCAGATCTCTGCAGGATGATATTATCCGCCGTACAGAGCAGGGATTTTAACAGAGAGGGGAAAACATGGACTGTTTGGATACAAAGGGCAGGGTGTTTGATGTCCAGCGATATTCTATCCATGACGGACCTGGAATAAGAACTATTGTTTTTCTGAAGGGCTGTGTGCTCAGATGCAAATGGTGCTGTAACCCGGAATCCCAGGAATACAGAATTCAGAATATGAAGGTTCTGGGAGAAAATAAGGTGATTGGTTATGACGCTACAGTCAGAGAGATGATCGAAGAGGTGGAAAGGGACAGGCCTTATTACTATCGTTCGGGGGGCGGTATGACGCTTTCGGGAGGCGAGTGCCTGTGCCAGCCTGATTTTGCCAGGGATCTGCTCCGTGCAGCAAAGGAACGGGGAATCACTACAGCAATTGAGAGTATGGCCTGCGCACCCTGGGAGACCATAGAAGCGATCCTTCCTTATCTGGATACCTATCTGATGGATATTAAGCACACAAACCATGAAAAACATAAAGCCTTTACCGGGAAATCCAATGAATTGATGATGGAGAATGCCAGAAAGGTTGCTGTTTCAGGTAAGACTCACCTGGTGATCCGGGTGCCGGTAATTCCTACTTTTAATGATACGGTAGAGGAGATTCAGGGGATTGCCAGATTTGCGTCAACTCTTCCCGGAGTGGATAAGATACATCTTCTGCCTTACCACAGATTAGGACAGGATAAATATGAAGGCCTTGGAAGACCCTATCTCATGGGAGATATCGAACCTCCGACAAAAGAGCATATGGAAACCCTTAAAAAAGCGGTACATGCTGTCTGCGCACTTGACTGCCAGATCGGAGGATAAAAATAAATATTATATGTGGAATCCAGAATCCACATAAATATAAAACAAACAAAAACAACACAGAAAAGATGTGAAAAACAACACAAAACAACGCTGTTCTCTTGACTTTTTATGCGGATTATGTTATGATCAGTGAAGAAACGTCAAAGAACCAAATGCCTTAAGGAGGAAAATGAGCATGGTAAACGAATTTGAAATCAAAAAACAGATCTGTGACATCGGAAGAAGAATCTACAACCGCAACATGGTGGCAGCTAACGACGGAAATATCTCCGTAAAATTAAATGACAATGAATTCCTTTGCACACCAACAGGTGTTTCCAAAGGCTTCATGACACCAGAGTTTATCTGTAAAGTTGATGCCCAGGGTAATGTGATCCAGGCTAATCCGGGATTCAAACCATCATCCGAGATCAAGATGCATATGAGAGTATATGAGAAGAGACCGGATGTAGGATCTGTTGTACATGCACATCCTATATATGCAACATCTTTTGCAATTGCAGGTATTCCGCTTACACAGCCGATCATGCCAGAGGCAGTTATCGCTCTTGGATGCGTTCCGATCGCTGAATATGGTACACCTTCTACAATGGAGATTCCGGACAATCTTGAAAAATATCTTCCATATTTTGATGCAGTTCTTCTTGAAAACCACGGAGCATTGACATGGAGCACAGACCTGAATGCAGCTTACATGAAAATGGAATCTGTAGAATTCTATGCACAGCTTCTGTATCAGAGTAAATTACTGGGTGGCCCGAAGGAATTCGATGAGAAGAATATTAAGAAACTGTATGAAATCCGTCGTAAATTCGGTATGGCTGGTAAACATCCGGCAAACCTTTGCCAGAACAAGGGCGGTATGAACTGCCATAACTGTGGCGGAGCATGTCATGATGGCGGCGAATTCAAAAAATTCCCTGGATATCAGTATGATTTTGTTGGCGGTGACTGTGGATGTACAGAAGAAACTCCTGCACAGAACGATGCACAGGTAGTTGCTGAGATCACAAAAAGAGTAATGGAACAGCTGGGAATGAAATAAATATTTGAATGATTAAGGAGGACAGTCTCATGCCAATTAATGAGAACATGGTACAGTCAATTGTACAGGAAGTAATGGCAAAGATGCAGATTGCAGACGCTCCGACCGGTAAACATGGAATCTTCAAAGATATGAATGATGCTATCGAGGCTGCGAAGAAATCTCAGCAGATCGTTAAGAAGATGTCCATGGATCAGAGAGAGAAAATTATTACCTGTATTCGTAAAAAAATCAAAGATAATGCAGAAGTTCTGGCACGTATGGGTGTTGAGGAAACAGGAATGGGAAATGTAGGAGATAAGATCCTGAAACATATTCTTGTTGCTGATAAGACACCTGGAACAGAAGATATTACAACTACTGCATGGACAGGAGACAGAGGTCTGACTCTTGTTGAGATGGGACCTTTTGGTGTGATCGGAGCCATTACTCCGTGTACAAATCCAAGTGAGACAGTACTGTGCAACACTATGGGTATGCTTGCAGGCGGAAATACAGTTGTATTTAATCCTCATCCTGCAGCTGTCAAAACATCTATTTATGCGATCAATCTGCTGAACGAGGCTTCTCTGGAAAACGGTGGCCCGGACAATATCGCAGTTACAGTTGAAAAACCTACTCTGGAAACAAGCAACACTATGATGAAGCATAAGGATATTCATCTGATCGTAGCAACAGGTGGCCCTGGTGTAGTAACTGCAGTGCTTTCTTCTGGTAAACGTGGTATCGGAGCCGGAGCAGGTAACCCGCCGGCACTGGTTGACGAGACCGCAGATATCCGTAAAGCAGCTCAGGACATTGTAAATGGATGTACATTTGACAATAACCTTCCATGTATTGCTGAGAAGGAAATTGTTGCAGTATCTTCTATTGTAGATGAACTGATGCATTACCTGGTAAGCGAAAATGACTGCTATCTTGCATCCAAGGAAGAGCAGGATAAGCTGACATCAGTTGTTCTTGCAGGCGGTAAACTGAACCGTAAATGCGTAGGCCGTGATGCAAAGACTCTTCTTTCTATGATCGGTGTACAGGCGCCGGCAAATATCAGATGTATTGTATTTGAAGGACCGAAGGAACATCCGCTGATCACAACTGAGCTTATGATGCCAATCCTGGGTGTTGTAAGAGCCAGAGACTTTGATGATGCCGTAGAACAGGCAGTATGGCTGGAGCATGGCAATCGCCATTCCGCGCATATTCATTCAAAGAATATCGATAATATCACAAAATATGCAAAAGCAATTGATACAGCAATTCTTGTAAAGAATGCTCCGTCTTATTCAGCACTTGGATTTGGCGGTGAAGGATATGCTACCTTTACAATTGCCAGCCGTACAGGCGAGGGTCTTACCAGTGCAAGCACATTTACAAAGAGAAGACGCTGCGTAATGGTAGACAATTTATGCATTCGTTAATCAGTGTATTAAAGGAGAGAAAAGAACATGGATATGAATAACGTGAATATTGAAGAAATCGTAAAACAGGTTCTCTCCGGCATGACAGGAACAGCACCGGCAGCAGCTGCATCCAGCAACAGCGGTGCAATTCCTAAAACAGCCAGAGTAGCAGTGTTAACAGAAAAAGAGCATTTTGAACTGAAAGAATACCCGATTCCTCCAATCGGAGATGATGACATCCTGGTTAAAGTAGAGGGATGCGGTGTCTGCGGTACAGATGCACATGAATTCAAGAGAGATCCGTTTAATCTGATCCCTGTAGCTCTCGGACATGAGGGAACAGGTGAGATCGTTGCAATGGGTAAAAATGTTAAAGTAGATACAGCCGGAAAACCGGTTAAGGTTGGTGACAAGGTTGTTACCTGTATGATCTTTAAAGATGATCCTGATATCACAATGTTTGACCTGAACAAGAAAAACGTAGGCGGTGCTGACGTATACGGACTTCTTCCGGATGATGATATACATCTTAACGGATGGTTCTCAGATTACATCTTCTTAAGAGGCGGAAGCTTTGGAACTACATTCTTTAATGTAAGTGATCTGGATTTGGATTCCCGAATCCTGATTGAGCCATGTGCTGTACTTGTACATGCAGTAGAGAGAGCAAAAACAACAGGAATCCTTCGTTTCAACAGCAGAGTTGTTGTACAGGGATGCGGACCGATCGGTCTGATCTGTATCGCAGTACTTCGTACTATGGGTATCGAAAATATCTGCGCTGTAGACGGAAATGAGAAACGTCTTGAGTTTGCCAAGAGAATGGGCGCAACAACAAGCGTTAACTTTATGAACTTCAAGGAAACAGAAGCACTGGCTGAGGCTGTTAAGGAAGCACAGGGCGGACATCTTGCAGATTTCGCTTTCCAGTGTACAGGTAACCCGAAGGCTCATGCAAATATTTATAAATTTATCCGCAATGGCGGCGGTCTTTGCGAACTTGGATTCTTTATCAATGGTGGAGATGCAGTGATCAATCCTCATTTTGATCTCTGCTCCAAAGAAATCAATCTGGTTGGATCCTGGGTATATACTCTGAGAGATTATGTTACAACCTTTGATTTCCTCAAGAGAGCAAATGCAATCGGTCTGCCAATGTCCGAACTGATCACTGACAAATTCCCGTTAGAGCAGATCAATGAGGCGCTTCAGACAAACCTGGCTATGACAGGATTGAAGATCGCGGTAGTAAATAAATAACAGGCCTGGCAATAGAGGAGAAACAAAATGGCAGAAGCTGTAGGAATTTTAGAGGTATTTGGACTTACAACAGCCTTTGTAGCAGGCGATGCCGGATGCAAGGCAGCAAATGTCCATCTGGAAGTGTTCGATAAGAATAAACCAGCTAATGCTGACAGCCTGCCGGTGCCGCTCCTTGTCTGCATCAAGTTCAGAGGAAGTGTAACGGACGTTACAGCGGCTGTGGAAGCAGGCATGGAAGTTGCGAACAGAATGACTGGTGTGGTACAGCATTATATCATTCCGAATCCCGAAGAGGGAACGGAGAAAATGCTGAAGATCAGCGCCCTGGATAAGCAATAACAGTTGCATATCCTTGAATTATAAGATAAGATGTAACTGTTCAGTACTCAGCTGAATACGGAACAGTTATGATAAGACATCAATAGAAAACCGAAAACGTAGCTGCAGAACAAGAACAGTTATCGTTGATTCAGGAAATTCAGGAGGAATAGAAAATGGCACAGGAAGCATTAGGAATGGTTGAAACCAGAGGACTTACAGCAGCAATTGAAGCAGCTGATGCAATGACAAAGGCAGCTGAGGTTTCACTGGTAGGAACAGAGAAAATCGGATCCGGACTTGTAACAGTTATGGTTCGCGGAGATGTAGGAGCTGTTAAGGCAGCAGTAGAAAGCGGAAGCGCAGCAGCATCCAGACTTGGCGAATTAGTAGCTACACATGTAATTCCGAGACCTCACAATGATGTAGAGAAAATCCTTCCAAGCATCTGACCAGTCACGGTAGTATAAATTATAGAGTGCTGTACATATCACATTGTGCAGTGATCTAAAAGGAGTTCGCTCATGAGTAAATCATATGGTTTTATAGAAATCACTGGTGTTGTAGCAGCGATTGACGCTCTTGATATCATGTGTAAAACTGCAGACGTTGAGCTGGCGTCATGGGAACGTAAGCTGGGCGGACGACTGGTTACTATTATAATTGAAGGTGATGTGTCTGCCGTAACAGAAGCTGTAGAGGCTGCTGTGGCAGGCGCGATTAAGAAACCGGTAAGTTATGCAGTGATTGCCCGACCACATGAAGAGATTGTCAAGATTGTGGAATTAAGTGCAAGCCGCTGGAAGAACCAGGCGAAACAGGGGGATGAATGATGGCTGAAGAAAAGAAACCTGAAGCAGAGAATAAAGCTCCCGGAAAGGCTGCTGCTCCCAGAAGAACAGGGAGTACAGCTTCAAAAGCAAAAACTGCTGTGAAGAAAGAAACGTCAAATGAAACAAAAGCTGCAGCAGCTGGAACGGCGGCAAAAACTACAGAAACATCGAAGAAAACGGCAATAAAAAAAGAAACAGTAAAAGAAGAAATTCGTGGAACAGTATTTCATAAGGAGGAAAAAATCATGACACAGGAAGCATTAGGAATGGTTGAAACCAGAGGACTTACAGCAGCAATCGAGGCAGCTGACCAGATGTGTAAAGCAGCTAATGTTGCATTAGTAGGAACAGAGAAAATCGGATCCGGACTTGTAACAGTTATGGTTCGTGGAGACGTAGGAGCAGTTAAATCTGCAGTAGAGAGCGGAAGTGCAGCAGCATCCAGACTTGGCGAATTAGTAGCTACACATGTAATCCCAAGACCACACACAGATGTAGAGAAAATCCTGCCTGTATTAAAATAATTTAAAGTCAGTTCTGACGGAAAGCAGGTGTATTCTTGGAAACAAATAATATTGAAATGATTACCAGATTGGTACTTCAGGCAATTGACCAGAATAAAGAAACGGGAAATGGCTTTGTTGTTCCTATTGGAGTTTCCGCAAGACATATTCACTTGACACAGGAGCATGTAGAAGCATTATTCGGACCTGGATATCAGCTTACAAAGAAGAAAGCACTTATGGGCGGACAGTTTGCATCTAATGAGACTGTTACTATTGTAGGGCTGAAGCTTCGTGCTATTGAGAATGTGAGAATCCTTGGACCTGTACGTAAGGCTTCACAGGTTGAGGTATCTGCTACGGATGCGATCAAACTGGGAATGAATGTACCGGTTCGTGAATCAGGTGATATTGCCGGAAGTGCTCCGATTGCTATCGTAGGACCTAAGGGTGCTATTTATCTGAAGGAAGGCTGTATTGTGGCTATGCGTCACATTCATATGTCTCCG
The DNA here is from genome assembly GCF_052064095.1 of Blautia sp. HCP3S3_C4. Classification (NCBI taxonomy): domain Bacteria; kingdom Bacillati; phylum Bacillota; class Clostridia; order Lachnospirales; family Lachnospiraceae; genus Blautia; species Blautia sp. HCP3S3_C4. Next base: position 253,602 of record NZ_JBQHWF010000001.1, read on the forward strand.
AAGGATGCTCAGGCTGCTGGTGTAAAGGATGGAGATATCGTATCCGTGAAAGCTGATAATGAAAGAGGAACTATCTTTAATCAGGTTAAGATCCGTGTGGATGACAGCTTTACTCTGGAAATGCATATTGACACAGATGAAGCAAATGCAGCAAAAATTGCCACAGGCAATACAGTAACGATCATTAAATAATATATTCATTCATTTGATAACCGTATATGCTGAGGAACAGCTATACGGTTATCGGTGAATGAGTTGACATAACAATAATAATTCGGAGGCTCATATGATAGTAGGCAAAGTGGTTGGGAGTGTTGTTTCCACCCGTAAATGTGAAAAATTAATAGGAAATAAGTTTATGATCATCGAGCCTGTGCATCATATGAAGGGTGACCTCAGCCAGCTTGTTGCGATCGATATGATCGGAGCAGGAGTGGGAGAATATGTATTGGTGGCACAGGGTAGCGCAGCAAGAATTGGCTGCGGCGTAGAAACAGCACCGGTAGATGCGGCCATAGTCGGAATCATTGATGACGGTGCGGGATTGGAGTAACGCCATGGAAATCAAAGAATTACAGGATATTATACAGCAGAATGGTGTAGTAGGTGCCGGTGGAGCGGGATTTCCTACCTATATGAAGCTCACAGATAAGGCAAATACCATTCTTATGAACTGTGCAGAGTGTGAACCATTACTGAAATTACACAGACAGTTATTGGAAAAACATGCATATGAAATTATGAAAACATTCCATATGATCCAGGAAACGGTAGGGGCTTCTGAAGCAATCATTGGAATTAAAAAATCTTATGTACAGACAATCAATGCGCTGAACCAGCACATTGAGGAGTTCCCGGGAATGAGACTTCATCTTTTGGATGAGGTATATCCCATGGGCGATGAAGTTGTACTTATTTATGAAGCTACAGGACGAGTGGTACGGCCGGGCGGACTGCCTATTGAGCAGGGAGTAGCCGTATTCAATGTAGAAACTGTTTATAACGTATATCGTGCGGTTGAGGAGAAGCAGCCGGTAACTGATAAATATGTATCTGTTGTTGCTGAGGTAAGTGATCCGGTTACAGTGAGAGTTCCTCTGGGATGTACACTAGAGGAAGTTGTTGCCCAAGCTGGAAATACAACAGTAAAAGATCCGGTCTATTTTGTCGGCGGCCCAATGATGGGACGTATCGGAAATGGTTCTGATCCGGTGACTAAGACAACAAATGCGATTTTGGTACTGCCAAAAGACCATCTTATTGTAGCGAAGAAGCAGCGGACTTCTTCCATAGATTTAAAACGTGCAGCATCTATCTGCTGCCAGTGTAATACATGTACTGATTTATGTCCCAGACATAATCTGGGACATCCCATTGACCCGGCAAAATTTATGCGTGCAGCAGCAAATCAGGATTTCAGGGATCTGAATCCATATATTGATGCATCCTTCTGCAGCTCCTGCGGTGTATGTGAGATGTATTCCTGTCCTCAGAGTCTGGCACCCAGAAGCCTTCTGGCTGATATGAAGGGTGGACTTAGAAAAGCAGGTATCAGACCGCCTCAGGGCGTACAGCCAAAGCCGGTTCAGGAATCAAGAGAATATCGTAAAGTTCCTGAAGAACGTCTTATGGCACGTCTTGGTCTTACAAAATATGACAAGGATGCACCTCTTCATGAAGATCTGGTACAGGTTAAGAAAGTAAAAATCCTTCTGAGCCAGCATATCGGAGCACCTGCTCAGGCAATAGTAAAAGCAGGTGATACGGTAACCAGAGGACAGATGATCGCTCAGCCTGCACAGGGCTTAAGCGTAGGAATCCATGCTTCTGTCAATGGAAAAGTGACAGAAGTGACAGACCGTTATATCATAATTGCAGTAAATTAGAAAGGACGTGCACAAAATGAGTAAAGCAATCGGAATGATTGAATTTAAAACTACAGCTACCGGCGTTACCGCAGCAGATGCTATGGTAAAAACATCTGAGGTAGAGATCATCGAGGCTCAGACCGTATGTCCTGGTAAATATATTGCGATTATTACCGGTGACTTAAGTGCGGTAAAGGCAGCTGTTGATGCAGCAGTTACTACATATGAGGATAAGTGTATTGACAGTTTCGTACTGGGTAATCCTCATGAATCTATTTTCCCGGCTATCTATGGAACCACACAGGTGGATGAAATCAGTGCACTGGGAATTCTGGAAACCTATGATGCGGCTTCTATCATTGAGGCTGCAGATCAGGCAGCGAAAACAGCAATCGTTGATCTGATCGAACTTCGTATTGCAAAAGGTATGTGTGGAAAATCATATATGATGATTACAGGTGAGGTTTCAGCTGTAGAGGCTTCTATTGAGAGAGCAAAGCAGCTGGTATCTGCAAAGGGAATGTATCTGGATTCTTCCGTGATCGCACATCCTGACAGACGAATGATTGACAGTATTTTGTAAAATCCGGGATTACTAATATTCTCTTGATTATTGAATCTTCGGTATTAAATGTTTGGAAAATTCCTCAGTAAAGGGGGCAACGAGTATGCTTGCATTGGAGAGACGGAAACTGATTCTCGATAAACTACAGGCAGAGAAGCGGGTTGTAGTCAGTGAACTCAGCCAGCTTTATAATGTCTCTGAAGAGACCATTCGCCGTGATCTGGACAAGCTTGAAAAAGAAGGCCTTGCCATAAAAAGTTACGGTGGAGCGGTAATAAATGAGGATATAAGCATTGATTTACCTTTTAATGTCCGTAAAAACCAGAATGTTTCGGGAAAGCAGAAAATGGCGGAAATTGCAGCTTCTCTTGTAAACGATGGAGATCATATTTTTCTGGATGCAAGTACCACGGCAGTTTTTGTGGCAAAGGCACTGAAAGGAAAAGAAAGACTTACTGTGATCACAAATTCCCTGGAGATCCTGCTGGAGCTGGCAGATGTGTCCGGATGGAATATTATTTCAACAGGCGGAGTCATGAAGGAAGGCTATCTGGCCTTCCTTGGCTCTAAAACTGATGAATCTATCCGGTCTTATTATGTAGATAAGGTTATCATTTCCTGCAAAGCTCTGGATCAGGAATGGGGGATTATGGAATCACAGGAGGCATTTGGCTCAACCAAAAGAGCCATGATGAAATCGGGACGCAAGAAAATTCTGGTTATAGACAGTACGAAATTTGACCAAAAAGCTTTTTCAGTTGCAGGAAGTATGAAAGAAGTAGATATGGTTGTAACTGATAAAAGACCAGAGGACAGGTGGAGGATATACTTTGAAAAACTGGGTATAGAGTGCAGATATCCTGTCTGAAACCAGAGAAAGGGTTACTGCGCACCAAGTGGGCAGTAACGGAAAAGGAGCATTATAAATGAATAACTTCAGTACGTTCGAAATGAAAACAGCCATCCATTTTGGCGATAATGCCCTGGACAGACTGAAAGAAATCCCATATAAAAGGGTTTTGATCATTACCGATCCATTTGTAGTACAAAGCGGAATGGTGAATCTTATTACTGCACCGTTAAGCAGTGCAGGAATTGAATATGATATTTTTTGTGATGTGGTGCCGGATGCACCACTGAATAAGATTGCAGAAGGTGTAAAGAAGTTCCTTCAGTATCAGCCTGAGGCAGTTGTTGCAGTTGGAGGCGGTTCTGCCATTGATTCTTCCAAAGCAATCCGTGAGTTTGCCCTGAAGATCAATAATTATGGAAAAGTAGGTCTGATTGCCGTTCCTACTACCAGCGGTACCGGATCTGAGGTTACATCTTTTGCTGTTGTAAACGATACAGAGGCACATGTGAAATATCCGTTGATTGCTGACAGTCTGACTGCAGATGAGGCAATCCTGGATGCTGAGCTTGTGAAAAGTGTACCGCCGGCTATCACAGCTGATACAGGTATGGATGTATTTACCCATGCGCTGGAATCCTATGTCAGTACAGCGCATAATGAGTTTTCTTCTGCTCTTGCAGAGAAAGCAATTGAAATCTGTGGAGTATTCCTGCTGCGTGCCTATCTGGATGGCAGTGACATGCATGCCCGTAAAAAAATGCATGTAGCATCCTGTCTGGCCGGATTGTCTTTTAATACAGCAGGACTTGGAATTACTCACAGTATGGCACACCAGCTGGGAGCTGTGTTTCATATTCCGCATGGAAGAGCGAATGCTATGCTTCTTCCCCATATTGTTGAATTCAACTCTGATATTAATAAACATAGTAAAAGCCAGAAAGAATATCTTCCGGCAGTGAAGAGATATGCCAATGTAGCCCATATCCTTGGACTCAGTAACTATAATAAGGTTATGACAGTGCGCTCCCTGGTAAACTGGATTCAGTTTATGCAGAAAGAGATGAACATTCCGCTGACCATTCAGGAACTGGGAACGATTACACCAGATGCTTATTTTGGAGCAATTGATAAGATGGCAGATGCTGCACTGGCAGATGCCTGCACAGCCAATAACCCCAGAGTACCAGCCAAAGAAGATATCATCAGGATTTATAAAAAACTGTGGTCATTTTGACCAGTTTATAAGGCTTGCTGAAAGCCCTTTGGGCCCGGACATTGTGCCGGGCTCTTGAAAAAGGTAATTTATTGCCGCTGAAATCAGAAACTCAGTTAACCGGAAACATTCTGCACATTACAGGAGATGAAAAATATGAGCGTATATACAAAACGGGGAGATAGGGGAATTACAGATATGGCCCGTACCAAAAACGTCTCCAAGTCGGATGACCGTATCCAGCTTGTAGGAGCAATTGATGAGCTGAACAGTCATATCGGGCTGGTAAAGTGTATGCTGAAATGGGAAGAAACGGTAAAAATGTTGAGTAGTATACAGGATAATCTGGATCTGATCGCAGCGGGAGTAGAGGACCCATACAGCAAAGATTTTAAAGTCAATGAGGAGATTGTTGACAATCTTGAGAAAGAGACGGACAGACTGGAAGAATTATGCGGACAGCAGGCTGGAAAAAAAGTATCCGGGCAGAACAGGACTGCAGCAGAAATAAACGTAACCCGGGCGGTAGCCAGAAGAACGGAACGGTGTCTGGCACAGGTTGCTGTAAAATTTGGAGCAGATACTGAAAGCAAGAAATATCTGAACAGATTATCAGACTATTTATCCCTTCTTGCGAAATATGTGGAGTTATCCGATGCCCTGGGACTGACAGAGGATCAAAATGTGGAGAAACAAAATATAAAAAAGCAGGATGTGGAAAAACAGAAAGTGAAAACGCAGAATACAATTTCAGAGATAAGCAATGGGATTGATGAAAAAGTTGTCCGTGAAGTGCTGGCACAGATGGGAATCCAGTCCAGAATAACTCTCAAAAAAGCCAAGGCGCTGATTGAAAAAATTGAAGAGGAATCCATACGCCGGGGCATGAATTCTGTAATCGCAATCTGTGGACCTGAGGGAAATCCAATTGCAGTTCATGTAATGGATGGTGCTTATCTGGTAAGCTATGATGTAGCTGTAAAGAAAGCATATACCTCAGTAGCCGTAAAAATGTCTACTAGAGAACTGGGTGAGCTTGCCGGGCCGGGTGGTACATTTTATGGAGTGGATACACTTGAAAGCGGAAAGATTGCAATATTTGGAGGTGGAGTGCCGTTAAAATGTGGTAATACCATCATAGGCGGCCTGGGAATCAGCGGTGGTACCTCAGAAGAAGATCACAGTCTGGCAGAATATGGATTGACTGTTTTGGGTGACATAATGTAGAAATTGTGAGAAACTTGTGTGGCTGCAATGATCCTGCAGTTACTGGCTGGAAAGGATTTGAAAATTTTGACAAAAAATCAAATACTGAAAAAATATTTTGGATACGATACATTCAGAGAAGGACAGGAAGAGGTGATTGATGCCATTCTTTCCGGAAGGGATGTTGTGGGTATTATGCCTACAGGGGCAGGAAAATCCCTGTGTTATCAAATTCCGGCGCTAATGATGGGAGGAATCACTTTGGTGATTTCTCCTTTGATTTCTCTTATGAAAGATCAGGTAAGTGCCTTAAATCAGGCTGGAATACTGGCTGCATTTCTTAACAGTTCATTGAGTGAAATGCAGTATTATACAGTGCTCAGGCTTGCGAAAGCAGGAAGATACCCTATTATCTATGTAGCTCCGGAGAGATTGCTTAATGAAGAATTTCTGGATTTTGCCTTTCATGTAAAGATTTCCATGATTGCAGTGGATGAAGCTCACTGTGTGTCTCAATGGGGACAGGATTTTCGCCCCAGCTATCTGAAAATCATGGAATTTATAGAAAGGCTTCCTAACCGTCCGGTTGTAAGTGCCTTTACAGCTACTGCCACACAGGAGGTTAAAGAGGATATTATTGATATCCTTCAGCTTCAGGAGCCTTTTGTGACCACTACGGGATTTGACAGGCAGAATTTGTTTTTTTCTGTGCAAACACCCAGGGATAAATATGAATTTATAAGGGATTATGTATCAGAACACAGGACAGAAAGTGGAATCATATACTGTATTTCCAGAAAGCTTGTGGAAGAAGTGTGCCAGAAGCTGATTCAGGAGGGATATTCTGCAACCAGATATCACGCAGGGCTTTCTGATGAAGAAAGACGGAACAATCAGGATGATTTTATTTATGACCGTTGCCAGATTATGGTTGCCACCAATGCATTTGGAATGGGAATTGATAAGTCTGATGTCCGGTATGTGCTTCATTATAATATGCCTAAAAATATGGAAAGCTATTATCAGGAAGCAGGACGTGCAGGGCGTGATGGAGAACCGGCCAGATGCATATTGCTTTACAGTGGGCAGGATGTGATCACCAATCGCTTTTTTATTGAAAATAATCAGGAAAATCAGGAACTGGATCCTGTAACCAGAGCTATTGTGCAGGAGCGGGATGAGGAACGGCTGAAGAAAATGACATTTTACTGTTTTACCCATGAATGTCTCAGAGAATATATTCTGAGATACTTTGGAGAGTATGGTCCTAATTATTGCGGAAATTGCCAGAACTGTCTTACGGAATTTGAAGAAGTAGATGTGTCTGCAGAAGCATGTAGTATTGTCAGATGTGTGGATGAGTGCAGACAGCGATATGGAGTAAATGTGATCCTGGATACATTGCGCGGTGCTAACACAGCAAAAATCCGCCAGTACCATATGGAGGAGAATAGTTGTTATGGAAAATGCAGAGAAATCCCCATATACAGGCTGAGACAGATTTTTAATTTCCTTCTGGAAAAAGAATACATCAGGCTTTCCAATGATGAATATACATTGGTGAAGCTTACAGACCGTTCGGAATTGCTTTTGAATGAAAAATATATTCTGACTATGAAAATGGCAAAGGAAGAGCCGAAAAAAATTAAGAAAAAGGAATCCAAAGAAAACAATAAGTCTAAAGCTTCAGGCATTTTGCATGAGGAGGATGAACCTCTTTTTCAAAAACTGCGTCAGCTTCGTATGGAAATTGCAAGAAAAGAAAAAGTGCCTCCTTATATTGTCTTTTCAGATAAAACACTGGTACATATGTGCATGATCAAGCCTCAAAATAAAGAAGAAATGCTGAGCGTTTCAGGGGTAGGGGAACATAAATATGCGAAATATGGACAACAGTTTCTGGAGGCTGTCAATCAAAATGTACTGAAATGTGGCGTTGTTTTTGAAAAAAAATATAAAAAATAACCAAAAAGCAACATAAAAGGAAATGCAGGTGGGATTTTGCTGTCAGATTATCCAAGATAATGATGAACGATTCTAATTGAAATATATATGTTGGTCTGCTAGAATAAATACAGTAGCAAAAGAAAAGATTAATAATAAAAGTCTGTTTTCTTAAAATCCAATTTGAATCAGGGATTTCTTCTGTTACAAAAGAAAATGTCGCTCAGACATTTGCCATAGCTTCTGTTGAATAAAATCAGAGGAAGTACATAAAAAGGGGGATGCGAAAAAACTCAATCGAGTTTTTTACATCCCCCCTTTTTAGTGAATGGGACAAATTTCAGGTCTGGAGGGAAAATATCTGTGGTGATTTTATCTTCGTTTGTATTTTCCGGGGGTAGTTCCCTTATATTTCTTAAATGTCCGGATGAAATAACTGAGATCATTAAATCCATTTCTATAGGCAATCTCAGTGATGGAATCATCGGTGGCTGCCAGCTGGTAACAGGCTTCCTCGATCCGCTGTCGGTTTAGATAATCCATTGGTGTCTGATGAGTCATCTCCGAAAAGAACCGGCAGAAATATTTGGGAGACATGGACACAGAGGCAGAAAGCTGCTGTAGAGTCAGAGGGTTGGCGTAATTCTTTTCAATAAATTCCAGCACCTGTTTTAGCTGCAGAATACGTTTGTAATCTTTGCGGTTTTGTGTGGGATTGTCCAGACAGTAATGATTACTAAAAATAAGACCGAAAAAGTGGTAAAATTGTCCAAATACAATCAGCTCATAACCGGTTCTTTTCTCACTGATTGCGCGAAAAAGAGAGGAGATGCAGGAAAGAATCTCCGGTTGTTCTTCTGTAAAATGAGGAAAAATCATCATTTCCTGGTGAAGAATCATCTGTATATATTCTGCACAGGCAGAATTGATTTTCAGAAAAGTATTCATATCAAAAACAATGCACTGGTAAACACAGTCTTCAGGAATTCCGGAATGGAGAATTCCACTATGTATAAAAATAACATCATTTTCATTTGCAACAAAACTTTTTTCGTCTAAAGTGACAGTGAGTTTCCCTTTCAGGATCCGTATGATCTCATATTCTACATGCCAGTGATAAGACATGACATATCTGGGATGGGTATGGTCAATGTGATGAAACTCAAAAGGAAAGGAATAGGTTCCTCTTGGCCGGTCCTCATTACGTCCTAAATCATGCAAAAAAATCTCCTCCTTTCAGAAATTTACAGAAATTTTATAATCATTACAGAAAAAGCGAATATTGTACTATTTTTTGCTATTATAACACAAGTAAATTATGGAATGCAAATGTATAATAATAACAGAAACAGTCAGGAAAAACCATGATTTTTAAAAGTACTGTGTTTTCCTGATAAATAGGGGTAAAGACACAAAATAAATTCAGGAGGTATTTTTATTATGGCAAAGAGCAGATTAATTGGCAGCTATCCGGTAATCGGAATCAGACCTACTATCGATGGTCGTAGAGGAGCATTGGATGTTCGTGGATCTCTGGAAGATCAGACAATGAACATGGCAAAATCAGCTGCCAAATTATTCGAAGAGAATTTAAGATATTCCAACGGAGAACCGGTTAAGGTTGTAATCGCTGATACAACTATCGGACGTGTTGGTGAGAGCGCTGCATGTGCAGATAAATTCCGTAAAGAAGGCGTAGATATCACTCTTACAGTTACACCATGCTGGTGCTACGGTGCTGAGACAATGGATATGGATCCACAGACAATCAAAGCTGTATGGGGATTCAACGGAACAGAAAGACCTGGTGCTGTATACCTTGCATCTGTACTTGCAACACATGCACAGAAAGGACTTCCGGCATTTGGTATCTACGGACATGATGTTCAGGAAGCTGATGACACATCTATTCCGGAAGACGTTAAAGAAAAATTGTTAAGATTCGGCCGTGCAGCAGTTGCAGCAGCATCTATGAGAGGAAAATCTTATCTGCAGATCGGTTCTGTAACAATGGGTATCGGCGGATCTATCATTGATTCCGATTTCATCGAATCTTATCTTGGAATGAGAGTTGAGTCTGTTGATGAGGTAGAAATCATTCGTCGTATGACAGAAGGCATCTATGATCACGCAGAATTTGAGAAAGCTCTGAAATGGGCAAAAGAGACCTGTAAGATCGGATGGGACAAGAACCCTGAAGAACTTCAGTTCTCAGCTGAGAAGAAAGAAGAGCAGTTCGAGTTTGTTGTTAAGATGGCAGTTATCATCAAAGAGCTGATGAACGGCTGTGACAATCTTGATCCTGCATTCTCCGAGGAAGCAATCGGACACAACGCTCTGGCAGCTGGTTTCCAGGGACAGAGACAGTGGACAGACTTCTATCCGAATGGTGACTTTGCAGAAGCTATGCTGAATACTTCCTTTGACTGGAACGGAGCACGTGAGCCATACATCCTGGCTACAGAAAACGATGTTCTGAACGGACTTGGAATGATGTTCATGAAACTTCTGACAAACAGAGCACAGATTTTCGCTGATGTTCGTACATATTGGAGCCCAGAGGCTGTTAAGAAAGCTACAGGATATGACCTTGAAGGCGTAGCTAAAGAAGCTGGTGGATTCCTTCACCTGATCAACTCCGGTGCTGCCTGCCTCGATGCTAACGGCGAAGCTAAAGATGAAAATGGCAATGCTGTTATGAAACAGTGGTGGGATATCACAGAAGAAGACCAGAAAGCAATCATGGATAACACAGAATGGTGTATGGCTGACAACGGATACTTCCGTGGAGGCGGATACTCCAGCCGTTATGAAACAAAAGCTCAGATGCCTGCAACAATGATCCGTCTGAACCTTGTGAAAGGACTTGGACCGGTTCTGCAGATTGCTGAAGGATGGACAGTAGCTCTTCCTGAAGAAGTATCTGATAAACTGTGGAAACGTACAGACTATACATGGCCATGTACATGGTTCGCTCCAAGATGTGATGGAAAAGAAGGACCGTTCAAAACAGCTTATGATGTAATGAACAATTGGGGTGCTAACCACGGTGCAATCTCTTACGGACACATCGGTGCAGATCTTATCACAATGTGCTCTATGCTGAGAATCCCGGTATCCATGCACAATGTTCCTGAGAAAGATATCTATCGTCCGGCAGCATGGAATGCATTCGGCATGGACAAAGAAGGTGCCGACTTCAGAGCATGCAAGAACTACGGACCACTTTATAAATAATAAGGTGAAACAGTTATAATAAGTAAATAACATGATAAAACCTCAATACCCGTCTCTCCTTTTTCGGAGAGGCGGGTATTTACGTTACTGTTTACATTTTCCTGATAAATAGATATAATAATATTCAATACATAAAGATATCATGAAGTGTTTGGATTTATATTACTTTATCAGAAAAGGAGGAACGGATTTGAAGAAAAGAAGAGCTGCCGGAAAGCGGACTTTTTCTCTGCTCCTTGCGCTTGCTGTGACAATATCTTCTGTACCTGTTTCTGCAGGTGAGTTGTTTGCTTCCGGTGCAGAAGAGGTGCAGCTGCCCATAGAGAATGAAGAGGATGCGTTTGATGTCCCCATAGCAGAGGATGAATTTAATATCACAGAGGAAACCTTTACTGCAGATGACAGTGAAGATAAATTTCAGGATGCAGAAGAGGATGTAACTGGAGATACTGATGAAATCCGGTATATCAAAGGACGGCCTCTCACAGAGGAAGAGAGGGAGGAACAGCTGGATCCGATCAGAAGCCTGACAGAACTGGATCCCGGTCCTCAGGTAGACAGTGACTTAAGCTCTGTACCTGCGGCATATGGAATGAGATCATCAGCTTTTCCATCGTTTTATGATTCCAGAAAGTATGGCTATATTACATCAGTAAAAAATCAGCACCCTTTTGGAACCTGTTGGGCTTTTGGCATGGCTTCTCTTCTGGAGTCTTCTCTGCTGGCCCAGGGAAAGGGAAACTATGATCTGTCAGAAGAACATTTATCCTATTTTTTTTCCAACAGACAGAATGATCCCTTGGGAAATACTCCCTATGACCAGAATGGGGTAGCCGGAGATTATCATAAAATTGGGGGAAATGATTATCTGGCAGCATTATTTCTTTCTACCTGGTCCGGAATGACCACAGAGGAAGATGTGCCGCTGCCTACAGATGATACCCATACCCAGGATCTGTCAGAGGTCATCCCGGATATTAAAGCATATAACAGTGTGGTACATCTGAAAAATGCCAGCTTTTCTGACTATTCTCAGGAGAGAATGAAGGAAATGATCACCCGGGACCAGGCAGTGTCTATTATGTTTGATATGTCTACCTCCTATTACAACCCGGATACAGGAGCCTATTGTTATCCTGTCAGAGATAATCCTGTCAGATATATTAATCATATTGTAACTGTAGTTGGCTGGGATGACAATTATTCCAAGGCGAATTTTAAGACTTCCTCCAAGGTTACACAGGATGGTGCCTGGATCGTCAAAAACAGCTGGGGCACGGATTGGGGAGAGGATGGTTATTTTTATCTCTCTTACCAGGATCAGAACATTAGTAATCTGGTTACTGCAGAGGCGGTTACTGTAAATGATGAAAAATATCCCAATAATTATTTCTACGATGGCTCTTCTGCAATTTCCAAGGCCGGTATTAAGACCGGGCAGTCTGCAGCAGCTGTTTTTGAAGCCAAAGCAGCTCCGGAGAAAGATGAGGCACTGGGGGAAGTTAATGTAGTGACCATGAGTGATGATGCGGTTTACCGGATTCAGGTGTATACCAATCTGACAGATTCTTCAGATCCTTTCAGTGGAACTCCTGCATATTCTGCTCCGGTTACTTACACCCAGGATCTTGCAGGCGTGCAGACAGTGGAGGTTCCGGAAGTAGTTCTTATGCCAGGTTCTTCCTATTCAGTAGTATTGACAAATGCCGGTTCCAAAACAATTCAGTTTGGTGTGGAGAACAGTACCCGGTATAAGAATACCAATGATTCTGTATGGTTTACTTCTACAGCCGGAGTGACAGAGAACCAGACCTTTTTCAAGGGGGCATCTGCCAGCGCTGAGTGGAAGGATGTGGTATCTTCAGGCTATAGTTTTAGGATCAAGGCGCATACCAGAACTCTGAATACCAAAAGTACGCTGGATACCCCGGCATTTACTGCAAAGGCAAACAATAATGGATATAATCAGATTACCTGGAAAAAGGTGACCGGTGCCCAGGGGTATAACATTTATCGCCAGGCAGCGTCCGGAGGAAAATGGACAAAGCTGGCAGCAGTAAAGGGAACAGTGCTGAAGTATCAGGATAAAAAGATAACAGCCACTGCTTCTTACCGCTATACAGTGCGGGCATGGTACAAATCCAGCACCAGAACCTATATGAGTGCGTATACTCCGGGAAAGGTTATAAAGGCAGCTCCTGCACTGCAGAAGGTATCTTCTGTAAAAAAAGAGAAAAATGGAATCCGTATTCGCTGGAAGGCGCAGAAAAACTGTGACGGATATCGGATATACAGAAAGAAGAAGGGCGAAAAATACAAATTACTTGCGACAATTTCTAAAGGAACTTCTACTTCTTATCTGGACAAGAAAGCCCAAAAAGGTGTATTATATTCCTATGCAGTAAAAGCGTATGTAAAGGAACCCTATGGCAAGGTATACAGCAGGTATACGGGATCATCGTATATAAAGTGCTGAAGGATGAAAATTGAAGGAAATAATCATGAAGAAAAAGACAAGGAAGAAAACATTGAGAACACTTTTGGGGTTTTTGATATGTATATTTACCATGACAGTATGTGTATGGGCAGATGAGGGTACCAGCCAGAATCCGGATTATGTGACTGATTATTACATGCTTGTGGAGAGCCCGGAGGGAGGAATTGATATCTATTCAGAGGCAGATCCTCAGAGCACAAAGCTTAATGGTGAACTTATCCCTAATGGGATAGCAATCCGAATCCAGGGAGAGAAAACCGGAACAGATAATAAAAAATGGGGATATACCCAGTATCATGGAATGAATGGCTATGTACCTATGGATAACCTGGATCCTGTGTCCCGGTCTGAGGCTGTAAAATCAGAATATAAGGTACTTGGCGGACAGGATGCAGATTTTGATGTAAAGATAAACAGCCAGGATAAAGCTGCTGTACTCTATAACGGACCTGGAGAAAAGTTTGGAGAGGTGTCTGGCACAGGAGAAATTGCAAATGGTACTTCTGTCCATATTTCCCAGTATGTAGAGAGCGAAGATGGCAGCAGCTGGGGAAAGACATCCATAGATGACAAAGAAGGAAGCAGCACAGAGGGATGGCTGAATCTGGATAAGGGCACAGATTATAAGCCGGCAGCTTCTGGTGATATGACGACCGTACCGGAAGCTGCTTCTGCTGAGAACGGAGCTGCTACACCGGAAGCAACTCCTACAGCAAAGGTAACTCCAACAGTAGAAGCAACCCCAACAGCAGAGGCGACTCCTACAGTAGAAGCAACTCCGACAGTAGAAGCAACCCCAACGGCGGAGGCAACCCCGACAACAGAGGTAGCTCCCACAGAAAAGGCAGAGAAAGCATCTTCCGGGAATATAAGCGCTTCCCTGGGTGGAAATGTTGCCGGAATTTGTATCAGTATTGCAGGGGCGGTTTTCCTTGCAGGATTATTGTTTTACTTCCTGAAAAAGAAAAAATAATGCAATATAAAAAGAACAGTGCACATTGTGTGCAACTGTTCTTTTTTTAGGAAAATGTGTGTGTATGTGTATAATTGAGACAGTTCAGAGGAGCACTCCGATTGCCTGGAGTATTGATCATTAAGTAAGAAGTGTTTGTTATTCAGAATTATTTATTGATAACAACACCCTTCTGAAGCATAACATTTGCGTACAGAGCTTTCTCACCGGTAGAGATGATGCAGTATGCTGTCTTTGCCTGCTCGTAGAATTCAAAACGTTCAATATTTCCGATTGCTTTTGCACCGCGGTCATCATGTTTTGCTACGATTTCTTTGTAAGTATCCCAGATTGGTGTTTCTACAGTATCTCCAGGCATAACTTCCATAAGATTTACAGGTTTCTCTACATAAGTATCCAGTGGGAAGAGTTGAAGGATGGCATCCAGGAGCTCCGGCACGCCATGTCCGTCACAGCGGATTGTAATTGCATTCTTGCCCATAGATTCTACAGGAAAGTTGCCGTCTGCGATGACAAGACGATCACTATGTCCCATTTCACATAATACTTTTAATAATTCTGGTGATAAAATTTCAGGAATACCTTTTAACATAATTTTTCCCCTTTCAACAATACATTCATAGTTACTGCGTTGTTATATGTTGTCTGCATATAACAACACAGTACACGCTTATTACTACTCATCAGTTTACAGGCTTCGGGCAGATTATTCAAGGCAATATTTTCCGTAAAATGTTTATTTTTTTATGCTGATCAGGAATTGTTAATATTTACAGATGATATCTGTGAAATATTTTGTGGAATGAGCAAAGTTTGCTAAAAACCAGATACATAAAATTGTAAAAATCGTCAAAATATGGTATGATATTTTACATGTAATGAACTATGAGATACCATAGGCATGATTTATGAACGGCATATGGCAAATGTTTGCGGGATAACGATATTATGGGGGAAGATATAATTCTATGTACAAAATTTTATTGGTGGATGATGAAATCCTTGTCAGGGATGCCATCAGGGAGAACATTGACTGGGGAAAGCTGGATTGTGAACTGATAGGAGACTGTGAGAACGGTAAACAGGCTGTGGAGTTTGTAAAAACACATGAGGTAGATATTGTTCTCACAGATATTCTCATGCCTTATATGGATGGAATGGAACTGAGCCATTTTCTCCATGATAATTATCCGGATATTCTGATCGTGATCTTCAGCGGTTTCGGTGAGTTCGAGTATGCAAAAAAAGCAATACAGTATAATGTAAGCGAATATATGCTGAAGCCGGTTACTGCCATGGAGCTGACCAAGGTTATTGAAAATATGAAGGAAAAACTGGATTCCAGGAAAAAGGAACAGAGGAAGATGGAGTCTCTGACTCAGGTTTCCCAGGATTATCATAAGAATGCAAATGTAATCCGTTCTAAGGCGCTGGACTGTCTGGTGAAATGTACCAGAGAAGTACAGGTCAGCCTGGATGAGCTGGAGAGAATGGGAATTACTTTCCAGGCTGCCAGCTACAGAGTGGCAGTGTTTGATATAGATACGTATTCGGAAATGTACCAGATGGATATGGATAAGCAGCAGGAGAGTGCACTTATGGCTTTTGTGCTGTTTAATGTAGGTGATGAGATTGTGGTACGGGAGAAGGCGGGAGTGGTATACCAGGAGGGAAACAACCGTGTGTGTATCATCTTTGCCGGAAACAGGACAAAGGAATTTTCTGAGAGCATCCACAGAATCTGCCATGAAATCCAGAAGAAGGTAAAGGAGGTAATCGGGCTTGAGACCTCCATTGGAATCGGAAGTTGGGTGCGGTCACCTTATGAGCTGATCTATTCCTACAGGCTGGCTGCCAAAGCCATTGATTACCGTTATCTTTTAGGTGGAAATCTGCTTTTTGATATGGAAGAGAAAAAAACAGACAATTCTATTTTCCTGATAAATGATCTGGAAACACTTACAGAGGCAATCAAGTCCGGAGACCGAAGGCTTATGGAAGAAACACTGGGACAGATTGAGACAGAGATTAAATCCGCATTAGTGGAAAAAAGTTATGCCTGCATTTATCTGCAGCAGGTGATCCGTGCAATTGGAAATACCTGTCAGTCTCTCAGTGAGGAGCCGGAAAAGATTATAGCCCAGAGAGAGGCTCTTTTGAAAGCAGTTACAGAGCAGAGAATGTTCTCTCAGGCAGCGGCCCTGGTGGAGAAGTATGCACAGGAGGTATTTGACGAACTGCAGGAGCTGAACAGCTCCAGCGGACAGAGACAGGGAATGCTGGCAATGGATTATATACAGAAAAATTATATGGATCCGGGCCTGAGCCTGAACAGTATCTGTTCTTATCTGAATATCAGCACCAGCTATTTCAGTACCATATTTAAGGAAATGACAGGAGAGACTTTTATTGAAGTGCTGACCAGGGTCAGGATGGAGAAAGCCAAGGAACTTCTGGAGAATACCACTATGAAAAATTATGAGATCGCAGAAAAGGTAGGCTTCTCAGACCCTCATTATTTTGGAATTTCCTTTAAAAAGATAACAGGGAAAACACCTACTGAATATGCAAGGGAGAAACGCCGATGAAGAAAAAAGGAATAGCTGCAAGGCTTCCTGTGAAATTTAAGAGTATTCAGAACTCAATATTCTGTGCAGTTTCAATTCTGGTGTTAAGTGCAGTGCTGGTAGTGACTGTTGTTTCTCTGAGATATACCAATTCCTCCATTTATGAGAACTCCGTTA
Organism: Blautia sp. HCP3S3_C4; assembly: GCF_052064095.1. NCBI lineage: Bacteria > Bacillati > Bacillota > Clostridia > Lachnospirales > Lachnospiraceae > Blautia > Blautia sp. HCP3S3_C4. The sequence continues at coordinate 270,702 of NZ_JBQHWF010000001.1, forward strand.
TGTATACACAGAAAATTATCGGGCAACTGAATCAGAATATAGATTCCTATATCAGCTATATGGATAATATTGCGTCCCTGGTAGCTGGAAGCGGAGATGCCTATAAATATCTGTACAGTGAAAGCGGAATAGATGCTCTCTCTCTGAAGGAGTATAATCAGTGCAGACAGCGTCTGACAGAACAGTTTAAGACCATACTGAAGGGCAGGTCTGACATCCGCAACATTGGAATTGTGCGCAGAGAAAATGGAAGTTCATCCCTGTTTAATAACGGGATGTCTACCCGTAATCAGAACCTGAAGCTTGATACTCAGCACTGGTATGCAGATGCTGTGGGAAAATATGATCATTATAACCTGACCTCTTCCCATGTGCAGAATGTGATCAGTGGGGAGCGCCCCTGGGTAATCACTCTCAGCCGAGGAATCCGTAATTATACAGGAGAAGGAGACAGTGATGGAGTAGTTTTTATTGACCTGAACTACAGTGCCATCAGTGAGTTGTGTACGCAGAACAGTGTGGGAACCAAAGGCTATGTGTTTATTCTGGACCAGGATGGGAATATTGTGTATCATCCACAGCAGCAACAGCTTTATAATGAACTGCAGACGGAAAATATTTCCCTGATTATGAATGCCAAAACAGATGTGGTTACAGCAGGAAAGGGTGATGATGAGAAAATATATGCTCTGTCCCATTCTGAGACAACCGGATGGACCATTGTAGGCTGTATGAATATGTCTGAGCATTTGAAAAACAGCAGAAAAGCCAGAAGCATTTATGTGCTGGTAGCTCTGGGACTGATCGCAGTAGCCCTGGTGATTTCCAGCGAGATTGCCAGAAATATTACCTTCCCGATCCAGAAGCTACGCGATTCTATGAAAAGAGTGCAGAAGGGAGATTTTTCTGCAGCGGAAATTGAGGTGTATTCGGATAATGAGATCGGAAGCCTGACCCGGTCTTTTAATGTGATGACTCACAAGATCCAGGATCTGATGGCTCAGAACATTCAGGAGCAGGAGCAGAAACGAAAAATTGAACTGAAAGCACTTCAGTCCCAGATCAATCCTCATTTCTTATATAATACACTGGATTCTATTATCTGGATGGCAGAAGGAAAAAAGAATGAAGAGGTAGTACTTATGACTGCTTCTCTGGCGCGGCTTCTCAGGCAAAGTATCAGTATTGAAAATGAACTGGTGACCATTGGGCAGGAAATCGAGTATGTAAGAAGTTATCTTACGATTCAGAAAATGCGATATAAGGATAAGCTGGAATTTGAGATCAATGTGGATCCACGGATCACCCATGCACAGATCATCCGTCTGGTGCTGCAGCCCATTGTGGAGAATGCTATTTATCATGGCCTGAAATACAAAGAGAGCAAGGGAATGCTCAAGGTTCATGGCTATGAACTGGGAGAACGGATTATTATTGATATTACAGATGACGGCGTAGGCATGGATGAGGAAACACTGAAGCATATCTATGATAAGCATAAGGTCAATTACCACTCAAACGGAGTGGGAGTATACAATGTACAGCAGCGTCTGGTCCTTTATTATGGAAAGGAATATGGAATTATCTATCACAGTGAAAAAGGAAAGGGAACTACAGCTACTGTTGTGATCCCCAAAAGGCAGGAGGATGTCCATGAGAAAATATAGAAAAGTGATTATCATTATAATAATCCTTATGGCTGCACTTCTGGTGGCTGTGACAGGGCTGATGTCTCCCGGAGTGACGCAAACCAGAGAGTGTTCTCTGATCTATATTCCAAAGATTAAGGATGATGCCAATGATTTCTGGTCATCATTGATTTCCGGATGTAAAATGGCTGCAGAGGAATATGGCTCAAAACTGGAGATTATGGCACCGGACAAAGAGGAAAATATTGAAGAACAGAATCGTCTGCTTAAGGCAGCCATTGAAAAGGAACCGGATGCCATCCTGTTCTCTCCTTCCAGTATGAGTGCGTCAGATAAACTGCTGAAAAAGGCAAAGGAAAAGGGAATCCGCATTACCTATATTGACTCTTATACAGAGGAAGAGCTTCAGGATCTTACTGTTGCCACAGATAATGTGGAGGCAGGCAGACGTCTGGGGGAATATGCCAGAACCCTGCTGGATAAGGATTCCAGGCTTGCCATAGTCAGTCATGTAAAAGGGGTTTCTACTGCAGTGGAAAGAGAACAGGGCTTCAGAGAGGGCCTGGGGGATTATGCAAAAAATATTGTAGAGGTGGTTTACTGTAACTCCCTTTTTGAAAAATCCTATGAGCTGACCAATGAATTGATGAAGAAATATCCAGATCTGGAAATGATCGCAGGAATGAATGAATATTCTGCTGTAGGCGTGGGACGTGCAGTCAGTGATGCAGGGGCAAAGGACAGGATTGCAGTAGTCGGTGTGGATTGCTCCCAGGAGGCCATTAATCTGATGGAAATGGGAGTTTACAAGGGGATTATTGTTCAGAAGGCTTTCCGTATGGGATATATGGGAGTGGAGGAGACAATCCATATGCTGAACGGAGACTCTGTGGCGAAAAATATTGATTCCGGCTGTGAACTGGTGACACCGGACAATATGTATGACAGTGATATTGAGCGGCTGATCTTCCCTTTTTACTAAAAAACTTCTTATTATATATAGCAGACAAATGTAAAAGTAAATGGTTATTATGTTACAGAAAAGGTTAAATATTTCCTATGCACAGACAGGAAATATTTAACCTTTTTTTGGAAAATATTCCATTACAATTATCCTGGTATTAAGGTAAGATAGACTCAACAACAAGAGAGATAAAATGTAAGGAGGGTGTATAACTTGGAAAAGTTGAAACAAAATCCAGTGGTTAAGAAGCTTGGACTGAACAGAATCCTGCTTGTCTGTATTCTGATTCTTATGTTCATTGTTTTCAAAGTAGTTCTGGGAAGTAAATTCCCTGTGTCTGACAGTATTAAATCTACTTTGAACTATGTATACTTCCTTGGCTTCCTGTCACTTGGAGTAACATTCGTAATTGCAACCGGAGGAATTGATTTCTCCATTGGACCGGTAATGTTCTGTTGTGCCCTGATCTCAGGATACTGCATGACAGCTTACCATGTACCATGTGCCCTGGCAATGGTGATCTGTGTGCTGATCGGATTTGCCTTTGGTATGTTTAATGGTTTTATGGTATCTTACATGTCAGTTCCGGCGTTTATTATTTCCATGGCGTCTATGAACATTGCAAAAGGTCTTGCATCTGTATTTACCAAAACTCAGTCTGTAAGCTGGCCACAGTCTTCAGATCCTGTAAATGGATGGTTCAGAAATATCATTTCTTACAAGGGCTTCCCTGTAGGACTTGTAATTTTCCTGATTGCAGCTGTGCTTTGCGGTATTATTCTTTACAACACAAAACCGGGACGTTATATCCTTTGTCTTGGTTCTAACAGCGAAGCGGTTCGCCTTTCCGGTGTTAATACCAGAAAATGGAAGATGCTTGCTTATGTAATCTGCGGTGTTCTGGTTGGAATCGCAGGACTGTTCTTCGTAGGAGCTTATACAACTGTTCAGCCTGGATACGGCGACCAGTACAACAACGAAGCAATTGCAGGTTGTGTAATGGGTGGTACTTCCATGGTTGGTGGACTTGCTTCTATTGGCGGTACAGTAATCGGTGTGTTTATCATCTCACTTCTTCAGCAGGGAATCATGGCATTTGGCCTTGGTAAAGGACAGCAGATGATCATCACAGGTCTCATTGTAATCGCAGCAGTTTACGTCGACGTATCTGCAAGACGCAGAAAGAACTGATCGGAAGGGAGGATGTAACAATGGGTGAAGTTATTTTAACTATGAAGGACATTGATAAGTCCTTTCCTGGAGTTCATGCCCTTGATCACGTTAATTTCGAGGTGAAACGCGGCGAAGTACATGCACTTATGGGAGAAAACGGTGCCGGTAAATCTACACTGATGAAGGTTCTTACCGGTATTTATCAGAAAGATTCAGGCAGTATTACATATAAGGGTAAGGAAACAGAGTTTCACAGTACCAGAGAAGCACAGGATGCAGGTGTTGTAATCGTGCATCAGGAGCTGAACATGGTAGGTGACCTGACAGTTGCCCAGAATATTTTCATCGGACGTGAGCCAAAGAAGGGATTACGTATTGATGACAAGAAAATGATCGAAGATTCTAAGAAGCTTTTCAAGGATCTGAATATTGAAATCAATCCAAGAGAAAAGATGAAAAACCTTACAGTAGGTAAGCAGCAGATGTGCGAGATCGCAAAGGCAATTTCCCATAAAGCGGAGGTTATTGTTTTCGATGAGCCTTCCGCTGCACTGACAGAGAAGGAAATCGCTGATTTATTTGAGATTATCCGTGACCTGCGTAAGAAAAATTTGGGAATTGTTTATATCTCACACCGTATGGATGAGATCAAGGTGATTACAGACCGTGTAACAGTCATGCGAGACGGTGGTTATGTGGGAACACTGGTTACAGCAGAAAGTACAAAAGAAGATATCATCAACATGATGGTTGGTCGTGTTATTTACGAAGATCCGAAGGAACACAGCATGGTTGCACCGGATGCACCGGTTGTTCTGAAAGTAGAACATCTGAATGCAGGTAAGATGGTTCAGGATGTAAGCTTTGAGCTTCGTAAAGGAGAAATCCTTGGTTTCTCAGGACTGATGGGTGCAGGACGTACAGAGACTGCCAGAGCATTATTCGGAGCTGACCCGAAACAGAGTGGAAAGATTTCCATTATGGGCAAGGACGGACAGCTTCATGAGGTTACCATCAACAGTCCACAGGATGCAGTTAAATACGGTATCGGTTATCTGTCAGAGGACAGAAGAAGATATGGTTGTGTTGTACAGAAATCTGTAACAGAGAATACGACACTGGCAACTATGGAAGAATTTACCAGTGGTCTTTTGATCAATAAGGCGAAAGAAAAAGAAGTTGCAGAGAGATATGTAAAAGAACTGGCAACTAAAACTCCAAGCTGCGATCAGCTGGTAGTCAATCTTTCCGGTGGTAACCAGCAGAAGGTGGTTATCGCAAAATGGCTGACACGAGACAGTGAGATCCTTATTTTCGATGAGCCCACCAGAGGTATCGACGTTGGTGCCAAAAATGAAATTTACAAATTAATGAACAAACTGGCTGCAGAAGGTAAATCCATTATTATGATTTCTTCTGAAATGACAGAAGTTCTCCGAATGAGTGACCGAATCATCATCATGTGTGAAGGTAAAGTAACTGGAAATATTGATATTTCCGAAGCTACACAGGAACACATTATGAGTAAGGCTACACGAAATATTGATTAAGGAGGAAAGTCATGACTAAGAAGAAAAAAAGTATTTTAAGTGATCAGAGATTTATTGTATTGCTGGTTATCATTGTACTGGCTGCATTCTTCTCTTTCAGAAGTGCTGAGTTCAGAAAATACACTACACTTCTCAGTATGCTGGATTTCTCATACTATGACCTTCTGATGGCAATAGGTGTTACATTCCCGCTTATTACCGGAGGTGTAGACCTGTCAATTGGTACTGGTATGGTATGTTACGCATTGATTTCAGGATCTCTGATAAGAAATAACAACCTTCCGGTTGCAGCAGCAATGTTACTTTGCATTGTACTTGGACTTATTGTAGGAGCAGCAAATGGTGTGCTGATTGGTGTTATGAACCTGCCTCCATTCCTTGCTACCCTTTGTACCTGTATGATTACCCGTGGTGCTGGTTCTCTTTGCAGTGCTACACCATGGCCGGCATTATCACAGGATGGTGGATGGTTCCACACAATCTTCAAAATTACAGTTGGTACAGGAAGAAGCGCTTCCCGTTATCCAATCGGTTTTCTGTGGATGGTTATCCTGGTTCTGGTAATGGAGTTCGTACTGAATAAGACAAAATTCGGACGTTACACCATTGCAATCGGTTCCAACAAAGAAGCAGCAGCTCTTTCAGGAATCAACGTTAAATTCTACCATGTAATGGTATATGTAGTCTGTGGTCTGTTTACAGGTCTTGCAGCTATCGCATATGCAGCAGTTACACCTACTGTACAGCCTGGTACAGGTGCCGGACTTGAGATGGACGCCATCGGCGGTGTATTCGTAGGTGGTGTTGCAGCAACAGGTGGTTACGGTTCCGTAATCGGTACATTTGTTGGTATCTTTGTCATCATGCTCTTAAAGACAGGTCTTCCATACATCGGCCTGCAGGCAAACTGGCAGCAGATCATCACAGGTATCGTTCTGATCGTAGCAGTCCTGATCGATATTATGAAAGAAAAGAAAGGCTCCCACTAATAGCCGGGTAGCCATACTGCGATAGGAATCGCAGAAATGTAAGGGATAATGAAACAACGGAGGAGCAAGGCTGCTTTTCATGAAAATAGGGATAAGAGTAGTGAAAGGCAGTAGTTCTTCTGGGGTATCATCATAAAAACTATATAATTTTTTCTTAAAAGGAGGAAGTATTAAATGAAAGCAAAGAAAGTGATCGCATTAGTTATGTGTGCAACAATGGTAGCAGGAATGTCAGCTACATGTGTTATGGCAGCAGATGATATGCCAGAGCAGTTCAAAGATCTGAAAGCAGCTGAAGCTTATGAATTCCCGATGATGGTTAAATCTTTCCAGTCTACATACTGGGATGCAGCTCAGGAAGGTATGAAGAAAGCAGCTGAAGAACTTGGCGTTACATATACAGCACAGGGACCAAACAGTGAATCTGATATTGCTGACCAGGTTAACATGATCAACACAGCAATCGCTTCCAATCCTAAAGGAATCGGTATTGCAGCATGCGATACATCTTCTGTACAGGACGCTCTGAATACTTGCGTTGAAAAGGGAATCCCGGTTGTAACATTCGATACAGGTATTGCTGATGCTCCGGAAGGATCTGTTGTTTGTGAAGTTTGTACAGACAATGCACAGGCTGGTTCTGTAGCAGCCGAGCATATGTATGATGCGATCAAAGACGTTATTGCAAACGCTGAGGGACAGGTTATCATCGGTGAAGTTAACCAGGATGCTACAGCTCAGAACATCCAGCAGCGTGGTACAGGTTTCATTAACAAAATGATCGAACTTGTTAAAGCTGATGGCAAAACAGTAGCAGTTAAAGGTAATGATTTCTATGTAAACGCAGCAGAAGGCGCTGACGCTGAAGAAGCTGATGCAGATGTTGTTATCCAGGTAGGTGTTCCTGCACAGACAACTGTAGAGCTTTGCTCCACAGAGGCTCAGGCAATCCTTTCCCAGGAAAACTGTATCGCAGTTTTCGGTTCCAACCAGGTTTCTGCAGAAGGTGTTCTTGCAGCAAACAACAACCTGAACGTTCTTGGATCTGACGCAGCAAACGGTGATGTAATCGGTGTTGGTTTCGATGCTGGTACAACAATCAAAACAGCTGTACAGGATGGTACACTTCTTGGTGCAGTTACACAGTCTCCTCTGATGATGGGATACTATGCAATCTACGCTCTGACAGCAGCAGCTAACGGACAGGAGCTTGAAGATGTTCCTACAGCTGGTTACTGGTATGATTCCACTAACATGGAAGATGAAACCATCGCTCCTAACCTTTATGACTAATTTTTAATTAGTGATAATGAAAGAACGGTAAATAGTTAAAATAACGCCGCACTGCCCATGGCTGTGCGGCGTTACTGGTTACTGGGAGACGATAAAATGAAGGTGACAGAAGAACTGCTGAAGGAAAAGAAAAAGACAGATCTTAATTTTTCTGACGGAATTATTCTTCCGGACGGAGACTATCGTCCTATCAGTAAGGGGGGACATCTTCACAGGCTGATGGAGCTTTTGCCACAGACCGAGGATGAAATCTGGAAGCTGATCCCGGAGGATGATTCCCCATTATTCTGGCTGATCGAGAAGACCGGCTGTGTCCTGACAGATTACAATAACTCCATAGGAATGAAGATGACCGCTGAACAGCAGAGAGTATTTGATGCAATGCGCAGACATGGTTTTATTACAGATGATTACTATGATCTTACAAAGCAGCGCGAAAAAGTAAGAAAAGAAAAGTCTGAAAAATAGAAAAAGTTAAGCAATAAAGCGCTTCATATGAAAGATAAGCCGGGAGTTAGCAAATAAGGACTCTTTTTTAAACAAACCAGGTTCTTAAACTGGGGCTGGAAATAGTTTAAAATGGTATTATCAAGTATGGAGAGAGTGTTTTTGGTTATTGTTTACGGGCAAACAATAACTGTTCCAATTACAATGATCTTACATATTGAGGAGGATTTAAAATGGCAACATATTATTTAGCAGTAGATATCGGAGCATCCAGCGGACGTCATATTCTTGGACATATGGAAAACGGAAAAATGGTTCTGGAAGAGATTTACCGTTTTGAAAATGGAATGGTAAAGAAAGACGGAGAACTTTGCTGGGAATTTGACCGTCTTTTTAAAGAGGTTGTAAATGGGCTGAAAAAATGTAAAGAAATCGGTAAGATTCCGGTAAGCATGGGCGTGGATACCTGGGGTGTTGACTTCGTACTGCTTGACAAAGATGACAAAGTTCTTGGAAATACAGTAGGATATCGTGATCACCGTACAGAGGGAATGGATAAAGAAGTTTATAAGGCTATTTCCCTGAAAGATCTCTATGCAAGAACAGGTATCCAGAAAGCTGATTATAATACCATCTATCAGCTGATGGCAGTGAAAAAGAAACATCCGGAATATCTGGAGCAGGCAGAGACACTTCTTCATGTGCCGGATTACTTCCATTTCCTTCTTACAGGACAGAAAACCTGTGAGTACACAGAGGCTACAACAGGACAGCTTGTAAGCCCGATCACCAAGGACTGGGATTATGAACTGATCGATATGCTCGGTTATCCGAGAAAAATGTTCCAGAAACTGATCATGCCTGGCACAAGCATTGGACATTTGTCAGATAAGATCAGAGAAGAAGTGGGATTTGATCTGGAAGTAGTTGCACCTGCAACACATGATACAGGATCCGCTGTACTGGCAGTTCCTGCAAATGATGATGACTTTATCTATATCAGTTCCGGAACATGGTCACTGATGGGCATTGAAAGAAAAGAAGCAGACTGTTCAGAGAAGAGCTGTGAGATGAACTTCACAAATGAAGGTGGTTATGCAGGCCGTTTCCGTTATCTGAAGAATATTATGGGACTCTGGATGATCCAGTCTGTACGTCATGAAGTAAATGATGCATACAGCTTTGCAGAGATATGTGCAATGGCAGAGGAAGCAAAGGATTTCCCGTCAAGAGTAGAGGCAAATGATGAGTGCTTCCTTTCTCCTGACAATATGACAGAGGAAGTTAAGGATTACTGCCGCAGAACAGGACAGAAGGTTCCGGAAACTCTGGGAGAGATCGCAACAGTTATCTATACAAGCCTTGCAGAATGCTATGCAAAAACAGCAAAAGAGCTTGAAGAGATGACAGGCAGAACTTACAGCCGTATCCATATCGTAGGCGGCGGCTCCAACGCAGGATATCTCAATGAGCTGACTGCAAAGGCAACAAAGAAAGAAATTCATGCAGGCCCAGGAGAGGCTACTGCAATCGGAAATATCACAGCACAGATGCTGAAAGCAGAAGAGTTTAAAACAATCGAAGAGGCTCGTACTATCATTCATGAGTCCTTTGGTGTAAAAGTTTATAAATAATAAAAGAGCAGGAATGCAGACTGCATAATGCATAATGAATCCCCGCTCTGAAAACAGGAGGAATCATATTATGTTAGTAAACACAAAGGCAAAAGTTGGTGTATTTTCTATCGCTTTAGGTGCATATCTGCCTCAGTTCCCGTCACTGGTACCGGAATTTGAGTCACAGTATGCAGCATTCAAGAAAACAATCCCGGATACAGTAGAGATTATTGACGGTGGAATGGTAACTACAAAGGAACAGGCAATGGAAGCAGGGGACAAGTTCCGTGCAGCTGATGTTGATCTGGTATTTCTTCAGATGCTTACCTATGCCACATCCTATAACATGCTTCCGGCAGTCCGTGACTTGGATGTACCGGTTGTTCTGGTGAATGTGCAGAAGCTGAAAGCCCTGGATTATGACCATACCGATATTGCCTCCTGGTTAGGAGAGGGGTATGCATGCGGTGCAGTAGGCGAAGCTGTAGCAGACCTGGAGAGAGCAGGCAAGAGACATGCGGTGATCACAGGTGTTGTAGAAGGTGGAGATCCTGGAGTTCAGGCAGAGATCGAAGACTGGTGTAAGGCTGCTCAGGTAAGAAGAAGATTCCGTGATACCAATATCGCACAGATCGGAAGACCATATCCGGGTATGATGGATCTCTATATTGATGAGACAAATCTGTACAACAGAATGTTCCTGTATACCAAACAGTTTGACTGGGAGAAAATGTGGGCTATTGCTGATGATATTACAGATGAAGATACTATCCGTGCAAAAGCGCAGGAAATCCTGGATACCTTTGAGATCGAAGGCGGCGGAACCATTGAGAAAGTATGGGATATGGCAAAATATGTGGTAGCCTTTGAGAAATGGGTAAAGGACGAGCATCTTGGAATGATCGCTTCCCATTATGATGGATTTGCACAGGGTAAAGCAGGAGTTCTGGACAGTATGCTGATCCCGGCATTTTCCATGCTGATCAAACAGGGTACAGCCTGCGCTGTAGAAGGGGATATGAAGGTTGCCATGGCAATGAGTATCTTAAAGACCATTTCAGGAACAGGACAGCTTTCTGAGATGTACTCCATTGACTTCAATGATGATATCTGTATTATCGGTCATTCCGGAAGCGGTGATGCTGATATCTCTGATAAGAAGCCAACCATGAAGATCGTAAAAGTATTCCACGGTAAGACAGGCGGCGGATATCTGACACAGTTCTATCCATACACAGGTCCTGTTACTTATCTGGCAATCACACAGGATGCAGACGGACACTTCAAATTTGTTGTCGCTGAAGGTGTAAATGAAGAAGGTAAGATTCTTTCCTTTGGTGATACAAATATGAGAACACGTTTCACCTGCGGTGCAAGAGAATTTGTTAACCGTTGGAGTGAAGCTGGCCCAACACATCATATGGCAGCTGCTACAGGAAGACATATCGATACAATTCTGAAGGTTGCAAAGATTTTCAATGTACCGGTAGATATTGTTACAAGATAATAAAATAGTAAGATTTCTCCATGAAAGTGGAATCATATAAAACACATATTCAAAAAGAAAGAAACCCGGCAGATTGTCAGGTTTCTTTTTTTGCAGGAATACGGATTTGTACTTCAGTGCCCTGTCCGGGCTTGCTTGTGTAGGTAAGTCCGTATTTTGGTCCATACAGGATCTGCAGCCTTCGGTGCGTGTTGTAAATAGCAATATTGGTACCGCCGGTGCGGCTGTGGCCTGTGCCGGAAAGAATTGTAGGCATTTTCTCCGGAGAAATTCCCACACCATCATCGGAGATCAGCAGAACCACATCCTGATCCTCCAGCCATCCGGTGAGTACGATAGTGCCGGATTTGCTTTCTTTTTCCAGAATACCATGGAGAATTGAATTTTCTACTACAGGCTGCAGGGTCAGCTTGGGAATCTGATATTCCATCAGCTCATCAGGAATATCAGAGATCAGGTCAATGCTGTCATGATATCGCATATTCTGCAGACTTATATAAATGGAAACATGCTCTTCCTCATGGGCTATGGTGGAGATTCCCTTCTTGCGGCTCAGGGTGAGCTTATAGAACCGGGACAGATTCTGTACAGCTGTGCTGACCTCCTCCGTATGTCCCTGCAAGGCCTGCCAGTTGATCATATCCATAGTATTATACAGAAAATGTGGGTTGATCTGGGCCTGTAGGGAATTGAATTCTGCGATGCGCAGGTCTTCAGAAGCTTTTGCCTGTTTCTGGATCAGTTCATTCATTTTTCGGGTCATATAGTTATAGGTGTCAATGAGATCACCTACTTCATCGTGATAAACAGGACTATCCATAGGTACCGGTGGTCCCTGCCGTACTTTTTTCATCTGCCGGATCACGGAGGAAAGGCGGCTGGTGATAGAACGGGACAAAAGGCTGGCCAGTATAATGGCAAAGACCAGGATTGCCAGGTAGATAAACAGCAGCTGAAAGATCAGCTGATTACTCTGGGTGATCAATGGTCTGGAAGGAAGGATCGTTACCATGTACCAGTTAGGAACAGTAATGCTGTAGAAGCCTGCGTATACAGTTTCCCCCAGAATATTCTGCTCGATGAAATTATTAGAGGACATAAAGGAGTCCTTGATGGTATCATAGTCCAGCCAGTAAATACCGGAGAGGGAGTCATCAGAGGAAGCCACAGCACTGTTACGGTCATTAATAATATAGGATACACTTCCCTCAAGAGCCAGATTTTCTGAAAGTATTTTTTCGAAAGTGGAACTGGAATAATAAACAGCAACATAGGCATCGTAGACTGTATTGTAATAATTAACGGAGATCTTACGGATATAGGCCAGATCCCCATAGCTCTCTTTTTCCTTTGCGCCCAGATAAAAGGGAGGACAGTAAAGCTCTGTCATATGACTGCCCTGAAAAATGCCATACCAGTAGGTTCCCCTTGCCTGGGAAATCGGCAGAAATAGATCACAGGTATTCTCACTGACCAGAAGACTGTTCTGGTCTGCCGGGGTATCCACATAAATTCGGATTCCCTTGATCTGGTGACTGTCGCAGACTGCGCTGACTTTTTCTTTAAATTCTTCTGCCTGTTCCCCGTGGGTCACATATCCCAGGGGAGTGCTTACCGGATTGTGAAAGATGGTTTTAAAAAAAGGAATGGATGCCAGATCATCATAGGCAGCAGTTACATCATCCACAGTGTCTTCAATAAGAGGTGCAGTTTTGGCAGAACTGATCTGTTCTTTGCGGATTGTGTTGGAAACCACCATGTCATAAAGCTGGTGATAAAAAAATACAGCAACCAGAATAGCAGGCACTACAACGATCAGCGTGAGGGCAAGGGTGAATTTGCTCTGAAGCTTTAGATCTCCATACCACGCCCGGAATCCCCGGGGATTTTTCTGTGTCATTTTGATTCCCCTATCTGTTTGATTTTTCTCTGTATTCAGAAGGCGACAGTCCGGTATATTTGCGGAAACTTTTTCCGAAATAATTTCCGTCACTGTAACCGACTCTGGAAGAGATGTCTGCAATTTTATATCGGGGATCTGCCAAAAGAGCCTTAGCCTTTTCCATTCGGAATTCGGTCAGATACTGATTGAGAGTCTGCCCGGTTTCATTTTTGAAAAAGGTACATACATAGGAGGCAGACAAAAACACATGATCGCTGATATCCTTGACGGATAAGGTCTCATTCCCGTAATTTTTGCTGATATAGTCCCGGATAAGGAAAATGGTGGAATTCTCAGGGACAGCATCCTGCAGATCAGAAAAATAGTTGTCCACCTGGCTGCACAAAGTATTATGAAGCTCCTGAAAGGTAAAACAGTTTTCCAAAAGGGACATCATGCTTCCGGAATTTGAGGAATGTAAGGGTAGCTTTTGCTGTCTGCGGGCATTTTCCAGAGAAAGAAAAAGCTTATAGTACAGATCCTTGGTCTGGTCAGGCAGAACCTGTGTATTCCGGAAATACTGTTCTTCAAGGTCTTTTAAAATCTGTCCGCATTTGTCAGAGTCCTGAGAAGAAAGAGCTTCTGACAGAAGCGATTCCGGAGCAAAGCCGGGGGCAGATTTTGCACTGGAAGAATTTTGGGAAATTTCTGGTGTAAGATAGGAGTTTGCCGGAAAGAAAAAGCTGCTTTCCAGCAGGATCACGGCAGAGGTATAAGCCTGATATGCCTTGGAAAATCCATGGTAGCTTTCGCCCATAGCAATAAAATGATCTTCATAGGAGCCAAACTGTTCTTCCAGAAAATTCTGGATATCTGATGCCATAAGTGAAGAAAAAGAATCCGGGCTGAAGATAAAATATACCAGAAATTGAAGCTTTTTTGTCACATACACACAGTCACTGTGATAATGCTGAAGCAGATTAAGGAAACCATGGTAAATCTCTTCCGGGGAAGGTTGTACAAATTCCGGGGCGGTGCGCAGACGGATGATCACGCATGTAACCTGGGTACTTGATCCATAGGGGAGAGCGAGCTCTTCTGCCAGCTGCTCTGCAGCCTGAAGGGAATCTATTCCCGGAGTGGTGAGAAGCTGGGCCAGGCGGGAGGCGTTTTCCATAGACTGCAGAGTTTCGCCTCTGTGTGAGCGGATCTTCTTTGTATAAAGCTCTATGGCTTCCAGCACAGCCTCACGGATTTCGGCTGGATTCAGTGGCTTTTCGATATAGTTTACAGCCTTTAATTTGATGGCGGCTTTCAGATAGTCTTTATCGGAATATCCACTCATAAAAATAGGGATGGTATCCGGCAGGATTTTTTCCAGCCGTTCCAGCATGGCAATACCGGTCATGCGGGGCATCCGCACATCACAGAGGATAATCTCCGGGCGGTGTCGCTTTGCCATTTCCAGACCATTTATTCCATCGTCAGCCTGGAGGACTTCCCCAATCCCCAATGCTTTCCAGTCAATAGAGGAGATCACACCGGTACGGGTTAGCTCCTCGTCATCTACGATCAGTAATTTCATATCATTTCTCCATTATATATGTGTAGAAGTTTTTGCTCCTTATGGTCATAGAAACGGGATGACCACATTTTTCATAACTATTTTACCATAAAAAGGTATAAAATACGACCTGTTAAAAAACTTCTTTTGTATAATCTTACAATACCAACAGGAAAATATTTTACCCTGATTCTAAATATTTTCCCATTACCCAAAAAGAAACGTGATGCTATGATAAAGCTACATTAAGAAAGAGGGAGGAATCAATAACCGTGTCTGATTATGTTCTTGAGTTAAAAGGCATCACTAAGATTTTTCCGGGCGTGAAGGCATTGAACAATGTTCAGTTTCAATTAAAACCCGGTGAAGTTCATGCACTGATGGGCGAAAACGGTGCAGGTAAATCTACGTTTATCAAGGTTATTACCGGTGTACATAAAGCAGAAGAGGGAGAGATGTATCTCTTCGGTGAGAAGGTAGACTTCAAGGGACCGAAGGATGCGCAGGCAGCAGGAATCGCAGCCGTTTATCAGCACCCCACATCTTATCCACATCTGTCTGTAGCAGAAAATATTTTTATGGGTCATGAGATCATCAAACATAAGATGATTCAGTGGAAAGCCATGAATGAAGAAGCCAACAAGCTTCTGAAACAGCTGAATGCAGATTTTGATGCTACGGCTGAGATGGGTACCTTAAGTGTGGCACAGCAGCAGATGGTAGAGATTGCCAAGGCTCTTTCCACACATGCTAAGATCGTTATTCTGGATGAGCCCACTGCATCACTGACAAGAAGAGAGTCTGAGGAGCTGTACAGGATCGTAGATCAGCTGAAAGAAGAGGGCGTTTCCATTATCTTTATTTCTCACAGATTTGAAGATATGTACCGTCTGGCTTCCAGAGTTACCGTATTCCGTGATTCCCAGTATATCGGAACTTACGATGTAGATGGAATTACCAATGCAGATCTGATCAAAGCTATGGTTGGCCGTGAGATCAAGGATCTGTTCCCTAAACCAGAGGTAGAGATCGGAGAGGAAATGCTTCGTATAGAAGGACTTTCCAGAACCGGTTATTATAAAAATGTATCCTTTAACGTTCATGCAGGAGAAATCGTAGGACTTACCGGTCTGGTAGGTGCAGGACGTACAGAGGTAGTTGAAAGTGTCTGTGGAATTACCAGACCGGATGAAGGTAAGGTATACCTGGAAGGTCAGGAAGTCCACATCAAACAGCCTTCAGATGCAATGGAAAAGGGAATTATCCTTCTTCCTGAGGACCGTCAGAAAGAGGGTCTGATCATGAGCTGGGGACTGGGAAGAAATGTTACTCTTCCAACAATCAGTAAATATGCAAAGAACGGCTTAAATGATGAAAAGACAGAGAGAGATCTGGCAAAGAAGCTTCTGGAGGAAGTGGATACCAAGGCTGTGGATATTTTCCAGCCTGCAAGCTCACTTTCCGGCGGTAATCAGCAGAAGGTAGTTGTTGCCAAGGCTCTGAGCCAGGAAATGAAGGTCGTAATCATGGATGAGCCTACCAAGGGTGTTGACGTTGGTGCAAAGGCTGAGATCTATGCGATTATGGGAGATCTGGCAAAGAAAGGCTATGCCATCATCCTGATTTCTTCAGAAATGCCTGAGATCCTGGGAATGGCAGACAGAATCATCGTTATGTGTAATGGACGTAAAACCGGTGAACTGGACAGAAACGAGGCAACACAGGAGAGAATTCTTGAACTGGCTATGGAGAAAAGCCAGAATGCAGGAGAGGGGGCAGCTAAATAATGGAAAAGAAATCCATCATGAAGAAAATTACAGGCTCTCGTGAAGCGTTGCTGGCAGTGATCCTGATCCTTCTGTGTCTGGTAGTCACAGCAATCAGTCCATCCTTCCTGACACCGAAATCAATCATAGAGCTTCTGAAAAATAACGCAGTCACACTGGTTATGTCACTTGGTATGTTATGTGTTATGCTGGTTGGCGGTATTGATATTTCTATCATGTCAACCCTGGCACTGTCCGGTATGTCCATTGGTATGTTATTGAAATACGGACATATCTCCAATACTTTCCTGGTATTTGTAATCGCCATTGCTATCGGTGCAGCCTGCGGAGCAGTTGTTGGTCTGGTAATCTCCAGAGCAGCGGTACCTCCGATTATTGCAACCATGGGCTTTATGTATGTATTCCGTGCTATGGGATATCTGGTATCCCACGGTGGTGAATGGGCAGGTGCAGCAGCACTTGGAAGCTTCAAAAATTTTGCAACATCTAAATTTCTGGGACTGAACTGTGTTATCTGGATCATCATCCTCTGCTATGTATTCTTCTTCTGGTTCATGAAATGGACAAGAACAGGACGTAAGATTTATGCAGTAGGAAGTAATCCCAGTGCAGCAGAGGTTTCCGGTATTAATGTAAAAAATATTAATTTACTGGTTTACACCATCATGGGTATTCTGGCAGGTCTGGGCGGAGCCCTTCAGGTTTCCATCTATGCATCAGCCATGCCGGACATGCAGTACGGCGGTGAGATGGATGTTATCGCAGCCTGCGTAATCGGTGGTGTAAGCATGAGCGGTGGCCGCGGTACTGTAGTGGGAGCTCTCTTAGGTTCCCTGATCCTGGCAACCATTGCCAAGGCACTTCCTCTGGTAGGAATCGGTGCTCTGTGGCAGAATACGATCAAGGGTGTACTGATCCTGGTGGTAGTTGTAGTGAACGTAGTATTACAGCGAATTGCTGACAGAAATGCATTAAAAGGAAGGGAGATGTAATTCATGGCTGGAAAATCTGGAAGAAGTATTAACAATGTGCCGGAAAGTCCGATCAAACATATGATATTCAGCTGGGAAGGCATCCTGGTAGTCCTGTTTATCCTGATTAACATTTTCTGTAAAGGCTTTTCAGAGTATTATAATTTAGAGAATCTGCTCCGTCAGATGCCGGTATATCTTGCTGAGGTATTCTTGATGATCCCTATGGCATACATCCTGGTACTGGGAGAGATTGATATTTCCGTAGGTGCAACCGTGTGTCTGTCTGCTACATTAAGCTGTATGATGTGTAATACAGGAGCACCATTTATCGTAGTAATTCTTACAGCACTGATCGTGGGAACTGTCTGCGGTGCAGTCAATGGTTTTATCCTTACAAAGTTTGAGGAGCTGCCTCCGATGATCGTAACATTGGCAACACAGATTATCTTCCGTGGTATTGCCGAGATCGTACTGGGAAGTGGTGGAAGTATCTCAGCATCCAATACAGATGGTTTCCGTCTTATTGGTGGAAAAGTAGGAAAAATACCATACATTCTGTTCCTGGTTCTGATCCTTGCAGTAATCTTTGCAGTGATCCTTGGAAAGTCCACCTTCGGACGCAGGGTATATGCCATTGGTACAAACCGTCTCACAGCATATTACTCAGGAATCCATGTAAAAAAGATCCGCTTTATTATCTACACAGTTATGGGAACTTTCTGTGGACTGTGTGCTCTGTTTCTGGTAGCATCATCCTATGGTGCCAACACCACCACAGGTAATGGATTTGAAATGGATGCCATCGCAATGGCAGTATTCGGAGGAATTTCTTCCACAGGTGGAAAAGGTAACCTGGCAGGCGGTCTGATCTCCGCATTCATTATTGTATGTCTGCGAGTTGGTCTTGGACAGAGAAACGTACATGCACAGGTAATTCTGCTGATCATCGGTGTACTTCTGATCTGTGCAGTAGCACTTCCGAATATTATTGAAAATGTGAAAAGAGCAGTAAAAAAATAAAGCAGTCAGGATCTGCAGAGTGGGATTCGGACAGAAATACTCAGTCAGTAGCTGCCCTTTGGGGTAATGGATGAAGGGCAGTTGCAAATAAAAGCTATATAATATTTTATTCATCCAAGGGAGGAAAAAAACATGAACAAAAAATTAGTAAGCGCAATTCTTTGTGGAGCAATGGTTCTCGCAGCAGCTACACCTGTAATGGCAGACGGTGGAGCTGCAGACGGCAAAAAAATCGCACTGGTTGGTAAATCCGCTGGTAACGCATTCTTTGAGATCGCAGCAAACTCTTTTAAGGAAACTGTAGAGGCAGAAGGTGGCACAGTAGATGTTGTTTATCCGGAAGCTGCAACAGCTGATGCTCAGATCAAAGTTCTGGATAACCTGATTTCCCAGAAACCGGATGCAATCTGCATCTCTGCAAATGACGTTAATGCTCTTCAGGCTAAACTGGAAGAAGCTATGGATGCTGGAATCAAAGTATCCTCTTTCGACTCCGCACCAAATAAAGACAGCCGTCAGATATTCGTAAACCAGGCTGGTACAAAACAGGTTGGACAGGCTCTTCTGGATGCAGTTCTTGATATCTCCGGTGGAGAAGGACAGTGGGCAGTTCTTTCTGCTACTTCCCAGGCTGCTAACCAGAATGCATGGATCGATGCAATGAAATCCATTATGGAAGGCGATGACAAATACAGCAAACTGGAATTGGTAGAGGTTGCTTATGGTGATGACGAACCTCAGAAATCTACAGACCAGACAGCAGCTCTTCTTGAGAAATATCCGGATCTGAAAGTTATCTGTGCACCTACAACAGTTGGTATCGCAGCAGCAGCTAAATATCTTCAGGATAATGATTCTGCTTGCAAACTGACAGGACTTGGACTTCCTTCTGAAATGCAGGAGTACACAGGTGATGATGATGCTCATTCCTGCCCATACTTCTATCTGTGGGATATGCAGGGCCTTGGTAAACTCAGCGCATATGCAACAGCAGCTCTGATCAACGGCGACATCACAGGCGCACTGGATGAAACATTCACAGCTGGTGACCTTGGTGATTACACAATCACAGAAGCTGATGACGGCGGCACAGAAATCGTTCTTGGCGAGCCATTACAGTTCAACACAGAAAACATCGAAGAGATGGCTAAACTGTACTAATCAGATAACCTGATAAATTCCATAAAAATACAAAAGGGAACGGGGCATTAGCTCCGTTTCTTTTTGTGGTTGTATGAAAAAAATGAATCGTATATAATGAAGTTAGAGTGTGTTTGAAAAAAGATATGTTGTTCCTGACCTGATATCTGTGAATTGCAGTGAGGAACAGAATTTACAGATTATTGTGAAACATACGGAAGGTGGAATCCATGCAGCAGGAATTATTAGATCATTTAAAGAAAATCACAGAGGAAGAACAGAAAATTCTGGATGGCAGCGCAGAGGTGGATAAGGAGCTATATACCTCAGGCAGGGATTTCATTGTAGACAGCAGAAAGATGCTGGATGAGGGCAAACTGATCACTGTGCGTACCCATACCCGGTTTGTTCATTTTCCTGCTCACAGACATAATTTTATTGAGGTGCTTTATGTATGTGAAGGCTCTGTTACCAATATAATAGACGGCAAGAAAGTAGTGGTTGGAAAAGGTGAACTTTTGTTTCTCAACCAGTATACCAGACATGAGCTTTTGCCTGCAGGGGAGAATGATATTGCCATTAATTTTATGATCCTTCCGGAATTTTTTGATGTGGCCTATTCCATGACAGGGCGAAACAATGTACTGGCAGATTTTCTGGTAAATATTCTCCGGCAGGATGAGGAGAGAGGACAATACCTGTATTTTAAAGTTTCAGAGGTTCTGCAGATCCAGAATCTGCTGGAAAATATGATCTATTCTCTGGTGACAGGAAAAGGGGAAAATAACCGGATTAATCAGACAACTATGGGACTGATTTTTCTGTATCTGGTGGATTCTGTACAGTATGTGGAAATGCGTGTGCCAAATCAGTACGAAAACATGATTTCCATGACAACCTTGGATTACATAGAACAGAAATACAAAACTGCAACTCTCACTGAGCTGTGTGAACTGCTTCATCTGCCCATGCATGTGCTCAGCAAGATGATCAAGAAAACCACAGGCTTTAATTTCAAGGAACTGCTTCAAAGGAAACGTCTGAATAAATCCGTAGAGCTGATGTGTGACACAGATCTGGCCATCAGTGACATTATTGCAGCAGTGGGATACGAGAATAACAGTTATTTTCACAGGGTATTCAAGGAAAGATATCATATGACTCCCAGGGCATTCAGGGAGGAAAACAGGCAGCAGGCACAGGTAAGACTGTAACAGAAGAAAAAATATCTGAATACAAGAAAAAAGTGAACCATAAAAATTAGAAACGAGGTATTATGACATGGATATAAAAGAGAAGATCAGTAAGGTAATGAAACAGGCGGTGGATCATTGTGAAGTGATGGGAGTGAATCTTCTGGTAGAAAAAGGAGGAGAAGAGCTCCTCTATTGTGAGGAGGGGATGGCTGACAGAGAAAATCGCAGATTAATTTCCAGAGATACCATATTCCGTCTCTATTCTCAGACAAAGCCTGTGACAGCAGCATGTGCTATGATCCTGATGGAAAGAGGACTTTTGGATCCAGGGGAGTTTGTATCCGAGTATCTGCCTTCATATTCGGAATTGAAAACAGCAGATATTCATGGAACCAGCCCTGCAAAGCAGCCTCTCAGGATCATTGACCTGCTGAATATGACATCAGGGCTGGTTTATCCGGATGATTGTACGGAACCGGGAAAAGCAGTGGATAAGGTATTTGCAGAAGCCTGCGACCGTCTGGATACAGAGAGACCTATGACTACCCGGGAACTGGCAGACAGACTGGCCCGGTGTCCACTGGCCTTTGAACCGGGGACCGGATGGAGATATGGAACCTCCGCAGATGTTCTGGGGGCTGTGATCGAAGTGATCTCAGGGAAAAAACTATCGGAATTTATGCAGGATGAGCTCTTTGCTCCTCTGGAAATGAAGGACACTGCATTCTGGGTGCCTGCTGAAAAACAAAGCCGTCTGGCAAAGGCTTATGAGACAGTCACAGCTGAGGATGGAAGTAAAAGCATGCAGCTTTATACAGGTAACAATCTGGCTGTGAGAAATGATATGGCAAAACCACCGGCATACGAGGCCGGCGGTGCAGGACTGGTGTCCACATTGGATGATTATATGAAATTTGCCAGAATGCTGAGAAATGGGGGAAAAGCAGGCACACATGAGATCCTTAAGCCTGAAACCCTGCGCTATATGTGCAGCGGACAGCTCTTGCCTGTGGGACAACAGGATTTTGACCAGTGGATCGGACTGGATGGTTTCAGCTATGGTAACCTGATGCGTGTCTGCAAAAATCCGTCACAGGCTGTTATGTTTGCCAGGGAAGGTGAATACGGCTGGGATGGATGGCTTGGCATGTATTTTGCCAATTTCCCCAAGGAAGACATGACCATTCTCATGGGTATGCAAAAAAAAGATGCAGGAACCTTTCCTCTGACCAGAAAACTGCGAAATGTAGTTATCAGTGAATATCTGGGGTGAATTTTCTGCAAAGCAGAAAATACAGACACCTGCTTCCGGGATTACTTTTTCCCGGAAGCAGGTGTTTTTTGGAATTGTGAATCATACATATTTCGGAATTCTGTGGGAGTGCACAGGTTTAATTGTTTGAACATACGTAAAAAGGCGGACAGGCTGGAAAAGCCTGATTGTGTTGCCACTTCGGTAACAGCAAGCTCCGGATCCAGCAAAAGAGATTTTGCGTATTCAATTCTTTTCTGGTTCAGAAATTTGTAGAAGGAGGAATTAGTATATTGTTTAAAAAGGCGGGCAAAGTGATATTTACTATAGCCTGCCAGACTGGCAACCTCCTCCAGAGTAAGGTTTTCAGAAAAGTGGTTGCTGATATAGTCGGTGATAAACAGAAATTTCTCCATATATTCTTTCTGATGATGAATATCACAGTCTCCGTCCTGCTGATGAAAAGCTTTGTGATTTCTGCCAATATCCACAAGGATTTCCAGGAATTTTGCAATGATGGAAAGTTCAGAATAGGTGGTGAAATTCATATATTCATCCTTGATTTCCAACATAAGACGGTGGATGTGTTCATAGATCTGTGGATATTCTTCCTTGGTGACCAGAATGGCGGGACTGAGGAGTGGTGTGATCAGATCTAGCTCTTTTAGCTTGATGTGGCTCAGGCCGGGCTGAAAAATAATCCTTTCTCCTGTAGCCGGAGCAAAGAGCTCGTGAAGCATACAGGGACATATAACAAGAATTTCTCCTTCTTTGATATGATAATCGTTATGACCGCAGACAACCCGGTAGTCATTAATAACAGGCATGATTACTTCGAATGAGGGATGCCAGTGAGGCGGATAGTTTTCGGCTTCCTCATTGTAATAAAGACAGATCTGGGTATCTGCTTTGTAATCAACGGTTTCATGAATTCCCTGTAAATTATGGATCATATGGACTCCTTTCACATCTAATTATTGCTTTTGATAGCAAATATTGCTTTTTGATGTTTGTGTATATAATGTATCAAAAACATGTGTAAATGGCAATATATAACATTGGAAAAATTGAAATAATAAAAACATATGTCAAAATACATAAAAAAGAATGTAAAAATCTATTAAAATTGACATATTGAAGAAAATAGTAGCGGATAAATAGCAAGAATTGATAGCAAAATGACAAGAATTATGGAGCCAATCACAGGACATTCTGATATAGTAGAACCATCAAGAAACGAGGTAATGAATCAAAAGGAGGATTAAAAAAATGAACAAGAAGAGATTACTTTCAGTATTACTTTCAGCAGCTATGGTAGCGGGAACCATGGCAGTAGCAGTGCCTGCATATGCAGATGACACAGAGGAAATCACATGGATGTTCTGGGATGACCTGGAAGCTACAGAGGATCTGGTTTCCAAAGGATACAAAGATGTTATTGATCGCTTCAATACAGAATATGAAGGGAAATACCATGTAACACCGATCACAACAAATCTGGAAGAATATGACGGAAAATTAAATGCCCTGATCGCAGCAGGACAGACACCGGATGTATACATTTGTAATCCGGGACCCAACATGGATGTATATGTAAATGCAGGAGCAGCAGCAGACCTGACAGATATTCTTGAGAATCAGGAAAAAGACTGGTACGCAACATTTACAGATGGAATCTTTGACAGACTGACTTATGATGGAAAGATTATGGCAGTTCCTACAAACTTCGCAGCTGCCTGTGTATACTATAACACAGAGCTTTTTGAGAAGGCCGGAGTAGAAGTTCCGACTACCTATGATGAACTGATCGATGTATGTAAGAAACTGCAGGATGCTGGTATTACACCAATCTCCTGTTCCGCAGGAACTGCATGGTGCCTGTCAATGATCGCAGGTTATCTTTGTGACCGTTCAGGTGTAGATCTTCAGGCAATCGCAGATCATACAGCGAACTGGACAGACGATAACTGTATTGCTGCAGGTGAGAAATTAAAAGAGTTATCTCAGTATTTCCAGGAAACAGCAGCTGGTGACTCCAATGATCAGGCTACAGCAAACTTCTACAATGGAGATGCAGCAATGCTGGTACAGGGATCATGGGCTATGGCTCAGATCAATGGCAATAATCCTGATTTCCAGAGCAAATGCGGTGTATTCCAGTTCCCTGAAATCGAAGGAGCGAATGATCCGAACCGTATGATCGTTAAAACAGACAACTTACTGATGAGCTCTACAACAGAGCATCAGGATGCAGCAATTGCACTGATGAAGATGTTTACAGATGAAGAAGCACAGAAATATACAGCAGAAATAGGAGGAAAATTCCCGATCATCAAAGATCTTGACATTGACTATGACAAAGCTCCTGCACAGCTGAAATATGTTCAGGATATTATGGACAAAGCAACTGGTACTTTTGGATTCTACAATGAATCTCTGGCATCTGTAGAAGCAGGTGACTGCTTCGACAATGCAATGGTTGATATATTCCTTGGAAACCAGACTCCGGAAGAAGCCTTCCAGACAGTACAGGATTTCTATGAAGAAAACGTCTGGAAATAATTGTGGATAGATAGTACAGAATTTACATGGCTGCTGCGGAAGAAAAAAGTTCCGCAGCAGTTTTTAAATGGAGGCAATTATGGATAAAATTTTACGTAATAAGAAGGCTATTTTCATATTTATCGCACCGGCACTGATCATGTTTGTCCTGGTACTGGTTATCCCTATGGTGCAGATGGTTTATTATTCTTTATGCGATTATGCGGCATTGACACCGCCCAAATTTACCGGACTTGCAAACTATAAAAAGCTATTTTTTCAAGATTCTACATTTAAAATTGCGTTAAAAAACTCTATTTTCTTTATGATCTTTTCTGCTATCACTCAGCAGGTGATCGGCCTTGGTCTTGCAGTTATGCTTACCAATATTAAGAAAGGCAGAAACCTTTTCAAAAATATTTATTATCTTCCATCCGTTCTTTCCTCAGCAGCCTTAGGTCTTTTATGGGCATTTATGTTTAACCCAAAGATCGGTATCAATAATCTGCTGGCACAGTTCGGAATCAAAGGCCCTCTTTGGCTGATGGATTCCAAAGGTTTTATTGTACTTCCCATGTGGGTGATTGCGTTTGTTGCCTTATGGCAGTATGTTGGACAGAATATGATGCTTTATATGGCTCAGATCACAGGAATTTCCAGAGACATATATGAAGCTTCTTATATAGACGGCGCATCAAAGACACAGTCATTCCGTTACATTACACTTCCGTTGATTAAACCAATGATGGTAACTTCACTTTCATTGAACTGTATCGGTTCTCTTAAATTCTTTGACCTTGTGTATAACATGACTCAGGGTGGACCGAACCACAGAACCGAGGTGCTTGCGACAGAACTTTATGCAGAAGGTTTTAACTATTTTAAATATGGTTATGCCAGTGCGATTTCTGTAGTCTTACTGGTTATGTGTCTGATCGTAACATTATTGGTTAAAAAAGTAATTAAAGTTGAAACTTACGAGGGCTAGGAGGTAACAGAGATGCAGACAAAAAAATCAAGAAAACCGGTAAAGCCTGTTACAGTAATTCTTTATATATTTCTTATTGCACTTGCTGTGATTTATGTGGCTCCGCTGTTATGGATGTTAAGTGTTTCATTAAAAGATAATGCAGGCGTAATGGCAGCTCCATTTGCCCTGCCGGAAGTATTTCACTGGGAAAATTACCAGCAGGCATGGACAATGGGTAAGCTTGGAACTGCACTTGTAAACTCAGTACTGGTCTGTGGGATCACACTTGTAGTCAGTCTGTTTTTTGGAGCAATGGCAGCATTTGCCATTGCAAGAATGCGTTGGAAATTATCAGAAGCAGCACACACATTTTTCCTGATCGGAATGATGGTTCCGGTACATTGTATCCTGATTCCGCTGTTCGTACGTTTTGCAGGGATGGGATTGACTAACTCAAGAGTAGGTCTGATGATCCCGTATATTACGTTTTCTCTTCCGATGACTATTTTCCTTCTGACAGGATTTTTCAAATCTATGCCTGGAGAATTATTTGAGGCAGCATCCATTGACGGATGTGGAATTTATGGATGCTTTTTCAGGATCGCACTTCCCCTTTGCAGAACAGGATTCTTTGTTTCAGGTCTTATGACATTCGTAGGTAACTGGAATGAGCTGTTGCTGGCTATGGTATTTGTCTCAGATCCGGTAAAGAAAACACTGCCTGTAACACTTACATATTTCGTAGGACCATATGCCACAAACTATGTACAGATGTTCGCAGCAATCATTATCGCAATCGCACCAACCGTTATTGTATACTGCCTGTTCAGTAACCAGATTGTAGAAGGCCTGACTACAGGTGCAGTAAAAGGATGATGCATAAAAACAATGCATAAAATTAGGAGGCTTGTATGAACAGAGACGAGGCAAGAAAAAAAGCACAGGAACTGGTATCCAAAATGACACTGGAAGAAAAAGCCAGCCAGTTAAGATATGATGCGCCGGCCATAAAAAGACTTGGAATCCCGGCATATAACTGGTGGAATGAGGGACTTCATGGCGTGGCCAGAGCAGGACAGGCAACTGTTTTTCCTCAGGCAATCGGAATGGCTGCTACATTTGACAGAGACTGTGTAGCTGAGATGGCAGATATTGTAGCGACAGAAGGGCGTGCAAAGTATAATGCATATTCCAGCGAAGAGGACAGAGATATCTATAAAGGACTGACATTCTGGTCTCCCAACGTAAATATTTTCCGTGATCCCAGATGGGGCAGAGGCCATGAAACTTATGGAGAAGATCCATATCTGACAAAGGAACTGGGAGTGGCTTTTGTAAAGGCACTTCAGGGTAATGGAGAAACTATGAAAGCTGCGGCATGTGCAAAGCATTTTGCAGTGCATTCCGGACCGGAAGCGATCAGACATGAGTTTGATGCAAAGGCATCTGCAAAAGATATGGAAGAAACGTATCTGCCTGCATTTGAAAGCCTGGTAGAGGAAGCGGATGTAGAGGCAGTTATGGGAGCATATAACCGCACAAATGGAGAACCCTGCTGTGGAAGCCCTGCTCTGCAGAAAAAACTGAGAGATGACTGGAAGTTCCAGGGACATTTTGTATCAGACTGCTGGGCGATCAGAGATTTCCATGAACATCATATGGTGACTAATACGGCTTATGAGTCAGCAGCACTTGCCATTAATAATGGCTGCGATCTGAACTGTGGAAATACATATCTTCATATTATGAAAGCATATGAAAAGGGGCTTGTCACAGAGGAAAGGATTACAGAATCAGCAGTAAGACTTTTTACTACCAGATATCTTCTTGGGCTATTTGATGGCAGTGAATATGATAATATTTCCTATATGGAAGTAGAATCAGCAGAACATCTGGCAGCAGCAGAGAAGGCAGCAGCGAAGAGTTTTGTACTTTTGAAGAATAATGGAATTCTTCCATTAAAAAAAGAGAATATCAAAACAATCGGAATTGTGGGACCTAATGCAGACAGCAGAAAGGCTTTGATTGGAAATTATCATGGAACTGCATCCAGATATATTACAATCCAGGAGGGAATCCAGGATTATGTAGGTGAGGATGTGAGAATTCTTAGTTCTGTAGGAAGCGAGTTGTTTAGAGACAGAACAGAACCTCTGGCATTCAGCAGAGATCGTCTTGCGGAAGCTAAGATCGTTGCAGAAAACAGTGATGTGGTGATTCTTTGTGTAGGTCTGGATGAGACACTGGAGGGTGAAGAAGGAGATACCGGAAACAGCTATGCATCCGGAGATAAAGAGAGCCTGAAGCTTCCTCAGTCCCAGATTGATTTAATGGAAGCAATGGCTGGTTCCGGAAAACCAGTGGTTCTCTGTCTGATGGCAGGAAGTGATATTGATATGAGCTATGCAGCAGAGAAATTTGATGCAGTTATGGTTCTGTGGTATCCGGGAAGCCAGGGCGGAAAAGCGGCAGCAAAAATTCTGTTTGGGGAAAACTCCCCATCCGGCAAACTTCCGGTTACCTTTTACGAGAGCCTTGAAGAACTTCCGGAATTTACAGATTATTCCATGAAAGGCAGAACCTATCGTTATATGGAAGGAAAAGCACAGTTCCCCTTTGGATATGGACTTACCTACAGTAATGTAAAAGTAGAAAATGCAGAGGTAAGACAGTGCGGACGGCAGATAACAGTAGAGGCAGAAGTATATAATAAGGGTAATGCAGATACTGAGGAAGTTGTCCAGATTTATGTAAAAAATCTTGACAGTAAAAATGCAATTCCAAATCCTGCACTGGGAGGATTCCAGAGAATTTTTATAAAAGCAGGAGAACGCAGAAAAGTTATGGTTCCTGTCTGGGAAAAGGCATTTACAGTGGTAGATGAAAATGGAGAACGCGTAGAGGATGGCAGGAAATATGAGATTTTTGCAGGCTGCAGCCAGCCGGATGAAAGAAGTATAGAGCTTACCGGAACAGAACCTGTAAAGGTAATCTGGGAGAAAGAAGACTGAGCTTATGAAATTTGAATTGTTTTATCCGCAGTGGAAAGACCGGGCAGTTACATTCAGCTATGATGATGGCCAGATTTTTGATAGAAGACTGGTTGATATTTTTAATAAATATAATCTGAAAGCAACATTTCATCTGAACTCAGGGACTTTGGATACAGAAGGATTTATAAAAACACAAGAACTGAAAAGCTTATATCAGGGACATGAAATTGCCTGTCATGGTGTTGCACATGAGTATCCCACACATCTTTCGCAGGAAAGACTGGTTCAGGAATTTTATCAGGACAGATGCAGTCTGGAGAGAGAAACGGGAAGGATTATCAGGGGATGTTCTTATGCATTTGGAGAATATGACGAAAGGGTCATCAATACCCTGAAGAATCTTGGGTTTGCATACTGCAGGACTGTGGAGTCTACAGAAAATTTCCGCATTCCGGAGGATTTTATGAGGTGGACTCCGTCCTGTCATCACAATGATGCATTCAGAGGAATTGCAGAAAAGTTTTTGCACAAGCCGGATTATCAGAAGCTTCCTCTTCTCTATGTATGGGGACACAGCTTTGAGTTTGACCGGGAACAGACATGGGAGCAAATGGAAAGCTTCTGCAGAAAGATTTCAGGCCATGAGAATGTGTGGTATACCACTAATATAGATTATGTGAATTATATGAATGCAGCCAGAAACCTGATATTCAATGCAGAATGTACCTATGTAGAAAATTTATCAAAAATAAAAATATATTGTAAAATAAATGGAGAGTGCCAGATCTTATAATCTGGCATTCACTGATATAGGGTTTTCTGAAAAGCATATAAGAGAGTCTGCAGACTTCATATTTGATTTACGGGAGGAAATGACCAATGATAACTTGTAAAAATCCGATTTTAAGTGGCTTTTATCCGGATCCGTCCATATGCAGGGTGGGAGAGTGGTTTTATCTGGTTACATCTACTTTTGCATATTTTCCGGGAATTCCTGTATTTCGCAGCAGAAATCTGGCACAATGGGAGCAGATCGGCAATATATTGACACGGGAGAGCCAGCTGCCCTTACAGGGCTGTGAACATAATGAGGGGATTTATGCTCCTACACTTCGGTGGCATAAGGGAACTTTTTATCTGATTACTACCAATGTATCTGGCGGCGGAAATTTTATAGTAACTGCAAAAAATCCCCAGGGTCCATGGTCAGAACCTCATTTTTTGGAAAATGCCATGGGAATCGACCCTAGCTTATTCTTTGATGAGGATGGAACCTGTTATTATATCGGGCAGAGAGAAAATTCCCGTGGCGGCAGGTACAATGGTGATTGCGAAATATGGATACAGAAGCTGGATTTGCAGACTTTCAGGCTAGAAGGGGAGGCGCATCCTGTTTTATATGGATTCCAGAGAAATGCAATCTGGCCGGAGGGTCCTCATCTTTATAAAAGAAATGGTTATTACTATATTTTTCATGCAGAAGGTGGAACAGCGGAGCATCACAGTGAAATGGTGGCCAGGAGTAAAAATATTTTTGGTCCCTATGAATATGCAGGGACAAATCCGATCCTGACACACAGACATTTGGGAAAAAATGCGGAGATTAACTGTGTAGGACATTGCGATCTGACTGAGGATGAACAGGGAAACTGGTTTATGGTTGTTCTGGGCTGCAGACCTGTGGACGGAAAGACATTTCTGGGAAGAGAGACTTTTCTGGCAAAGGTAGAGTGGGAGGATGACTGGCCGGTGGTAAACCCGGGAGTAGGAATGCTGGAAAAGGAAATCTGTCTGCCTGGTGAGAAGGATAACTCTATGCCCGGAGAACTGAATGAAGTCAGAAATTACAGTTTCAAAAATATGACAGATAAAAAGCTTCCACTGGATTTTATGATGCTCAGAAATCCCCAGCCGAATGCTTATACAATAGATGAACAGGAAGAATGTTTAAAACTTCCTGCAAAAGCTGTGGCAATTGGGGATAATGGGAGTCCTTCGTATGTTGCGGTGAGACAAAAGCACCATAGATTTCAGGCAGAGACGGAGTTTTTGTTAAAAGCAGGAGAAAAAGGTGACAGAGCCGGAATTGCCTATCTTCAGAATTCTCAGAATTATCTTCTGGCAGAATATGGAGAAGTAGGGGCAGACGGCTATATCTATGTCACAGTATGTATCAATGGAACAGAGAAAATACTTGCAGAAAAGAAAACAGAGAAAAGAGGTATGCAGACCCTGAGATTGAGCGTAGACCAAAGCATGGCACAGGTATGGCTGATTCGGCCTGAGACGGAAGAAAAATCGCAATGTATAATCAGGGAGGTGGATATCAGCCATATGTGTACAGAAGCGGCAGGCGGTTTTACCGGCTGTACAGTGGGAATGTATGTACACTCTGAACAGAAACAGAGTACAGGCTGTGCGCAGTTTTGCAGATTTACGGTAAAGTAACAATCATTCTGATGATTTCGGCAATTGGTTGTTCTGCCTTTGCGTTTGTGTTAAGATAAAAGTAAGTAGCGAAGCGGATTGCCAATATCCGTTTGACTTATGATTAAGCGGCAGGAGCAGAGGAGGCAGAACTGTGAAAAGTACGGAACGGCTAATTTTTCATATAGATGTAAACAGCGCATTTCTTTCCTGGGAATCAGCCAGAAGGGTGAGCCAGGGACTGCCGGATCTCAGGGAAATTCCCTCCTGCGTAGGAGGAGATCCAAAGAAACGGACAGGTATCGTGGTTGCCAAATCTATCCCTGCAAAAAAATACGGGATCCAGACCGGCGAGCCTGTGGCTATGGCTCTTCGGAAATGCCCCAATCTGGTAATCGTTTCCAGTGATTTTGAATTATATGATAAATGTTCTCGGGCATTTAAAGCAATCTGTGCTTCCTTTGCGCCTGTAATGGAATCCTTTTCCATTGATGAGGTATTTCTGGATATGACAGGCACTTCTCTGATCTATCCTGACCCTGTAGCTGCAGCTTATGAGCTGAAAGACAAGATTCACAGAGAACTGGGATTTACAGTAAATGTGGGAATTTCTACCAATAAGCTGCTGGCAAAGATGGCATCGGATTTTCAGAAGCCGGACAGAGTACACACTTTGTTCCCGGATGAAATTTCGGAGAAAATGTGGCCCCTTCCTATTCGTAACCTGTTGTTTCTGGGAAAAGCTTCCGAGCAGAAGCTTCTGAATCAGGGAATCCGTACTATCGGTGATCTGGCGAGAGAACGGGAAGCCAATGTGCAGTGCTGGCTGGGGGAAAAGCCGGGACACCAGCTCTGGCAATATGCCAGAGGCATCGATCATTCAACTGTAAAGGCAGTACCGGATGAGGCAAAGGGCTTCAGTGTAGAAACTACTTTTAACGATGATATTACTTCCACAGAACAGGTGTTGCCCATTTTGTTGGAACAGTGTGATGTTCTGGCCACCAGAATGCGCAGGAAAGGAAAGAAGTGTAGCTGTATTTCTGTTACTTTCCGGACATTAGATTTCCGAAACCGTTCTCATCAGACAAAGCTGGAAAATGCTACAGATCTTACAGATGAAATTTATGCAAATGCGACCAGACTTTTTACAGAATTCTGGAAAGGACAGCCACTGCGCCTGATCGGTGTGTCACTGACCGGTCTCACGGACGGTTCCTTTGAACAGATGTCACTGTTTGAAGATACAGAAACAAAAGAACGCCGCAGAAAGCTGGATGCAGCCATGGATGAGATACGTATGAAATTTGGAAATGATAAGATTACCCGAGCCAGTATTATGAACAGCAGTGCACGGATCGGGCGAAAGGCAAAAGCACAAATGAAAAATGAAGACAGGAAAGAATAATAATAGAAGCGCAGAGAAAAAAGTATAATCTCTGCGCTTTTATAGTGGATTGCTATACATATTTCAGAAATTCTTCATCCGGAATCTGAGAGGTATGGATGGCATTCTGGATAGCCTGTGCCATGACTTCTGCAGCAAGGGTTCCGGCCATGTTAATATCCACAGAAACATCACCAATGCTTGCTGCATAGATGGAATCGCCATCTGCCATAGTTGCTACAGGATTGATGCATCTGGCATAGGCACAGCGGGTCATAGAGGCAATTTTGTTCAGCTCAGCTTTTGAAAATGCCCCATTGGTGATCACTGCCCCGATGGTGGTGTTGCCGGTAAACTGATCGTGAGGTGTCATAAAACGGTATAATTCCTGGACACTGTCCAGAAAGTCTTTTCTGTCAGGTGTTTTTAGTCCGGCAATTTTCTGGCCATTTTTCGGATTAAAAATATCCCCTATTGCATTGACAATTACCACTGCAGCCATCTGGAAATCACCGGCAGATACAGCGGCAATCCCAAGCCCGGATTTCATGGATTGTTTCATGCCGTAGAGTTTTCCCACAGTTGCACCGGTACCTGCACCGATATTTCCGGTTCTGGTATCTGTTCCGGAAAATGCCTGACGGCAGGCTTCCTCGCCCATTTTTGCAGTTGGGCGTACTTTAGGGTTTCCGTAGGAAAGGTCATAGATGCAGGATTGACACACAAGGGGAACCAGCGCTGCACCGGTGTTATAACCTATATTCTGTGATTCCAGATAGTTCATCACACCGTCAGCGGCAGCCAGTCCATAGGCAGATCCGCCGGATAATACAATAGCGTTGATGGGATTGTCGGCGGTGACAGGAGAGGTGAGAGGTGTTTCCCTGGAGGCAGGACCACCGCCGCTGATATCACATCCCACCTTTGCTCCCTGTGGAAAGTAAAGAACAGTTACACCGGTCTGCCCGTCATGATTCGAGGCATGACCGATGCGTAAATTTGTAAACTCTGTAATAGAAATCTCTTTTAGTAATGACATAAAAATCTCCTTCTGATAAAAAATCCCTGACTACAGTGACAATGTAATCAGGGACTTTTTAGTCAAGCGGATATTCGCAATCCGCTTCGCTACTTGCTCATAACCGAATAACTGCTCCGCAGTTTATCAGAAGGAGCTTGCACTCCTCCTGATACAAGCAAGTCCCCACCCACTGCTTATTGCTTTTCGCAATTGAAGCAGGGGACTTACTTGATTCGGTTAAATATTATGCACGTTTCAGTGCTACAGAAAGTGCCTTGGAAACAATACTTCCCACTACAAAGCAGAAACCTGCCTCAATCAGTCCCTGAACTCCTACAAAGGCTGCCACAAAGACAATCGGATTACTTACACCAAGGGTGGAAACAATACCCTGAATATAATCAGTGTTGTAGAAGAAGAGACATAAAAAGCCCATGAAGAAGAAGGTATTCAGTAACGGACATGCCAGTGAAGCAATGTAATAGGAAAATTTCTTCGCCGGTGATTTATGTAATGCTGCAAAAATAAGTCCAGTGATCCATCCTTCCAGTACACGTGCCACGATACATACAATAAAGGTTGCTGCCGGGCTGATATTAAAAAGTGCAGCTGCGAAAGCAGAACTTCCTGTAACAGCCATATAGAAGCTGGTTGCACCGAAAGTAAATCCACATACAGCTCCGCCCTTCGGTCCAAGAATAATGGCACCTACAGCTACCGGGATGGTGAGAAGAGTGATGGATAAGCCGGGAGTACGAAGGTAACCCAGCGGGGTAAAGGACATGAGCAGAATAATGGCAATCATCATAGCCAGTTCTACCATGTAAAGAGTGTTACTCTTTTTTGCTACGTTTGTTGTTGTAGTTGTTGCGTTCATATAAATTCTCCTTTTGGTCTGATAAAACGGCGCAATGCGTCCCCTGCTTTTCAGACAGTTTAGAGTATGGGGATTAAGCGTTTTGAAAAATCTGCATCAGAATAAAAAGATATGAAATAAGAAATATCTTCCGGTAAAAATTTCCAGTGTGTAGACGCCTTACAGGTCGCCTCACAAATTTAACCAGACTGCGAAGTGGATGATTTGCTCCACCAGACTGCCAGATGTGGAAAACAGATGCATTTTCTTCCGAATAACGCTCCCGTAAACAATAACACATTTGATAAAAAACGGCAATGTTTTATAGCATGTTTGAAAATAAATACAGGATATAGAGTTACTGTGAACGGAGTGAACAGTAACTCTATATCCTGTAAGAAATGATTGATAGTGAGATTTAACGTTCCATCATACTGATAGACTCAATTCCTACACTTCCTCCACGCACCACTTCAATTCTGTGGAATTCTTCCTTGATTAGTTTCACTACTGCATCATTCTTGGTTGCTGTCTGGACAAATTCCAGAAGCAGGCTGTCTTTGCCGTAGTCAATGACCTTTGCTTTGAAGGTTTCGGCAATCTGAAATAGCTCAACCCTATCTTCTTTGGAGCAGTTGAAAACCTTAATATACAGAATCTCCTTCATGCGGACAAATACGTCGGTGAAGTCAATAACCTTAATCACCTCAATCATACGGTTTAACTGCTTTTTAATCTGCTCAAAAGTCTCATCATCACTGACAGTTGCGATCGTCATTCGGGATACGGTAGGGTCTTCTGTTGTTCCTACTGTAAGACTGTCCAGGTTATAACATTTTCCGGAAAAAAGACCGGAAATTTTGGACAGAACACCTACCTGGTTCTCAACATAGAGAGAAATCCATCTTTTTTTCATTCCTTTATCCATAATAATATTCCTCCTGATCAACAGTCCATAATCATATCTTCCAGAGTTCCGCCTGGTTTGATCATAGGATAAACCATTTCCTCAGGGTCAATGATGAATTCGATTACTGTAGGTGCCTTTGTATTCTTTTTGGCTTCCTCAAAGGCTGCCGCAATTTCCTCTTTCTTTGTGACACGGATTCCCTTTGCTCTGTAGCTCTCTGCAAGTTTAATGAAATCCGGGGTGTACTGTGGATATTCCATACCTTCAGTGCGGCGGGAAAGTGCTCCTGCACGCAGGTTGGTCATGGCATAGCGCTTGCCGTAGAAAAGCTTCTGCCACTGGCGTACCATTCCAAGATATTCATTGTTAAAGATACACAGTATAACAGGAAGCTCTTCCAGAACTGCAGTTGCAAGCTCCTGAATGTTCATCTGTACACCGCCGTCACCTGAGATAACGATGACCGGTCTGTCAGGATTCCCGATTTTGGCTCCGATACCGCCCGGAAGACCATAGCCCATGGTTCCCAGACCACCAGACATGATCATCTGCTTACCCTCTGTGATTTCAGCATACTGGGAAACAAGCATCTGATGCTGTCCTACATCTGTTACGATAATACTGTTTTCAAACTGTTCATTGATCTCTTTCAGAATATCCATGGGACTTAACACATCGTTTGGACGCATTTTCAATGGATGTTCTTCTTTCCATGCCTGGATTTGCTCAAGCCATTTGCCGGTAGGACATTCCTGTACATATTCACTCATCTTTGTGATAGCTTCTTTTGCATCAGCAACAATGGGGATATCCACCTGAATATTTCTGGAAATGGATGCAGTATCAATGTCAATGTGGATAATCTGGGCATGTGGTGCAAATTCATGAAGCTTTCCGGTGATTCGGTCATTGAATCGGGTTCCGATGGAGAAAAGCACATCGCAGTTGCTGACTGCCATGTTTGCTGCATAGGCACCATGCATACCAAGATTTCCGATATAGAGCGGGTGGTCTGTAGGGAGGGAGCCTTTTCCCATTACAGTTGTGACAACTGGTACCTTTGTTTTTTCTACTACTTCACGGAAGATTTCGTGGGCGCGGGAGATTACTACACCGCCGCCGGCCAGGAATAAGGGACGTTTTGCTTTATTTAAAAGTTTGATGGCACGTTTGAGCTGGCCGATGTGGACATCTGTGTTTGGTTTGTAACCGCGGATGTTTACATTTTTAGGATATTCTGCGCTGCCAAGTTCTGCCATTACGTCCTTTGGAAGGTCGATGAGGACAGGTCCCGGACGGCCGGTGCGGGCAATATAGAAGGCTTCTTTGATAATTCTGCCAAGGTCTTCACGTCTGCGGACAGTAACGCCGTATTTGGTGATGCTTCTGGTGATTCCTACGATGTCTACTTCCTGGAATGCATCGTTACCGATCAGGTGGCGGGCTACCTGGCCGGTGAAGCATACAAGGGGAACACTGTCATAGTTGGCTGTTGCAAGTCCTGTTACAAGGTTGGTTGCGCCGGGACCGCTGGTTACCAGACATACGCCGACTTTGCCGGTGGTTCTGGCATAGGCGTCTGCTTCGTGGACAAGGGCCTGTTCGTGACGGGGGAGGATGATTTTGACGTCGTCCTGTTTGTAGAGTTCGTCACTGATGTCGATGGTACAGGCTCCGGGATAGCCGAAGAGGTATTCTACGCCTTCTTCTTTTAAGGCTTTGACTAAGAGTTTGTTGCCGGATATTTGTTTCATATTTGGGTAAACCTCCTTTGTGTATGTGGATGGGGACGCTCAGAAATTTATTTGTTTGGTGTGCGGTTTCGGAGCCTAGTAGATCTAAGTGTCTGAAAATCTGCTAAAAGCGTTCAGAAAAATCTTAAACTCGCTGCGCTCAGACAGTGAGATTTTTCTGAACAACGCAGATTTCCAGGCACTTAGATCTACACGACTCCTGCAAATGCACACCAAACAAATAAATTTCTGAGCTGTGTATTGGCCAATACAGGGTGGGGCAGAATGGCGCTGCGCTGATTCTGCTGAGCAAGTAGCGAAGCGGAATGCGAATATCCGCTTGGCTGTGAGTGTAAATAGTTTATTGTGATAAATGATAAATAAAATATAGTAAAAAACGCCCTGGGCTTGTTTGCCCAGGGCGAAAAATAATCTTCCGCGGTACCACCTGTATTCAGAGTCTGGCTCTGCACTTTGTCAGTACTGATATACTGTGTTCCTGTAACGTGGAACTGACGTTGAAGCCTACTTGGCATATCTGTCCGGATCTATGGAGCATCAGACTGAATATGCGGTTGGGTTCACTGCTCGAGGGCTACTTCTACAACTCGTTTGCGGAAGCTCGCACCGACCGCTTCCTCTCTGTGCTTTCCGGGGTTGTGTACTCCTCCCTGTCATGGCATTTGGCTGATAGATAGAGATATTTATTGTCCGGATAGGGTGGACAATTGTTTTCTTGGGTTACATTATACATTTGGAGAGAGGAAGTTGTCAACGGGGTTTTGGATAATTGCTATAAAATTTGTGCTCTGGAATGAATTTGGGATACGTTGCAGAGAACGGGGTAAACAGTAATGGAATTGACAGATTTCTATATTGCTGATATAAGAAAGAAATAGTACAGTTATTCGGTTATGAGCAAGTAGCGAAGCGGATTGCGAATATCCGCTTGACAAGGAGGGAACATATGGATTATTTATCGAATAATGTGGCGGTGAATCTGAAGAGGATTCGGAAATCCAAGAGTATGAGTCTGGATCAGGTGTCTGAGCAGACGGGGGTGAGTAAGAGCATGCTGGCTCAGATTGAGAGAGGGACTGCCAATCCTTCTCTGGGTGTGCTGGGGAAGATTACCAGTGGTTTGAGGATAGAGTTTCAGGAGCTGATTCAGCCGCCGAGGGTGGACTGTTGTCTGGTGACGCCGGCAGAACTGGTTCCTACCAAGGAGGTAGCAGGACAGTACAGGGTATGGACCTGTCTGCCTTATGAGGATACCCGTCTGGTGGAGGTGTACCGGATCGAGGTGGAACCGGGGGGTGTTTATATCAGTGGCAGCCATGGGGAGAAGACAAGAGAATATCTGGCTGTTATGGAGGGTGTGCTTACTCTGGAATGTCATGGTGAGAAGTATGAAATCAACAGAGATCAGGTGTTTAAGTTTGAAACAGATCAGGAGCATGTCTATCGGAACACAGGGAAGGAGAAAGCCTGCTGTACCTGTTTCTTTCTGGATTATCATTGATGCAGTTGTATCAGGGATTCTGTTGCTGAAGTGGAGCAGGTGAGTTTATCCGAAGTATGAGTGTAAAATGTGCAATATAATGTACGAAAACGATAAAAAAGATACACCTGGAAATGAACATCTGAAAAGAAAGAATGTATGTAATGGTTTGTCAGTCTGCCATTTCATGAAGAGGCTGTGTCGTTATGAATTGTTGAGAAACCTTTATAATATCCCACGAATATGCAGGAAATATTGGATGTACAATAAGGAGAATACAGAGCTTTTTGTAAAAAATGTAAATGTTCAAAAAACATGTTGACAAATCATAAGGGCAGTGATATTGTAAGGATGTACAAAATAATACACAGAAAAAGTTAAGCAAAGGCGCTTACCCATACGGGTCAGTTTGTCTTTGCTTTTTTTATTATCTTAAGGATGCAGGAGGACACAGCTATGAAATTAAAAGACACAGGATTAACTTTTCAGGACATTAAGGACAAAGTAAACAAGTACATGATCGAGACTTATGAGAGATTTGATTTCCTTGCAGAGACAGCAGAAGGCATGTACATTTATGATGAGAATAAAACCCCATATCTTGATTTTTACGCCGGTATTGCAGTAAACAGCGCAGGAAACTGTAACCCTAAGGTTGTAGCTGCTGCAAAGGATCAGTTAGATGATATTATGCATACATTCAACTATCCATACACAATCCCGCAGGCGCTGCTTGCTGAGAAGGTCTGCGAGACAATCGGAATGGACAAGATTTTCTATCAGAACTCAGGTACAGAGGCTAACGAGGCAATGATCAAAATGGCCCGTAAATATGGTATTGAAAAGTATGGTCCAAACCGTTATCATATCGTAACTGCAAAGATGGGATTCCATGGAAGAACCTTTGGTGCCATGTCTGCAACAGGTCAGCCGGGTAATGGATGCCAGGTTGGATTCGGACCTATGACTTATGGTTTCTCCTATGCACCGTACAATGACCTTCAGGCTTTCAAGGATGCATGTACAGAGAACACAATTGCCATTATGGTTGAGCCTGTACAGGGCGAGGGTGGTGTACATCCTGCAACAATGGAATTCATGCAGGGACTTCGTAAATTCTGTGATGAGAACGATATGCTTCTTCTAATCGATGAAGTACAGACAGGATGGTGCAGAACAGGTGCTGTTATGTCCTATATGAATTATGGTATCAAACCGGATATTGTATCTATGGCAAAGGCTCTGGGCGGTGGAATGCCAATCGGTGCCATCTGTGCAACAGCAGAGGTTGCCAAAGCTTTCACAGCTGGTTCCCATGGAACTACATTCGGCGGACATCCGGTAAGCTGTGCAGCTGCACTGGCTGAGGTGAATGAGCTTCTGGACAGAGATTTGGCTGGAAATGCAAAGAAGGTTGGCGATTACTTTGCAGCTAAGCTTGAGAAGCTTCCTCATGTAAAAGAAGTAAGACATCAGGGACTTCTGGTAGGTGTGGAATTTGATGATACTATCGGCGGAGTGGATGTAAAACATGGCTGTCTTGACAGACATCTTCTGATCACAGCTATCGGAGCGCATATCATCCGTATGATCCCACCGCTTATTGTTACAGAAGAAGAGTGCGACAAAGCTGTAGAAATCATCGAAGATACAATTAAATCTCTGGAAAAATAAAAATCCGGCAACGGAGTGATACAGTAAAAGGACAAGGGCGTCACGAATTATATTCGTGCGCCCTTTTGTGATATCAGAGTCAAAAGATCAAGAAGTGGTTCGTGCTTGCACGATAAGACTTTTGACTCTAACATCTTTATAAAAATTTGAGTGTGAGAGGGAAAAGCATGAAGCATCTGGTAATTACGATTGGCTGTGAATACGGAGCCAAGGGCAATGCCATCGGTAAGAAGATCGCACAGGATTTGGGCATTAAATTTTACGACCGGGATCTTGTGGATGAGATCATTAAAGAGGTAGGCATCCCTACAGACATTATGGACAGAGTAGAGGAAGGCGGAACCATCGCAGGTAAAGGTGCACAGGGAGATGTGAGAGGTTCTTTTTCCAAATATGCGGATCTGACAGACCGCGCCATTCATGTACAGAAGCAGATCATCCGGAAGCTGGCGCAGAAAGAAGCCTGCGTGATTATCGGACGGTCTGCAGATTATATTCTGAAAGATACAGAAGGAATCCAGCTTGTGAGAGCATTTATCTATGCACCTAACAATGTTCGCGTCCACAACATTATGGAAAGTCATAATCTCTCGGAAAAGGATGCAAAGCTTCTGCTGGATGAGAAGGATAAACGTTATCATAAGAGACATCTGGCACTGACAGGAAGTAACCGTGGTGACAGACATAACAGGGATATTCTTATTAACAGTGATTTTCTGGGAATTCAGGGAACAGCAGAATATCTGGAAGACCTGATTGCAAAAAAATATGGGAAAAAGGAGGTCTGATCTATGGAACAGAAAACATCAGAATTTGACAAAGTACTTGGTGCATGGGACATACTTGTAATTGCATTTGGTGCCATGATCGGCTGGGGCTGGGTAGTTTCTTCCGGTAACTGGATTGAATCCGGTGGTGTGCTTGGTGCAGCTATTGCATTTGCAATCGGTGGAATCATGATATTTTTCGTAGGTCTGACCTATGCAGAGCTTACAGCAGCCATGCCTCAGTGTGGTGGTGAGCATGTATTCAGCTACAGGGCAATGGGTTCTACAGGTTCTTTTATCTGCACCTGGGCGATCATTCTTGGATATGTAAGTGTTGCCTGCTTTGAGGCATGTGCATTTCCCACAATCATCACTTATCTGTGGCCGGGGTTCCTGAAAGGATATCTCTATACAGTTGCAGGCTTTGATGTTTATGCATCCTGGCTGATCGTGGCGATTGTGATTGCTTTTCTTATTATGATAATTAACATTAATGGAGCAAAGACTGCGGCAGTTCTGCAGACTGTTCTTACCTGTATTATCGGCGGTGCCGGAATTATTCTGATCGTGGCTTCTGTGGTTACAGGAAGTGTGGATAATCTTCAGGGACAGATGTTTGTTGGAAACGGTACCGGCGAAGCAATGAAAAGTATTATTAAGGTTGCAGTTATCACTCCGTTTTTCTTTATTGGTTTTGACGTTATCCCACAGGCAGCAGAGGAAATCAATGTTCCGCTGAAAAAAATCGGTAAAATGATGATCCTCTCTGTTGTGCTGGCAGTTGTATTTTACTCACTGGTGATTCTTGCAGTAGGTTTTATCCTGAATCCGGCAGAGATCATTGAGTCTCAGCAGGGAACAGGACTTGTAACGGCAGATGCCATGGCCAAGGCTTTCGGGACAAAGGTTATGGCCAAGGTTATCATTGTAGGTGGAATGTGTGGTATTATTACATCATGGAACTCCTTCCTCCTTGGCGGTTCCCGTGCCATGTACTCTATGGCAGAATCCTACATGATTCCTCCGTTTTTTGCAAAGCTTCATCCGAAGCACAAAACTCCGGTTAATTCTCTGTATCTGATCGGTGCCCTGACTATGCTGGCTCCTTTTGCAGGAAGGACGATGATGGTCTGGATCTGTGATGCAGGTAACTTCGGATGCTGCCTTGCATACTGTATGGTCTCTATATCTTTCCTGATCCTTCGTAAAAAGGAACCGGATATGGCAAGACCTTACAAAGTAGGTCACTACAAATTTGTAGGCTTTATGGCAGTAGTCATGTCAGGGCTGATGCTTCTGGTTTACTGTATTCCGGGTTCCGGTGGAAGTCTGGTATTTCAGGAATGGATCATGGTAGGCGGCTGGAGCTTACTTGGAGTTGTATTTTATGCGATCTGTAAACGTAAATATAAAGAAGACTTTGGTAAACTTATTGAACTGATCTCTGATGAGGATGCAGCAAGTCTTATGCCGGAGGCTGATGATGAAGAGCTTGATGTGGTAATCGATGCGGCTATTGACAGGGTGCTTTCCTCTATGGCATAAAGATATAATTAAATGATATTGAAAAATCACAGGAAAAGAGGCAGAAATTAATGAATCCATTTGAATTTTTTATTCCTCAGAATATTACAGTCGGTGCTGGTACTCTGGCAAAGCTTCCGGAATGTGCCAAAAAGCTTGGGGGCTCTCATGCAATGCTGATCTCCGGACCAACTCTCCGGAAAATGGGAGTTGTGGATAAGGCGGCAGATTATCTGAAAGACGCCGGAATGGCAGTGGATATTTTTACAGATGTGGAAGCAAACCCATCTGTTATCACAGTAGAAAAAGCGACAGAAGCGTATAAGGATTCCGGCGCAGATTTTATCGTTGCGCTGGGCGGTGGTTCTCCTATGGATGTGGCAAAAGCAGTGGGAGTTACGGCTAAATATGGCGGCAGTATTACAGAATATGAGGGGGCACATAAGGTTCCCGGAAAAATTGTTCCGCTGATAGCAATCCCGACTACTGCGGGAACCGGCTCAGAGGTTACGGCATTTTCTGTTATCACTGACCACAGCAGAGATTATAAGCTGACGGTATTTAGTTATGAACTTCTTCCTGCATATGCGATCCTGGATCCTGAGCTTCTCACCTCTGCTCCGGCATCTGTGGCAGCAGCATGCGGAATCGATGCATTTATCCATGCGGAGGAGGCTTATGTTTCCACAGCAGCATCTCCATTCTCTGACGCAATGGCAGAGAAAGCCATGGAACTGATCGGTGGAAATATCCGCCGTTTTGTGGCAAGACGTACAGATCTGGAGGCAGCAGAAGCAATGCTTACAGGCTCTCTCTTTGCAGGAATCGCCTTTTCCTTTGCAAGGCTTGGAAATGTCCATGCCATGAGTCATCCGGTAAGTGCTTTCTTTAATGTGGCACATGGAGTGGCAAATGCAGTTCTTCTCCCTGTGATTGCAGAATATAATGCGCTGGCAGATCAGGGCAGATATCTGAAGATTTACAATTATATCAGTCCGATCCCGGCATATGAGGACGAGTTTGAACCGCTGATGCTGGTGGATGCCATCCGGGAATTAAACGAAGATATCGGAATCCCGGAAGACCTGACTACAGCCATCCGCCAGGCGAAGAAGGGAGAAAAGCTTTCTGATGAGGAGATTGAAAGCAAGATTGATGCCATGGCGGATGATGCTATGAAGAGCGGAAATATTGCAGTAAATCCAAGATCCTCCAGGAAACAGGATATTGTGGAATTGTATCATAAGGCTTTATAAATTCAGATAAAGAGGAATGCAGTATTTTATGTAATTGCTACAGATTAACAGAAGGTATTGATTAAAAATATCTGCTATTATAAAAAACGTGCAGAAACATTGAAGTCGACAGATAACTTCAGGCTTGAAAGTTTATCTCGATTTAAAAATGTATCTGCACGTTGTTTTTTGAGAAATTTCCATTGTATAACTTGCCTGATAGAAAGAAAGATTATATAGTATTAATCAAAATATAGTAAAGTAATGTGAGTCAAAATATTGATTGTTCAGGAGGATTTTATGGCAAAGAAGAAAATATATGCAGTGCGCAAGGGACATAAAACAGGACTTTTTGCTACATGGGCGG
Source organism: Blautia sp. HCP3S3_C4 (assembly GCF_052064095.1). Taxonomy (NCBI): domain Bacteria; kingdom Bacillati; phylum Bacillota; class Clostridia; order Lachnospirales; family Lachnospiraceae; genus Blautia; species Blautia sp. HCP3S3_C4. Next base: position 314,611 of record NZ_JBQHWF010000001.1, read on the forward strand.
AGTGCCAGAAGGCAGTGAGCGGATATTCCGGAGCTGAGTTTCGGGGATTTACAGAAAAAGAGGAAGCACTGGCTTTTCTGAACATGGAGACAGCAGGAAATGTATCCGGTGATAAAGCAAAAGAAGCGGCAGGAATCGTGGAGGTACCTGAAAATATGGTCATTGCCTATGTGGACGGAAGCTTTGAGAAAAGCATTGGCAGATATGCTTTTGGCTGTGTGATCCTTACACCGGACGGACAGGAAGTCCGCAAATCCGGAAGTGGCAGTGACCCTGCAGGAGTTGCCATCCGGAATGTGGCAGGAGAGATGCTTGGTTCCATGACTGCCGTAAACTGGGCCATAGAAAACAAATATCCGGCTGTGGAAATCCGCTATGATTATGAAGGGGTAGAGAAATGGGTAACAGGTGTATGGAGAGCAAAAACACCACTGACCAGCAAATACGCAGCCCATATGCAGGAAGCAGGAAAGAAAGTAAAGATTTCTTTTTGTAAAATAGCAGCCCATACGGGCAATCACTACAATGAAGAAGCGGATCAGTTGGCAAAGGGTGCATTGCTTAAGACGGATGAAGAAGTGAGTATCTGAAAAAAATACCTGATATACGGAAATCAGTGTCCGTTATCAGGTATTTTTATTATCAGTAACTATTTTACAATATCTGACTGCTGTTTATGCAAGCTTTCTCTGTAAAATTACCATAGAAAATATATTGAATATCATGCAAAAGTTGTGTATAATAAAAATATAAAATAAAGTATATTATTTTAGGTAAAAGTAAAAATAAAAACTAAAAATCACCAACTGTGGAGGTAAAAATGACTAAGCTTGTAATCAATCCATCAAAAAAACAGAGCAAAATCAACAAGGAGATTTATGGGCATTTCTCAGAACATCTGGGAAGATGTATCTATGAAGGAATCTATGTAGGGGAGGATTCTCCGATTCCGAACAAAAACGGAATGCGTACAGATGTAGTAGAAGCATTGAAACATATTAAGATTCCGGTACTTCGCTGGCCAGGTGGATGTTTTGCAGATGAATACCACTGGAAAGACGGTATCGGACCAAAGGAAACACGTAAGAAAATGATCAATACACACTGGGGTGGTGTGGTAGAGGATAACAGCTTTGGTACACATGAATTTTTTGAACTTTGCGAACAGCTTGGCTGTGAAGCTTATGTTAATGGCAACCTGGGAAGCGGAACTGTTCAGGAAATGTCTGAATGGGTAGAATATATCACATTCGAAGGTGTTTCTCCGATGGCTGACCTCCGTAAGAAAAACGGACATGAGAAACCATGGAAACTGGATTTCTTTGGTGTAGGTAACGAAAACTGGGGATGCGGTGGAAATATGAATCCTGATTTCTATGCCAATGAATACCGTCGTTATCAGACTTATGTCCGTAATTATCATCCGGATCATCCGATTCATAAGATTTGCTGCGGTGCAAATGTAGATGATTATGAGTGGACTTCCGAAGTATTAAAGACAACACATAATCATTGTCTGAAAGAACTTCATGGAAATATGGATGGTCTTTCTCTTCATTATTATGTGCATCCGGAAGGATGGGAGATTAAGGGAAGTGCTACAGATTTTGATGATAAGGTATGGTATAAGAGTCTGAATAAAGCACTGTTTATGGAAACTCTGATCGAACGTCACGGACACATTATGGACGAATATGACCCTGAAAAAAAGATTGGTATGATCGTTGATGAGTGGGGCGCATGGTATACAGTAGAGCCTGGCACAAATCCAGGATTTCTGTATCAGCAGAACACAATGAGAGATGCTCTGATTGCAGGTATTACTCTGAATATCTTTAACAAACACAGTGACAGAGTAAAAATGGCTAACCTTGCTCAGATCGTAAATGTGCTCCAGTCTGTGATCCTTACTGATGGTGCAGATATGGTTCTGACCCCAACCTATCATGTATTTGATATGTATAAATATCATCAGGAAGCAATGCTTGTAGACAGTTCTATTGAAACAGAAACTATTGGTGTGGAAGAAGAATGGCAGGTACCAAACCTGACAGAGTCCGTATCTGTGGCAGAGGACGGAGCTGTACATATCACACTGACTAATCTGTCTGTTGATAAAGATTATGAGATCAGAACTATTCTTACAGATTATCAGGTGAATGAAGTGAAGGGTGAGATCGTACATGGTGAAATGCATGAAATGAACACCTTCGAGACACCAGATCAGGTTCGCGTAAAAGAATTTAACGAAGTGGAAAAAACCGCAGAGGGAATTAAATTTACAATTCCTAAATGCAGTGTTCTTCATCTGGAAGTAAGATAATACAGTGTCAGAGAATTCACAGAAATTGTCTTTTGCAAAATGGGCAGTTTCTGTGAATATTTGTAATGGGAGTAAAAAGGAGATAAAGGTATGAGCGGGAAGCTGCGTGTGTGCAGAAAATGCCTGCCCGGACAGGATAATGAAGAGGCCTTTTATGAGGATCTGTCACGCTACATTCAGCGTATGGATGAGGAACTGAAAGTAGATCAGCAGATTTACGAAAAAAGACTTAACATATGCAGTACCTGTGACCGGTTAATGAATGGGATGTGCAGACTCTGCGGATGCTTTGTAGAATTGCGGGCTGTACAGAAGGTGCGAAAATGTCCGGATCTTCCGGCAAAATGGGAGGCACAGAAATGAAAGATGGTTTAAAATGCAGTTTGTTGAACAAGGTAAAAGTAACAGACAAATTCTGGAACGGATACCAGGAACTTGTAATGGATACAGTTATTCCTTATCAGGAAAAAATATTAAACGATGAGATTCCGGGAGTGGAGAAAAGCCATGCGCTGGCAAACTTCCGTATTGCAGCAGGACTAGAGAAAGGTGAGTTTTACGGAATGGTTTTCCAGGACAGTGATGTTGCAAAGTGGCTGGAAGGTGTGGCATATGCACTGGAAGTCCGTCCGGATGCTGAACTGGAAGAACGCGCAGATAAGGTTATTGAAATTATTGAAAAAGCGCAACAGGATGACGGCTATCTGAATACATTTTTCACAATTAAAGAGCCGGAACACCGCTGGCAAAACTTACAGGAATGCCACGAATTATACTGTGCCGGACATATGATGGAGGCAGCAGCAGCTTACTATGAGGTGACAGGAAAAGACCGTCTGCTTCATGTGATGGAGCGTATGGCAGAGCATATTGAGAAGCGTTTCGGGGCAGAAGAAGGAAAAGAACCGGGTATTCCCGGACATCAGGAAATCGAGCTTGGACTTCTGCGTCTTTATGAAGCAACCGGAAAAGAAAACTACAGAAATCTGGCCAGATATTTCATTGAACAGCGCGGAAAAGATCCGGATTATTTTGTCAAAGAAAAGCAAAAAAGAGGCTGGGTTCACTTTGATATGGATGTGCACAACAGAGAATACAATCAGGCACATACTACTGTCTATGAGCAGAAAGAGGCAGTGGGACATAGTGTCCGTGCAGTTTATATGTATACGGCCATGGCGGAGCTGGCTTCCCTTTACAAAGATGAAAAACTTTATCAGGCATGCTGTAATCTCTGGGAAAATATGACGCAGAAGCGGATGTACATTACAGGCGGCATTGGAAGTACCGTAGACGGAGAGGCATTTACCATTGATTATGATCTGCCGAATGATACCGTTTATGCAGAAACCTGTGCATCTATCGGACTGGTATTTTTTGCAAGAAAGATGCTTGATAATGTGATGGACGGACGTTATGCGGATGTGATGGAACGTGCCCTTTACAATGGGATCATCAGCGGAATGCAGCTTGACGGAAAGAGATTTTTTTATGTAAATCCTCTGGAAACAGAACCGGGAGTCAGCGGGAAATTATACGGACATAAACATGTTCTGCCGGAGCGCCCGGGCTGGTATACCTGTGCATGCTGTCCTCCGAATGTAGTCCGTCTGCTGATGTCTCTTGGCAGGTATCTGTGGAGTGAGACAGAAGAAGGTGTTTATTCCCATATCCCTGCAGGTACAGAAGCACACTTTGACAAGATGGATGTGACTGTGGAAAGTGATTATCCGTGGAACGGCAAAGTGACTTATCGTGTAACCGGAAAAACAGAGGAAGAAACTATTCTGGGAATCCATATTCCATCATGGGTACGCCCAGGGTCTGTTCAGGTGCGTATAAATGGAAAAGTGGAAGATATCACTGCAGATGTGGAAAAAGGCTACCTGATTTTGAAGAGAGTGTGGGAAACTGATGAAGTAGAGCTGGTTTTCCCGATGAAGATTCGTAAAATATATGCAAACCTCAAAGTAAGAGAAGATGCCGGCTGCGTAGCATTTATGCGCGGGCCAATCGTTTATTGCTTCGAAGGTACAGACAATCCGGAATTACTTCAGTCTTATCATATCTTTGAAGATGCAAAGATGGAAGAGGAAATTTGCAAAGAAGGCCTGCTGGAAGGCTGCGTCCTGCTTAAGATCAAAGCGCGCAGGCTGGAAACAGTGGGAGACTCTCTGTACAGTGAAGTTGCACCTGTGAGAACACTGGCAACACTGACAGCAGTGCCGTATTACACATGGGGAAACCGCGGAGAAAACCAGATGAGAGTCTGGATGCGCGGGGAATAAAATAACAAAAGCAGGGAATCAGATAAAAAATAAGGATTCCCTGCTTTTGTTATTTGTGCTTTGATAAATTATATGTTCGGTGTATAATGCACCTTCACGTTGATATCCTGATTATAGTTTCCGAAATCCTTGCCAAAGAGTGTCAGACCACCGATGTTCTGTGCTGGTTCATCCACCTGGAAACGGAATATTATATCATCCTGGGCAGTAAAGGTAAGCTGCTGGGTATTGATATCTGAAATCTTCAGACCATCAATAAAGGTACCGTGTCGGTCAATGACCAGCATCTTCAGGAGACCGTACTGATTCCAGTTAGGGAACCACCAGTCAGGGGTAAACATACCGTGAACATCACCGAAATCCCCTGGGCTTGTCCATGTTCCGATCTTCGTGTTGTTCAGGAAAAATGAAATATCGGATGGCCAGTCACTGTTCACTCCGGGCGCTTCTGAACTGATTTCAAATGATAATGTCAGACGGTCGATTTTCTGTCCGGGCGGAAGCATATTCGGGATACGGTAATCAATAAAGCCGCGTCCGAGCCATAAGATCTTAGCATCTACATGACTTGGATGAGCAAAATAACGGGGATCGTCAACTTCACCGATAAGGTTCTCGGTAGTAGAAAGACCGCAGGTTGGATAGACAGAATAATTAAAGTAATTTCCAATCGGAATATCAATAGAATAACTGTTTTCTGCAGGGCTCTCATTGCTGGTAGCAACATCTACCAGGATTTTATCTACATTAATGCGGCAGACCTTCTGGTTTCCATGACCTGAATGTTCCGGCAGGATTGCAAGAATCCCGGCTTCTTCCAGTTTCTTTACATGGCTGGTCAGGGCACCGTTGGTAATTCCCAGACTGGAAGCCAGCTCGTTCATATTCATTTCCTGATGTTCAAGAAGAATCTGGATCAACCGGATACGGAGCTCGGAACCAAGGGCCTTAAAAACAGGGACTGCCTGTTCCAGACTTTTAATATACAACATAACGGATTTCCCTTTCTGAATTTATAGTATAGATTTAAAGCATTTTTCAAACGCACTCTAACGGCATTTATGGTAAATTATAACGAATGTGAACAAAATGTGCAATGAAAAGAAAAAAATATAGTTGATATTTTCTAAAAAATACGGTAAACTTTTAAATATATAAAAAGTATTTTATATAAAACTAAAATAAAAAGTAAGGTTACTGAATCAAAAGGGGGATACAATAATGAGCGAAGAACTAAAATATAATGAACCATGGATTTTACAGCGGGCAGATCCATATGTATACCGACACACAGATGGAAATTATTATTTTACGGCATCTGTACCTGCTTATGACAGAATTGTGCTGAGAAGGAGTAAAACTCTGGCAGGGTTAAAGGATGCTGAGGAAATCACAGTCTGGAAGAAACATCCTGAAGGGATTATGAGTGAACATATCTGGGCGCCGGAGCTTCATTATCTGGATGGTAAATGGTATATCTATTTTGCCGGCGGGGATAAAGATGATATCTGGGCGATCCGTCCCTATGTGCTGGAATGTGCAGATGCAGACCCTCTTACAGGAACCTGGACAGAGAAAGGGAAAATGGGACGTGCAGATGAGGATGAATTCTCTTTTGAAGCTTTTTCCCTGGATGCGACAGTGTTTGAAAACAAAGGAAAACATTATTATGTATGGGCTGAGAAGGTAGGCGTGGGAAAACAGATCTCAAATCTTTATATTGATGAAATGGAATCACCATATAAACTGAAAACTGTTCAGGTACTGCTTACAACACCGGATTATGACTGGGAGAGAGTTGGATTCTGGGTAAATGAAGGTCCTGCAGTGATCCATCATAACGGTAAAATTTATCTTACCTATTTAGCATCTGAAACAGGCGCTGCGTACTGTGTTGGAATGATGTCGGCATCTGAGGATTCTGATCTTCTTGACCCGAAATCCTGGACAAAAGAGCGTTATCCGGTTCTGTGCACGGATGCAGATAGAGGAGTTTACGGTCCCGGACATAATTCATTCACTGAAGATGAAGAGGGAAATCCGATCATGGTTTATCATGCAAGGATTGAAGAAAAGATAGAAGGAAATCCGTTGTATAATCCAAACCGCCATGCCATGCTGATGAAAATCTGCTGGGATGAAAAGACAGGAGCACCGGTATTTTCTTATGAGAGTTAAAGTCTGATCAAATAAACAGTAGTTGGAGATATGAAGAAACAGGAGAACAGGTATGAGAAAAAAATTAGGAATAATCCTCGGACTGGCAGGAATGATGATTCTGGGTACACAGACTGTATATGCGGCGGGAACAACAAATATGGAAGCAGCACAGGATGAATGGACAGACAGTAAAGAAATACCGGAAGGAGAATCAGCAGGTAATACGGACGACATCGAAAACCGGATAAAAAAAGGCGGTTTCTCAGCAGGTGTTTCCGTACATGATCCGTCTGTTATTAAAGATAATGGAACTTATTATATTTTCGGCTCTCATATGGAGTCTGCGAAGTCTGCAGATCTGAAGAACTGGAAGGCACATGGGAAGCAGAAGAAGGCACACCATATATTGATGTGACTCTCGGTGAAAATACTTATACAGGAGTTGTCCTGGAAATGACCGATGAGGCAGGCAATGATACGATGTGCTTCAGCGCCAAGGGCGATAATAATGAAACTATCTGGGGCGTGAAATACCTTCTGCCGTAAGCAATAAGAGGCTGCAGACAGGGATGTACGGTGCCGGTTGGATGGTGTTATAGTTAATGTATTATAGTTCAGGCTGGGCGATACCCAATTGTAATCCGTATATGCTGATTATAATCTCCGAAGCCTGCACCAAAAAGAGTACATCCACTGGGATGTTCAGCGCCCGGCAGAACAGAAAAACGCAATTTCATAACAGACTGATCAGTGAGCGCAAGCTGTCCGGTGGAAACATCGGACAGCTTTTCTGTGTCCAGAAAGGTGCCTTCAGGAGTGATCGTCAGTTTTTTTAATAAACCGTATTGATTCAGAAACGGAAACCACCAGGAAGGGTTATATTTTCCTTTTCGGTCTCCGTAATCTCCGGGACTGGTCCAGGTGCCAAGGATCACGCCGTTCAGGGAGAAAGTAATATCAGAAGGCCATACATCACAGAATTTAGGGGCTTCTGAACTGATTTCAAAGGAAACTGTCAGTTCTTCGATCACGCTACGGTCAGGGATGAAGTTGGGCAGGATATACTCCAGATATCCGGTGGTAAACCAGACAATTCTTGCCTGGCGGCTGCCTGGATGTATGAAGTATCGTGGCTGATCCAGCTGTCCTACAAAAGAAGTAGAGGTTGCCAGTCCGCAGGTGGGAGTTACTGAGAAATCGGAAAAATGTCCCACACCGATTTCCGCACTGTAGATCTGCAGATCAGGACCGGAAAGCGCCATATTTATCAGGAGCTGATCCCAGTCTTTTGCAAAATAGCAGCATTTCTGTGTTCCGTGCGTAAGAGCTTCATCCCTGAATTCGATCAGCTCGGCTTCAGCCAGAAGATTAAGGTGAGGGGACAGGGTTGTAACGGGAAGTTTCAGGTTTTGTGCAATCTGTTTAATGTTCAGTCCTTCTTTTCTCTGGATAAGACGCAGGATCTGTACGCGGACAGGGGAACCGAGAGCCTTGAATATGGCAAGGCCATCGGAAACAGAACAGGATTTCATGTGAAAAACCTCCTTTTGGATGTATTTGCAGATATATAATGCTAAATAAGTGTTTTTAGAAAAACACGTTTTGATTACTTATTTTATCATAAAACTGGCGAAAAAAACATAGGAAAATAGAAGAAAAATGGTCGGAGTGACTAATAAATATCAAACATTTATTTTAATAAAATCTAAAATAATAAAAATAAATCAAAAATATATTGGCATTTACAAGCAGAAATTATATAATATCAACATAAATCGGAGCTAAAAATAAAAAAAATGTGCAAAATAACCATAACAAGAAAGTGGGGCGCATATTTTAAAAAAACTCGAATTGATTATGAGGTTTGTACAATAGCATCATTGAAACCGGAAGAGCGCAAAGAAATGCAAAAAAAGGAGGATCTTTTTATGAAGAGAAGAAAATTGTTCGCGTTACTTATGACTGCAGCTATGGCAGTGTCCAGCATGAGTATGGCAGTGAATGTCTTTGCAGAAGAAGACACAACAGAGGAAACTGCTGAGAGCGAAGAACCGGCTGAGGGAGAACCTACAGCAGTAACAACCGTAGGTCCTGATGATGGAACAAAATTCGAAATGTGGTCATTCGTAGACCTGCACAATGAATTTTACGGAAAAATGGTAGACAAATGGAACGAAGAGAATCCGGACAAACAGATCCAGATTACATTCAGTACATATCCATACTCTGATATGCATAACAAATTAATGATGTCCTTACAGGCAGGATCCGGTGCTCCTGACCTCTGCGATATCGAGATCGGACAGTTCCCGAACTATTCCGGCGATGACAGTCCTCTGTATTCCATGAATGATGCACTTGCTCCATATGAAGATACAATGGTGCAGTCCAGACTTGATGTTTATTCTAAAGCTGACGGAACAAGACTTGGTGTTCCTTTCCATGTAGGTGCAACTGTTATGTACTGGAACGCAGATCTTCTTGAATCTTACGGATTAGATTACAAATCTGTAAAGACATGGGATGATTATACAAAACTTGGTGAAGAATTAAAAGAAGCTTCCAACGGTGAAGTGTACTTAACTTCTGTTGATACAGGCGGTGTTGACTGGATGTGGCTTGCAATGGCTGAGAACGGTGAAGACTGGACAGGCGGTCCGGACGGAACTGTAAACGTACAGCTTGATTCTGTAAAAGAAATGCTCACAATGCAGCAGAACTGGTTAAATGATGGAATCGCAATGGTATCCACAGACGGACATGTTGACCTTGAAGCTGGTTTCTCCAACATCATGGATGGCAAGATCGCTTCCTTCCCGAAAGCTATGTGGTACATGAGCCGTTTCAAAGATTACATGCCTGAGATGAAAGGTAAATATGACATCACAACATGCCCTGTATTTGAAGAAGGACAGAAATGCTCCGTTGGTATCGGCGGTACAGGTACTGTTGTAACAAATCAGTGTGAGAATCCTGAACTTGCAGCCGAATGGCTTGCATGGGCTAAATGCTCTGAAGAAGGCGAAAACCTGATCTGGAACGAACTCGGATTTGATGTCTGCAACACAGCATTATGGTCTGAAGAAGCGTTTGCTTATGATGAGTCCAATATATATAATACATTCTTCCGTGTAAAACCATACGAAGTGCTGAATGAACTTGCTGAAAATGATGCAATCGGAACTGTTTATACAACAAAGAACTCTCCGACACTGAACGACTACATGTGTACAACAACTCTGAACAATGTATTAGAGGATGGCATGGATGTAGAAGAAGCGCTTCAGGATGCACAGGATTATCTTGATTTCGAGTGTGAATAATAAAATGATAATGGTTCACTGATCAAGTGAATAAAGAACGGTTACTGCAGTGGCCGAAATGATATGGGAGGCCAGGGAACCGCATTCCCTGACCTCCTCTACTGTTATCCTGGTGAGAAATGAGATTTTCACAGGATGTGGAGTCTGATTTCTTTTCAGGATAATGGTAATAAGAAAAAAGAAATTATCTGTGACTGTTCAGTAAATCATGATTCTGTGAGATACTGAAAAGTTACCGCTATTTTTAGAAGAGGAGGAATTCATTGTGAATAAAGTGAAAAAGATGCTCTATTCTCAGAAGGTGGCACCCTACGTATTCGTACTTCCGTTTGTTATCAGCCTTCTGGTATTCTGGTTATATCCGCTCATCAGTGGTATTGTAATGAGTTTTCAGGATATTTCATTTGGCGGTTCTCAGTGGGTTGGTCTGAAGCATTATCAGAAACTGGCTTCCGATAAGTTCTTCAAGACGGCTGTATTTAACAGTGTGGAATACATGCTTTTGACACTGATCCTGCTGATTCCAATCCCAATGATGCTTGCAGTACTGATGGAAAGCCGTCTTACCAAAGCCAAAGGCGTATGGAAAGTGATTATGTACATTCCGGCACTTACATCTGTAGTTATTTCCGGTATGTTATTCCGACTGATGTTCTCAGAAGGTGATAACGGACAGATGAACCAGTTAATGCATTTGCTTGGAAATGCAAGTATTCCATGGCTGAAAGAAAAGACTACCGGATGGATAGCTCTGTTATTACTCTGTATGTGGAGATGGACAGGTGTTAACATGTTGTATTTTATTTCCGGTTTAAAGAGTATTGATACATCTCTTTATGAATCAGCAGATATCGACGGTGCCAATGCAAAACAGAAATTCTGGTATTTGACACTGCCGCTTCTGAAACCGACAACCATCTATGTTATTACAATTTCCGTATACGCTGGTCTGTCCATGTTCCTTGAGAGTTTCATGTTGTGGAACGGTAACTCTTCTCCGAAGAACATCGGTCTTACCATCGTAGGATATCTGTACAAACGTGGTATTGAGAAAAACGATATGGGTTATGCGTGTGCCGTAGGTATGGTACTTCTGGTAATCGCTCTGGCGATCAACATTATCCAGCTTGTGGCAACAGGAACATTCAAGAAGGAGGAAGAGTGATATGGCAAAAACAGCAGCTCAGCCAAAGACAATGGAATCAAATCATAAAGTTGCGTCTGTATTATCCACAGGGCTTTTCGCTATCCTCGGTGTGCTGATCGCATTCCCGCTTCTTGCAGGTTTCTTCGCTTCCTTCCAGGAAGGCCGTGAAGTGGTTATGAAAGGTATGTCCCTGAATCTTGATTTCTCCAAGATGCATCTGGACAACTACAAATACCTGTTTTCCGGAAATGAGGATTCCCGAAAATATTTCATGTGGTATAAAAACAGTCTGATTCTGACACTGATCACAGTAGTTCTGACACTGCTGGTATGCTACTTCATCGCATACGGTCTGACCATGTACAAATTTAAACTTCAGGGATTTTTATTCTTCCTGGTAATCGCAACTATGTGTGTTCCTTTTGAAATCCTGATGCTTCCTCTGTACAACGAGGTTACATCTCTTGGGATCATCAATACAAGAGCCGGTGTTATTCTCCCCGGACTATGTGGTGCATCGACGATTTTCTTCTTTAAACAGTACATGCAGAGTCTTCCGAAAGAGCTTCTGGATGCAGGAAGAATCGACGGATGTACAGAGTATGGTATCAGTGTTAAGATTATGATGCCGATCACCAAACCGGCATTTGCATCCATGGCGATCCTTTGTGCAATGGGATCCTGGAACAATATGTTATGGCCGATGCTGGTATTCCGTGATACAAGTAAATTTACACTGCAGATCGGTCTGAATACACTGCTTACACCTTATGGAAATAACTACAATCTTCTGATCGCAGGTTCCATGTTCGGTATTCTTCCAATCCTGATCATCTACCTGATCTTCCAGAGATACCTGATCGATGGTATGACATCCGGTGCTGTTAAGGGTTGATCAAAAGTTGTAAATATTCAAATCGTAACTTGCTGACATGATATAAAATGAGCTGTCCCATTGAGTTTTGAAATTAATGTTACTGTAACCGGTGATCATTTGACATTACTTATGAGACAGCTCAAATAATATAACGACAAACTAATTTCTCAAACTAAATTTAAGAACGGAGGTTCAAAAAACATTATGGCAAAACAGGCAAAAATGGTAGTGGACAAAGCATTCTCCATTTCCAAAATCGACAAAAGAATTTACGGTTCCTTTATTGAACATCTGGGAAGAGCTGTATACGATGGAATTTATCAGCCGGGACATCCGCTTTCCAATGCTGACGGATTCCGTAAAGATGTTATTGATCTGGTAAAAGAACTGGACGTGCCGATCGTACGTTATCCGGGCGGAAACTTCGTATCCAACTTTTACTGGGAAGACAGTGTAGGTCCGGTTGAGGAAAGACCTCACAGACTGGAACTTGCATGGAAAAGTCTGGAAAAGAACGAAGTAGGACTTCATGAATTTAAGAAATGGGCAGACGCAGCCAACTCAGAGGTGATGATGGCAGTCAATCTCGGAACAAGAGGAATCACAGATGCCTGCAACCTTCTGGAATACTGCAACCATCCGGGCGGAACCAAATACAGTGATCTCCGTATCAAACACGGACAGAAGAATCCATATGGATTCAAAACCTGGTGTCTTGGAAATGAAATGGACGGTCCATGGCAGATCGGTCACAAGACTATGGATGAGTACGGAAGACTGGCGGAAGAAACAGCCAAAGCAATGAAACTCATCGATCCCTCTATCGAGTTCGTTGTATGCGGAAGTTCCAACAAAGATATGCCGACCTTCGCACTCTGGGAAGATCATGTCCTGAGCCACACTTATGATTATGTAGATTATTTATCCCTTCATACATACTATGGAAACCGTTCTGATGACAGCAACGACTTCCTTGCAAAATCCGATGACATGGACGAATTTATCCGCACCATCATCGCAACCTGCGACTATGTAAAAGCGAAAAAACGCAGCAAAAAGAATATGTACCTCAGCTTTGATGAGTGGAATGTATGGTATCATTCAAATGCTGCTGACAATGATATCACAGAGAATCATCCGTGGCAGATAGCGCCGCCGCTTCTTGAGGATATTTATAACTTCGAGGATGCCCTGCTGGTAGGGCTGATGCTGATCGTTCTGATCCGTCATTCTGACAGAGTAAAAGTAGCATGCCTTGCACAGCTTATTAATGTTATCGCCCCGATCATGACTGACCCCAACGGAGGCGGCTCCTGGAAACAGACAATTTTCTATCCGTTTATGCATGCCTCCAAATATGGCCGCGGTGTTGCACTCCAGCCGGTGATCTCTTCCACAGAGCATGAGACAAGCGGACACGGAAGCATCACAGATATTGAAGCAGTTGCTGTTTACAATGAAGAGAAAGAAGAAGTTACTATCTTTGCAGTAAACAGAAATCTGAAAGAAGATGTTGTTCTCAATACAGATGTAAGAAGCTTCGAAGGCTACAGAGTTGCTGAGCATATCGTACTTGAAAGCGATGCTCTGAAGGTAGTCAATGCTTTCGGACAGGAAAATGTAAAACCAAAGACAACACAGCAGACAACAATGGATAATGGGGAATTGACAAGTATGCTGCATAAAGCATCATGGAAGGTGATCCGCCTTGTGAAAGATAATAAATAAGATGTTAGGGTCAAAAGGCATTTTGCCCCTAACTTGATATCTGCGGATTGCTCAGCTGCAAAGCAGCTTGCTTTAATTCTGACCCACCTGAATTCAGAAATTACCTGATTTTCAAGTGGGTCATTTCTGTATGTACTGAGGATACTGAAATGCGGTATTAACCGACAGACCCATTTTTATTATCAGTAACTATTTTACAATATCTGACTGCTGTTTATGCAAGCGTCATATCTCCGTCTTTTACCCAGCCCATTTTACGCAGAATTGTATTGATGAGTGGGCACAGAACTGCAGGGAGGATGAAGGAGATCATCAGGAGACCTGCCCAGTCCCAGGCTGTAACTGCAGTTTTTGTTCCTGCGGCGATATCATTCATCCATCCGGTGTAGACACCAATCTGTCCTACAAAACCACAGGTACCCATTCCGGAAGAAACCGGAGTACCGTTCATCTGAAGTTTGAACAGACAGGTCGCAAGAGGTCCGGTGATGGCAGAAGTAAGAATTGGTGCGATCCAGATGCGTGGATTTTTTACAATATTTCCCATCTGGAGCATGGAAGTTCCGATTCCCTGTGAAACAAGTCCGCCCCATTTATTTTCACGGAAGGACATGACTGCAAAACCTATCATCTGTGCGCAGCATCCTGCTACAGCAGCTCCTCCGGCAAGCCCGGTAAGACCAAGAGCAGCGCAGATTGCAGCTGATGAGATAGGAAGTGTCAATGCAATACCCACAAATACAGAGACAAGGATTCCCATAAGGAATGGCTGCAGGTTGGTAGCCCACATAATAATATTTCCTACTTTCATTGCTGCGCTTCCAAGTGCCGGAGCCCACCATGCGGAAAGGGCAACGCCTACGCCGATGGTAACAAGGGGTGTGACCAGAATATCGACTTTTGTTTCCTTGGAAACTGCCTTACCGATTTCAGAAGCAAATATAGCTACAAATAATACTGCCAGTGGACCGCCTGCACCGCCAAGTGCGTTGGAGGCAAAACCGACTGTGATCAGTGAAAACAACACCAACGGCGGACAATGCAGTGCATAACCGATGGCGACAGTCATTGCAGGACCGCTCATTGCAGAAGCCAGAGAGCCTACGGTGTACTGTGTGTCGTTTACAGTTGCCACAGCAGTGGTCAGGAACGAAATATGAAACTGTGTTCCAAGTGTGTTGATGATAGTGCCGATCAGAAGGGAGCAGAAAAGACCCTGAGCCATGGCACCAAGAGCATCGATTCCATAACGTTTTATGGAAATCTCGATGTCTTTGCGTCTGAGAAATGCTTTAAACTTTTCCATAATAATTCTCCTTATGATATTTTGATGTCAGAGATTTATTATAAAGGCATTTGTCATAAATGTAAACCAAGTTAAAAATGGAATATTTCTGGTTGCTATTTTCGGAAAGATTGTTGTAAAGTACTTCACTTCTTGATATAATTAATCGATTTTACAGAGGAAAAGGAAATGAGAGAACGAATAAAAAAAATAAACTGGAAGTTTGTATTTGTGATGCTTGTTGGAAATATTATTCTGGGACTGGGAGTTGCAATCTTTAAGCTTTCAGGGCTTGGAAATGATCCCTTTACAGGAATGGCTATGGGACTGGCAGAATGTATAGGGATTGAATATCCCCGATTTGTGATTTTACTCAATGTGGGATTTTTTGTCATAGAAATCATATGGGGAAGAAAACTGATCGGTGTGGGGACAATTGTAAATGCGTTGCTGCTGGGATACTTTGTTACATTTTTCTATAATCTTGTGACATCTGTGATCAATGCACCTGAACAGATGGTTCTGAGAGTGGTGACAGTATGTATAGGAGTGATTGTTGCAAGTCTTGGGATTTCTATGTATCAGCTGCCTAATCAGGGAGTGGCGCCATATGACAGCATTTCACTGATCATGGCAGACAGATGGTCAAAGTTTCCGTATTTCTGGTGCCGAGTCTTTACGGATGGAATCTGTGCACTTGTATGCTGGCTGTCAGGTGGTATAGTAGGCCTTGGAACCCTGGTCGGTGCATTTGGATTTGGACCATTTGTACAGTTTTTTGACACACACTTTACATCTAAAATACTGGAAAAATGCAATAAATAATAAAAGACTGTCCCGTATATACGCAGAAGAAAATGGGTATATACAGGGACAGTCTTTTTCAAACACACTCTAGCTGCGCATATGACATGCTTCACATGCAGAGGGTGTGACAGCACATCCGCCCATTGCAGTTTCACGTAGTTCAGCAGGAAGCTTTCTGCCTACTGTAAACATAGTCTGTATCATTTCATCCAGAGGAATCAGCTGATGAATTCCGGCGAGAGCCATCTCAGCAGCGATGACTGCATTGGCCACACCTGCTGCATTTCTGTTCTGGCAAGGATATTCTACCAGACCGCCTACCGGATCACAGACCAGGCCCAGCATATTCATAAGAACAGTAGATGCGGCATAAGTACATTCTTTTGGGGTACCGCCCATTAGTTCCACAGCAGCAGAAGCTGCCATGGCAGAAGCAACACCAACCTCAGCCTGGCATCCGCCTACAGCACCTGCGACTGTGGCATTGCGCATTGCCAGGTATCCGATAGCACTTGCATTAAATAATGCCTGGATAATCGTGTCATCAGAGAAATGATAGTGCTCCTGCATTGCAAGCATCAGTCCGGGAACGATTCCGGCAGAACCGGCAGTGGGAGAGGCCACGATCAGTCCCATAGAGGCATTGGTTTCCAGTGTTGCCATGGCATAAGTGATGGCTTTTTGAAGAAAATCGCCGCAAAGTCCCTTTTTTTCCTGAGAGTGAATATTGAGTTTTCGGGCTTCTCCGCCAATAAGACCGCCCATGGATTTTACCGGCTTTTCAATGGGAGAACGTGCAGCTTCTCGCATAATTTCAAGTACTCTGGTCATTTTTTCTTTCACAGCTTCTGCTGTTGTTTCCCCAAGTTCAATTTCACGGATCCGCATGATCTCTGAGATGGGAAGATTTCTTTCTTCACAGAGTGCAATCAGTTCCTGTGCATTTTTAAAGTCCATAATAAAAATTCTCGTTACTGTTTAACCTGTACACAGTAACACTCCTTTCTCTACATCTGTACGATCATAACTTCGTGAATATTCGGGTTTTCACGGATCACGGGGACAATGTCCTCCGGAAGTCTGCCGTCAGATTCTACGATGGTGTAGGCAATATCACCTTTTCCCTCGCGGAAGAGGCGCATAAATGCAATGTTGATCCTGCGGTCACTGAGACATTTTGTGATATAAGCCGCAACCCCCGGAGTATCCTGATGAATCACGATCACAGCACTGTATTCGCCTGTAAAATCTACCTGTACATGGTTGATCTCCACGATGCGGACCTTGCCGCCGCCCAGAGATTCTCCACGGACAGTCATTTTCTGGCCCTTTTCATTTTCCATACAGATATCTACAGTATTTGGATGGATATCTGTTTCTGTTTCATTTGGAGTAAAAGAAAATTCCAGACCATTTTCGTGTGCAAGCTCATAAGAATTCCGGATGCGCATATCATCTGTGGAAAAACCCATGATGCCCCCAAGCAGAGCACGGTCTGTGCCGTGTCCGTGGTAGGTTCTGGCAAAGGAACCGTACAAAATAAAATCAGCTCTTTTTAAGGGACCTTCAAGCATCTTTTGGGCAAGATAGGAAATACGTGCCGCACCTGCGGTATGTGAGCTGGAAGGGCCGATCATGTTCGGCCCCATTACATCAAAAGCACTGATAAATGACATAAAAAATATTCTCCTGTAAATATGTGAAATATAGTGTTGATAAAGTGATTTTATTGTAACATTTGTCTGCAAAAGAAGCAAACCTGTCATTACGTTAATATTAACAAAATTTAATGTAAAAAATAGTAAAACAGGGTTGCTTTTTCAGTGTGGGGCGGTTACAATAACAGTGCATTTCAGTTTTGAACAAATTGATAATTTGAAAATTTAACCGAATAAACTGCGGAGCAGTTATTCGGTTATGAGCAAGTAGCGAAGCGGATTGCGAATATCCGCTTGACAGAAAAGGCAGGTGGAACAGAATGGATAATTGCGATTCTCATGGGCGAAGTAGTAGCACAGGATCTGAAATAAAAAGAGTATATGAGTATAGCAGCCCTTCTGTTCTGCTGTAGTCATATATTACCACGTCTTTTTATATCTTATCCTGTATTATGAAATCTCCCGAATCATGCAATTACATATTTGACAGAGGACAAGAGTAAGTGATGACAGAACTTACTCATTTGTTGTGCTGGAAAATGTATAGAGAAGGTAGCAGTAAACATAACAAGTGTAACAGACTGCTTTCTTTTTGTGTACTTTTATGTAAATAACGGAGGAAAAAGTAATGGAAAAAAGAGTACAGGATTATTCAAAAGAAATTCTGAAGATTATCCGCAGCAACACATCTCCGGCTGTTATGGTAGCCAGACTGCAGGATTATCATGAGAATGACCTGGCTGATGTATTACCGGTTCTGACTGTACAGGAGCGATACAAACTGTACCGTATTCTGGACACAGATATGCTTTCTGATATTTTTGAATATACAGATGAGGAGAATGCAGCAGAGTATCTGAATGAAATGGATGTGAAAAAAGCAGCAGCCATTTTATCCAGAATGGAGACAGATGCTCTTGCAGATGTATTAAATAAAGTTGAAAAAACAAAGAAAAAAATACTGATCGATCTGCTTGAACCTGAGGTTCGACGTGATGTGGAGATGATCGCATCCTTTGATGAGGATGAGATCGGAAGCCGCATGACAACAAATTATATTGTGATCACAGATAAACTGACAGTTAAGCAGGCAATGAGCAGTCTGATCGAGCAGGCTGCAAAAAATGACAATATTTCTACTATTTTTGTAGTGACAGAGCAGCAGAAATTTTATGGGGCGATCAACCTGAAAGAACTGATCATTGCAAGACGGGATGATCTGCTTGAGAATCTGGTGGTGACTTCTTATCCGTATGTATACGCGGAGGAAAGCATTGATGACTGTATTGAAGAACTGAAGGATTATTCTGAGGATTCAATTCCGGTTCTTGACAATGATAATCAGCTTCTGGGGGTTATCACATCTGCCAGTATCATTGACCTGGTTGATGATGAGATGGGTGATGACTATGCGAAGCTGGCCGGTCTGACTGCAGAAGAGGATCTGAAAGAGCCGCTGAAAGAGAGTATGAAGAAACGTATGCCATGGCTGATCATTCTTCTGGGACTTGGTATGGTTGTTTCCTCTGTGGTAGGAATTTTTGAAAAAGTAGTAACTGCACTTCCGATTATTATGTGCTTCCAGTCACTGATCCTGGATATGGCAGGTAACGTCGGTACACAGTCACTGGCTGTAACAATTCGTGTTCTCATGGATGAATCACTGACAGGAAAGCAGAAATTGGAACTGGTATGGAAGGAAATGAGGATAGGCTTGTGTAACGGCAGTCTTCTTGGATTCCTGTCCTTTATACTGATAGGATTGTATATCTATCTGTTTAAGGGGAAAACACTTCTGTTTTCCTATGCAGTATCAGGATGTATTGGCGCAGCACTGCTGCTGGCAATGCTGATCTCCAGTGCAGTTGGTACATGTATTCCGCTGTTTTTTAAGAAGATAAAGATTGACCCTGCAGTTGCATCCGGTCCGCTGATCACTACGATCAATGACCTTGTGGCAGTTGTGACATATTATGGTTTGAGTTGGGTACTTTTATTAGAAGTATTGCATCTGGCAGGATGATAAATTGAATAGTAATAACAAGACGGATCCGGCATCTTTATTTGTAAGATGTCGGATTTGTTTTCTTATGAAATAATAATGTAAAATAGAAAAAAGGCGGTTGATATTATTATAAGAATATGTGATAATAATCTATTGCAATTCCCCCAAATATTAATTTGCTTTAGAAGGCAAAAAGTAATAAAAAATTAAAAAGGATAGTATATTGAGTTCATGAAGATATAAAACAGAGATACTGTTTCAGGATTCAGTATAGGCAAAGCAGTCGAAAGGCTGTGGCCCAAAGCTGGACATTATTCTTTTTTTGTATGTTGGAGAGAGGTTGAGAATATTATGTCAGAGCATGAAAGTATGCTTGGGAAAATGAATAACATCGAAATATATATGGCAAATAAAGATGCGGATATGGATACAGATATCAATGCTTCTGCTCAGGAAGCTTTTAAATATGTACTGACTCAGAATGACCCTGTAGGGACAGTTGCCGGTTATTATGATGAAAAACTTAGTATCTGGACGATAAGCAATTTTTTTCTGCAGATTTTAGGATATGAACTTAATGAATTTATGGAAGTATCCGGTGGCTATTTGAGCAATGTGATCTGCAATGATCAGGAGTGTTTCCTTTCTGCTGAAGAATTCAGGAATCTGCATGGATTCTATACAATGTATCTTATGGACAGCAAAGGCTCCCCCATATTAGTCAGGATCGTAAAAACAGATGCTGAGGATAATGAAGGACGGCCGGTATGGGTGTTATCTGCCAGGTCTGACCGTTCAACTCAGAATCTGGAACTGATCAATGAAATGGTGGAGAATGGTTTATGGAGTATAGATTATGATCAGGAAGAAACAATATCAAAGGTGACATTGAGTGACACGTTCTGCCATATGCTGGGATTTAAAGATAATAGTGAAATACCGAACACTGCAGAAGCTGTATTGGGCAGAATACATCCGGATGACCGTTCTGAAATCATTGAATTTATGGAAAGAGTTCCTGGCGATTTTCAGCATGAAAAATATGAGGGAGAATACAGAATTTTAATGCGGGATGGAAACTATCAGTGGTTTAATACAAATTGCAGGGCTGTCCGGCGTATGAATGGTTCTCTCAGTCAGTTGGTGGGGGTTATTGTTAACATTGATAAACGTAAGAAAGCATCAGAACAGGAAGCAAGAGAAGAAGCTTTTCATCGTGCTTTTACTGATTTGAATATGTGTGAATATTATGTCGATCTTCAGGAAAATACTTTTGAATCCATGAAAGTAGAGAATCCACTTCTGGAAATTTTCAGAAACAGTCAGACATGGGATGAGCTGATACAGAGGTTTCTTGATAATTATGTCTGTCCGGAGAGTAAAGTGGCAGTCGCACAAATTTATAACAGGGAATATATTATAAAGGAACTGGGCAAGATTAAAGGAGAATTAAGTCAGGAATGTAAGGTGATGATTAACGGAGAACAGCGTATTGCCAGAAATGTAGTGATGGCAGGGGATACAGATGAGAATGGAAATCCCAAACATGCCATGATCTTTTTACGTGATGTGACAGATTCGAAGAATGCGGAAAAAGAGCGCAGAAAGATGCTGAGGCAGAATATTGCCATGGATCAGCTTCTCCAGGGTGTTACCAGAATTGTGGAGCGCTTTGCTGTCTGTGATCTGGACAGTGGACGGTATGACTATTATGAAATGAACAATGACGCAGTTTATCAGCCTGCAGGAGATTATCTGAAATTTATTCATTATATGTCTCAAAAATATGTGGTTATTACGGAATCAATCAATGCACAGATGGAATATCTGCTTTCGCCGGAACATCTAAGAAAGGTTATTTTGTCGGAAGAGGATTTGTACACGTTTGAATATTGTAATTTTGATAAGTCTTCTTACAAAGTAATGTCAGTGATTCCTGTGGAATGGAAAGGAAGCGTACTGTCGAAAGTTATGCTGATCGTTCAGGATATTGGTCAGAAGCATGAACTTGAGAAGCTGGCAAATACAGATGGACTGACCGGACTTTACAATGAGCGTTATCTTTCCACAAAATTAAAACAAAATGGTAAATTCCATAAAAAATTCGCAATGTTTTATCTGGATCTGGACAGGTTTAAACCGGTTAATGATACGTATGGACATGATATGGGAGACAAATTACTGAAGGCGGTTTCCCAGAGACTGCGTAAATGTATACGAAATACAGATTATGCTTTCCGGATCGGGGGAGATGAGTTTTCACTGATCATTGAGGAGGGCAATATAAATGATGAATTCTGTGAAATGATGGTCAGAAGAATAAAGAATGCAATTGATGCGCCCTTTGTGATAGAAGGACATATACTGCATGTGGATACAAGCTGTGGCTATGCTATTTATCCGGAGCACAGCCCTGAGGTTGGCGATATCCGTATTATGGCAGATCACAGAATGTACAGAGATAAAATTCAAAACAGAAAAAAGATTTAATGGCGGATAAAAACAGAAAGAGAGACAAAATCTTTATGGATTTAAAACAATTACAGTATTTCGTAGTATGTGCACAGACTGGTTCATTCAGTGATGCTGCGAAAAATCTGTATTCTACACAGCCCAGTGTCAGCAAGGTGATCAAGGGACTGGAAGATACGCTGGGAATGCAGCTTTTTGAACGGTTGCCAAGAGGAATCAGACTGACAGTGCAGGGACACAAGATTTATGAATATGCGTCGAAAATTATAAATGAAGTAAATGTTCTGGAAAATATGGCTTCCAGCGGAATGACAAAATGGATCCGGATATCTTTAAATCCCAGCTCCTGGTTTGCAAATCAGTTTGTAGACTTTTATAATGAAACCTATGAAAAAAAGTACCATTTCCAGGTAACAACAGCAGGCGTAAAAAGTGTAATGGAAAGGGTACGGGATTATATGGATGACATTGGTTTTGTATATATCCTCAGTCAGCAGAAGGAAAATTTCCTGTATGAACTGTCAAAAAACAAAATGTATTTCGAACCTATCTATGAAACAGATGTAATGCTGTATCCGGGAGGGCTGACAGAGCTTTACAATTCCGGCAAAGAGAGGGCAGAACTGGAAGACCTGGAAGGAATCCGTTTTATACAGAATTATCAGGATGAATTTTTTGACATCGGTGCTGTAAAAGAAGATGCATTCCAATGGAAGGACATTGACATTTCCGTGCTGACCAACAGTGATTATATTATGGAAAAAATGCTGAAGAACAGTAAGGTGGCAAATATAAGCGGAAGTTACCTGTCAGAAAACAAAGAAGGAACTACACCGGGAATTCCTTTGGATCTTGGAGACAGTAAAGTGATTTTTGGCTTTATACTCCACAAAGGAGAAGAGATGGACGAGAGTGTGGCTGAACTTGTGGGATTTTTAAAGAATAGATTGCCAAAGCATTAAATGATCATAGGTATTCCAAAAACAAAGATAGATATTCAAATTAAGAATAGCTTATAACCCCCAGGGTGGGTTGTGGGCTATTTTTGCTTTTGTTAAACTGAATGGTGGCTAATTAGGAGTATAATTTTGAAAAATTATAAAATGGAGATATTCAAATGAAAAAATACGCATTCAGACGACTGCTTCAGCTGATCCCCATTTTGTTTGCGATTACTTTTCTCTCTTATGGCATGATGCGGATTGCGGGAAGTGATGTAGTAACACAAAAAATGGAAAATACAGGACAGATCCTGTCAGAAGATAAGTTAAATGCAGCCAGAGAACAGCTGGGACTGGACAAACCATTTCTGACCCAGTATTTTGTGTGGCTTGGGAAACTGCTTCATGGAGATATGGGAAACAGCTATGTATCCGGTATTCCGGTTTTTGATACGTTCATATCGAAGCTTCCGGCAACACTGCTTCTTACAGTGACATCTATTTTGCTGACCATCATTATATCGATCCCTCTGGGGATTCTGTCAGCAGTGAAACAGAATACGATCACAGATTATCTGATCCGTTTATGCAGCTTTATAGGAAACAGTCTTCCTAATTTTTTTGTATCATTGTTATTAATGTATTTTCTTGCAATCAGGCTGAGGATTTTTCCGGTTATATCCAAAGATGTAAGTTTAAAGAGTGTGGCAATGCCGGCGATCGCTCTGGCAATTGCCATGTCAGCCAAGTATCTGCGACAGGTCCGTGCAACTGTGCTGGATGAATTAAGCAAAGACTATGTGGCAGGAGCGAAAGCAAGAGGAGTAAAGTTTTCTGTCACTCTTTGGAAAAGTATTATGAAGGCTTCGCTGGTAACCATCATTACCTTGCTGATGCTGTCAGTGGGAAATCTGCTGGGAGGAACTGCGATCGTAGAATCAATCTTTATGTGGGATGGAGTTGGAAAGATGGCAGTAGATGCTATCTCCATGCGTGATTATCCTATTATTCAGGCATATGTTATGTGGATGGCGATCATCTATGTTGTAGTAAATCTGCTTACAGATCTGTCATACCGGTTCCTGGATCCGAGAATCCGTCTGGGAGGTGTGAAACAATGAGTGAAAAGCAGAATAAAAATGTGACAGTGCGTGTACAGAAGATTAAGAAAAACCATATAAAACAAAAGCTGGTCTTTTTTCTTATTCTGGCAATAGGGCTTGTGATACTTGCAGTTTTTTCAGAGCATCTCTGTCCATATGACCCTTATGCACAGGATCTGGCAAGTGCACTTCAGCCCCCCAGTCTTCAGCATCCTATGGGAACAGATACATATGGGAGAGATATGCTGTCCAGAGTTATAAGTGGTGCAAGAGCCAGTATTTTTTCGACCTTTATCTTGGTTGCTGTGATTTTTGTGTTAGGAACAGCTGTGGGTGTATGCTGCGGATATTTTGGCGGAGCTGCAGATACTGTTATGATGAGGATTTCAGATGTATGTCTTGCTTTCCCTGGGCTTGTATTTGCCATGGCGATTGCGGCTATTCTTGGGGGAGGCATTCAGAATGCTGTTATAGCACTGGCAGTAGTAAGCTGGCCGAAATATTCACGTATTGCCAGAGGGCAGACTCTGGCATTAAAAGAGGAACCCTATATTCATGCTGCCATACTGGCAGGTGACAGCTCAGGTCAGATTATGCTCAGGCATATTCTTCCCAATATGCTGGGGCCTGTTCTGGTAACAGCCATGCTTGATATCGGTACTATGATGATGGAGCTTGCAGGTCTGTCATTTCTTGGACTGGGAGCACAGATTCCCATGGCTGAGTGGGGAAGTATGATGAGCAGCGGACGAAGTATGATCCAGACATATCCATGGGTAGTATTATCACCTGGAATTGCAATTTTTATATCTGTGGCAATTTTCAATCTGTTAGGTGATACAGTTCGTGACTATCTGGATCCTAAGAACAGCCGTTCATGATAAGTAATATGAAAACAAACGAGGAGGAAAGAAAATGAGAACAAAGAAATTTCTGGCAATGGCAATTGCCCTGGGGCTGGCGGTAGGAGCGACAGCTATGCCAACACTGGCTGCAGATAAAAAGACATTTGTATTTGGCGATACCACCTTTAATGCGGAAAATGAAGAGGCAGATATTAATCCACAAAATACATATGCAGGATGGGCGTGTATCCGTTATGGAGTAGGGGAAACTCTTTTCCGTTATTCCGATGCAATGGAAATAGAGCCATGGATCGCAAAAGAGTATGAAAATATTGACGAGCTGACCTGGAAGATCACACTGAATGACGGAGTTGTGTTCTCCAATGGACGTGCCTGTGACGGAGAGGCAGTAAAGGAAAGCCTGGAGGCTCTGGTTGCCAATCATGAGCGTGCAGCAGGAGATCTCTGCATTGATACCATCGAGGCAGATGGAAATACTGTTACCATAAAGACTACAGAACCGAAGCCTGCACTTATCAATTATCTCAGTGATCCTTATGGATGCATTATTGATATGCAGGCCGGGATCAGTGATGATGGGATTGTGATCGGTACAGGCCCTTATGTGGCAACTGAACTGGTGACAGATGATCATGTTAATCTTGCAAAAAATGAAAATTACTGGAACGGAGATGTAAATGTGGACGAGATCACTGTCCGCACAATTTCTGACGGTGATACACTGGCAATGGCTCTTCAGGCAGGGGAGATCAATGCTGCCTATGGTATGGCATATGCAAGCTATCCCTTATTTGAAAATGATGACTTTACATTTACCAGTACAGCTACAAGCCGTGCATTCTATGGGTGGATGAACTTTGAAAGTCCTGTAACATCTGACCCTGCAGTGCGCAAAGCAATTGCCATGGGTATTGATAAGGAAAGCTTTGTATCTGTGCTCCTGAAAGGATACGGATATCCTGCAGTGGGTGTTTTCCCGGATACCTTTTCTTTTGGCGGGCAGAATCTGACAACAGAGAGCTATGATCCTGATGGGGCAAAGAAGGTTCTGGAGGAAGCTGGATGGGTGGATTCTGATGGTGACGGTATCCGTGAAAAAGACGGACAGAAACTGGAGATCCGCTGGCTTACTTATCCCAGCCGTCAGGAGCTTCCGCTTCTTGCAGAGTCTGCACAGGCAACCTTAAAAGAAATCGGTATGGATGTTCAGATAAATTGTACCTCTGATAATAATACTATCCGTAAAGACCCTACATTATGGGATGTATATGCAAGTGCCATGGTAACTGCACCTACAGGAGATCCGGAGTATTTCTTCACTTCCTGCACACTGGATGAATCTGCAAGCAATAACGGACATTATCACAGTGATAAACTGGAAGATCTGGAAAAACAGATGAAGCAAGAATTCGATGCAGATAAGCGTTCAGATCTGGCGATTCAGATGCAGCAGACAATCCTGGATGACAATGCCTATGTATTCTGCTCTTACCTGAGAATGAGCATGATCATGCAGTCTAATGTAACAGGACTGACTGCACATCCATGTGATTATTATGAATTGACAGCGGATTTGGATATCAACTAAACTGTAACAATAAATGAAGAATATTTGAACGATGATATTTCAGGGGCAGATGATATTTTGCGTTACTGTTCACATATCACTATTCCGCGAGGTGTTTTGGCATGAATATGTCAAAATCCCGAGACATACAAGCCAAAATTCCATTGCCGCAGGCAATCTGGAATGAATTTTGGCTACGTTACTGAGAACGGAGTGAACAGTAACTATTTTGCCCCTGATTTGGTAAGGATTAGCAAGGATGGTTTGCAGATGGATAGAAAAATACTGACCTACGATTCCGTAGAGATATCATTTGGCGGGAAAGCGGTGGTTCATGATGTGAGCTTCTCCCTTGAACATGGAGAAATACTTGGTCTTGTGGGGGAATCAGGCAGTGGAAAAAGCACTCTGATCAAAGCTGCAATGGGACTTCTGGGATCGGATGGTCTTGTGACAAGAGGAGATATCCGATATATGGATCAGAATATCCTGGATATACCGGAGAAAGAAAAAAGAAAGATCAGAGGTGCAAAAATCGGAATGATCTTTCAGGACGCAGGTGCCTCTCTGTGTCCGATACGCACCATTGGAGAACAGATTTATGAAAGTATGCGTGCGCATACGAAGATAACAAGAAGTGAGGCCAAAACCAGAGCAATGGATCTGTTTGACAAACTGAATTTTAAGGACAGCCAGCGCGTGTGGGACAGTTATCCATTTGAACTGTCTGGCGGAATGAATCAGAGAGCAGGTATTGCAATCGCCATGCTTATGAATCCGCCTGTCTTATTTGCAGATGAGCCGACCAGTGCTCTGGATGTGTCTGTACAGCGTCAGGTTGTAAAGGAAATGCTTAAGTTAAGAGAGTTGTTTGGAACTGCAATCGTGATCGTGACACATGATATCGGAGTAGTCCGGGCAATGGCAGATACTGTGTTGGTTTTGAAAAATGGCAAAACAATAGAATATGGCACAGCAGACCGTGTACTGGATCATCCCCGGGATCCGTATACCAGGAAATTGCTGGAGGCTGTACCAAAGCTGCAAAGGAAGGTTAGAGTATGAGCATACTTTTAGAGGCAGAACATTTAACAAAAATATTTACCCAGAGAGGAAAAAATCCTTTTAAAGCAGTAAATGATGTAAGCTTTACACTAAAAAAAGGAGAAACGCTGGGAATCGTAGGAGAATCCGGCAGTGGGAAAAGTACAATAGCAAAGCTGCTCACCCGGCTGACTGATATCACAGAGGGTACATTGAAATTTGAAGGAAAAGATATTACAAGACTGAAACAAAGTCAGCTGAAAGAGGTATATGGAGATATACAGATGGTTTTTCAGAATCCGGTGGGTTCTTTTGATCCCAGAAGGACACTGGGTGACGGGATCGGTGAGAGCCTTCGCAACCGTGGAATGAAAAAGGCTGATATAGAGAAAAGAGTAGCAGAATTGCTTGAGCAGTGCGGTCTTGAGAAGGAATATGCAAAAAGATATCCTCATGAGGTAAGTGGCGGACAGTGTCAGCGGGCTGCGATCGCAAGAGCCCTGGCAGTGGAACCAAAAGTTCTGATCTGTGATGAGGCAACCAGTGCCCTGGATGTAACCATACAGAAACAGATCATGGAGCTTCTGAAAGACTTGAAAGAGAAGAAGGGGCTGTCTTTTATCTTTATCTGCCATAATCTGGCTCTTGTCCAGATGTTCTGCGACAGGGTCCTGGTACTGTATGAGGGAAAAGTAGTGGAAAGCGGAATTCCCGATGATATCATCAATGAACCAAAGGAAGAATATACGCGAAGACTGGTGGATGCGGTACTTTCATAATTAACTGAATCAGGCTACTAAAATATTTTCTTTTCGGTATAAAGGTATAAAAAAAGTACTTCCTGTGGACGAAGTACTTTTTTATGAGTTTTTAGATGTGCATTGCGCGGAGGTTTGTGCACCTTTATTTGTCATCTGACACGTAACTGTTCAGAAGTCTGCTGTCAACATACCGACCAGTTACTTTGATATTGAATTTTATTTCGGGCTGGTTACTGCAGTCAGATATGTTTTGATATCTTCCAGATCATCAGCAAAATAAATTCCCTGTTGACGATTTTCTGAGGACAGCCCCATCTTGATCATATGGTTAAGAAGCTGCTTCAGGCTGTCATAATATCCATTCAGATTATACAGAATACAGGGGGCATCCAGGTGTTTGAGGGAAACCATGGACATAACTTCTGTGATTTCCTCCAGAGTACCGGTGCCTCCCGGAAATGCAATAAATGCATCACCAAGTTCAATCATTTTTGCTTTTCTTTCAGCCATATTTTTCGTAACGATCAGTTCTGTGATCTCATCATACTGCAGTTCAGAATCTATAAAAAACTGTGGTTCCACGCCTGTTACTTTTCCTCCGGCATTCAGCACACTTTCTGCTATCTGTCCCATAAGGCCGGACTTCGATCCACCATATATCAAAGAATTTCCGCTTTCTCCAATCCATGTACCAAGTTCCCGGACAGCATCTCCAAGTGCCGGATCATTTCCCTCCAAAGCTCCAAGATAAACGGTAATATTCATTGTAATTTCCACCTTGTATTTTTTAAATTTCCGTCATCGGAAACAATTTATCTTTTCCGAGTTCTGATATCGGAACTCATTATAGAACTTTCCAGGTTACGGTTCAATAGTAATTTTGGTGGTTGACAAATTTCAGAATTATTCTAAATGTGATCGGAAATCTGGTGCTGGCAGCGGGACTTCATATGGATGCAGCCGGAGCTGCCATTGCAACAGTAACGGGAATTATATTGAATGTGGGATTTTATATATACCTGAACCGCACAGAAAATACACCGGGCTGATTTTTTCTGGACATTCTGATAGTGTTATGTCATACTTGAATAAATATTAAAAATGAACAGGAGACATCAGCACAATGTTAGATGAGAGAATATATCAGAATTACATAGGCATTCTGAAAGAAGAAATGATTCCTGCAATGGGATGTACAGAACCGATCGCGCTGGCATATGGAGCAGCCAGAGCACGAGAAGTTTTGGGAAAAGAACCGGAACATATCACCGCAAAATGCAGTGGAAACATTATAAAAAATGTCCGTTGTGTTATCATTCCAAACTCCGGCGGATTGACTGGAATTGAAGCAGGTGTAGTCCTTGGTGCAGTAGCCGGAGACCCATTATTGAATATGGAAGTTCTTTCGAAGGTAAATGAATCCGGAAGAAAGAGATGTTGTGAACTTCTGGACAAAAAGATATGCAAAGTAGAACTTCTGGACTCCCCGGTAGTCCTGCACTTTATCATAGAAATGCAGGCTGGAGATGACACAGTAAGTCTGGAAATTAAATACGATCATATAAATGTAACCAAAATTGTAAAGAACCAGGAAGTCCTGCTGGATTCAGATCATAAATCCGGTGAAACTCCGGCTGCAGCAGACAGAACTCTGCTCAATCTGGAAGATATTAAAACATTTGCAGATACTGTAGAACTTGATGATGTCAAAGAAATTATAGAAAATCAGATCCGCAGCAATATGGCAATCGCCCATGAAGGAATGACTGGTAAATACGGTCTTGGAATCGGCCGGATCATCCGTGAAACCTACTCCAATGATATGCTCACGAAAATGCGCAGCCTTACAGCCGCAGCTTCCGAAGCCAGAATGGGCGGATGTGACATGCCGGTAGTCATCAACTCAGGCAGCGGAAACCAGGGAATTGCCTGTTCTGTACCTCTGATCGTATATGCCAGAGAAATGGAACTTCCGGACTATGTACTTTACCGCGCACTGGTATTTTCTAACCTCTTAACTGTATACCAGAAACAGTACATCGGTAAACTTTCCGCATTTTGCGGTGCGGTATCTGCGTCCTGTGCAGCCGGTGCGGGGATTACTTACATCGGCGGTGGAGAACTTTCTGTGATCAAGAAGACCATAGAGAATACGCTTGCCAATATTCCGGGAATCATCTGTGATGGAGCGAAAATATCCTGTGCAGCGAAAATCGCCGCCAGTCTTGACGCTGCATTCCTGGCACATCACCTTGCTATGAATGGTCAGTCCTATGCGCCATACACCGGAATCCTCAAGGAAGAAGCCGGCGAAACCATCAGCTGCGTAGGACAGATCGGCAAAGAAGGAATGAAAGAAACAGATAAAGAAATTCTGCGGATTATGTTGGAAAGTGTATAATCTGCTGGAACAGGTAAAATAATTAATGGGCGGAGGAAATATGTGGCTGTTATTTGCGTTTGGTTCTGCTTTGTTTGCTGGCTTGACTGCCATACTGGCAAAATGTGGAATCAGAAATACAGATTCTAATGTTGCGACAGCATTAAGAACCGGCGTAGTACTAATCTTTTCATGGATTATGGTATTCGTGGTCGGGGCACAAAGCGGAATCAGAGATATTTCAGAAAAAGTCCTGATCTTTCTGATTTTGTCAGGACTGTCAACGGGGATATCCTGGCTGTGCTATTTCAAAGCACTGCAGATCGGAGATATCAATAAAGTAACACCAATTGATAAATCAAGTACAGTGATAACGATGCTCCTGGCGTTTATTTTTCTCGGGGAAGAAATAACGTGGCTGAAATTTGTTTCAATGATACTTATCGGGATTGGCACTTATCTGATGATACAGAAAAAGGAAACACAGGAGAAAAAAGAAGATAAGAAGTGGCTGCTTTATGCAGTCGGCTCTGCTGTTTTTGCCAGTCTTACCTCTATTTTGGGAAAGATTGGAATTCAGGATGTCAATTCAAATCTCGGAACTGCGATCCGGACAGCTGTTGTATTAGTGATGGCATGGATTGTTGTATTTGTGACCGGAAAGCAGGATACGGTTAAGAATATTGACAGAAAAAGCTGGTTGTTCCTTATTCTTTCCGGGTTTGCAACAGGCAGTTCCTGGTTATGTTATTACAGAGCACTTCAGACAGGTCCGGCCAGTGTGGTAGTTCCGATTGATAAACTGAGTATCCTTGTGACCATTGCATTCTCATATGTGATGTTCCATGAAAAGCTGTCATTAAAATCAGGAGCAGGACTGTTGCTGATTGTTGTTGGAACGTTAGCTTTGTTGATATAAGAGATTTTTTTGAGATAGCGTTGTGATAAAAACAGATGTGCTTAAATGAGAAGAAAACGGAAGAATAGCAGATAAATTTTACGTTACTGTTTACTGGTAATATCCCGCGAGGTGTTTTTGGTGAGCGAAGGTCACAGAAAACCCGAGACATACCGCGCGAATTTATGCGACTAGCATAAATTCTGTGCATCGCGAAGCGTGTTGCTGAGAACGGAGTGAACAGTAACATTTTACATAATCTTATCAATTATTTTAACTGTATATTATTGACAGTATGTTTTTTACATGTTATGATAAACGCGATTTTGAAAGACGAAGATGCAGAGTAATAGACAGAGTCTTTTCAAAGCAATTGTTTTGGACCACCCGGGAGGGTTAAGGCCATACGGACAGCCGGGTCCACTGCCGATTATGGTAACTTTGGTTACCTTATTGATTGAGTTAGAAACTCAAATTTTATAAGTAGGTTCCTTTGATAACCGCGATGCGCCGGACGCGCAGACTTGTGAAACGGTCAATAAGAGTAGTAAAAGTATAATTGCTATATAGACTCTGACACGCATGATCCAGAAGTTTTATTTATGATGCTGAAAGAAGGTATTATCTGCTTTTTTATGCTTGTTGATAAAACATATAGATACAGATCAAAACGCAGGTTTGTGGCTGAGTGCCCTACCTGCGTTTTTTTGTTTTGTTCAGTCTGTGAAATTGCTGATTGGGGGGTGAAGCAAAGGAAACTGGAAATGGAGGAATGATGAAAGGAAGTCGTTTTAAATTAAACCAGAACCATGCACCCATACATGAAGCTCTGGAGACTTTCCGACGAATGAGAGTGGTGCCATTTGATGTGCCGGGTCATAAACGCGGAAGAGGTAATCCGGAATTGACAGAATTCCTGGGACAAAAATGTGTAGGTGTGGATGTTAACAGCATGAAACCACTGGACAATCTCTGTCATCCTGTATCTGTAATACGGGAAGCGGAAGAGCTGGCAGCAGATGCTTTTGGGGCAGCACATGCATTTTTGATGGTAGGAGGCACAACAAGTTCTGTTCAGACAATGGTATTGACTGCCTGTAAACGGGGAGATGAGATCATACTTCCCCGTAATGTTCACAGGAGCGTTTTAAATGCCCTTGTTTTGTGCGGTGCGATCCCTGTTTATGTAAATCCGGAGGTGGATCAGAGACTTGGAATCTCTCTTGGAATGCGCAGGGAACAGGTTGAGAAGGCCATAAAAGAGCATCCCAAAGCAGTTGCAGTACTGGTAAATAACCCAACCTATTATGGAATATGCAGTGATTTACGTGCGATCGTTAAGATGGCACATGATGCAGGAATGCTGTGTCTGGCAGATGAAGCCCATGGAACTCATTTTTATTTTGGCGGTGGTCTTCCGGTTTCTGCTATGGCAGCAGGTGCAGACATGGCAGCTGTATCCATGCACAAGAGCGGTGGAAGCCTTACACAGTCAAGCCTTCTCCTTACAGGACCGGCTGTACACGCAGGATATGTTCGCCAGATTATTAATCTGACGCAGACAACATCAGGAAGCTATCTTCTGATGTCCAGCCTTGATATTTCAAGAAGAAATCTTGCACAGAGAGGCCGCCAGATTTTTCATCAGGTAGCAGATATGGCAGAATATGCCAGAGAGGAAATTAATGCCATTGGCGGTTATTATGCATTTGGAAAAGAACTGGTCAATGGAAATTCAGTCTTTGATTTTGACATTACGAAATTAAGTGTACATACGCTGGACATCGGACTTGCAGGGATCGAGGTTTATGATATTTTGCGGGATGAATATGATATCCAGATAGAATTCGGTGATATTGGAAATATTCTGGCCTATCTTTCCATTGGTGACCGTGCCCAGGAGGTGGAGCGGCTTGTAAGTGCACTTGCTGAAATCCGCAGACGTTTTCAGACAGATGGCTCCGGGCTTTTGAGCCAGGAATATATTGATCCTCAGGTGGTGACCAGTCCACAGGAAGCTTTTTATGCAGATAAATGCAGCCTGCCTCTCCGGGAGACTGAAGGGAAGGTCTGTAGTGAATTTGTAATGTGTTATCCGCCTGGGATTCCCATCCTTGCACCTGGAGAGAGGATTACAGCAGAAATCCTGGATTATATTGAATATGCCAAAGCAAAGGGCTGCAATATGACAGGACCTGAGGATCCGGATATTTTGAGACTGAATGTTCTGGCAGGGAGGTAAAGACAATGGAAATGTGGTTTTCAGAATTTCACACACCGGATGTAAAGCACAGTATCCGGGTAAACCGTCAGCTTTATTCTAAGCAGAGTGATTATCAGAGAATTGATATTTTTGAAACACCTGAATTTGGACGTGTGCTGACTCTGGATGGAAATGTAATGCTCACAGAGAGAGATGAATTTATTTATGATGAGATGATCACCCATGTGCCCATGGCAGTCCACAAAGAAGCAAGGGATATTCTTGTGATCGGTGCAGGAGATGGCGGAGTTGTCCGTGAACTGACCAGATATGACAGAGTCAGACATATCGATCTGGTAGAAATGGACCCTCTGGTTGTGGAAGCCTGTCGCGCATATCTTCCGGAAAATGCATGCAGACTGGATGACAGAAGAGTACATCTACATTACGAAAATGCGCTGAAATTTATTCGGCGATGTGAGGGAAAATATGATCTTATTATTGTGGATTCTTCGGATCCCTTTGGCCCTTCTGAGGGACTGTTTACCCGTGAATTTTACGGAAACTGTTATAATGCATTAAAAGATGATGGAATTATGGTTAATCAGCAGGGAAGCCCCTTCTATACAGAAGACGCACATGCAATGCAGCGCAGTCATAAGAAAATTGCCAGTACATTCCAGATCAGCCGTGTTTATCAGGCACATATCCCTACATTTGCCGCAGGTTACTGGTTATTTGGATTCGCAAGTAAAAAATATCATCCTGTTGATGATCTGGATCCGGAAGCATGGAATGCATTAAATTTTCGTACACGTTACTATACAACAAGACTCCATAAAGGAGCATTCTATCTTCCTGCATTTCTGGAAGATATGCTGAAGGAAGTGGAGGGATAACTTATGATTCAGTCTAATGTAGAAACCTTTATCGGCTGTGAAAGCAGTTTTGAGGAGGCATCTGTTGTTCTTTATGGTGCTCCCTTTGATTCCACAACAAGCTTTCGTCCAGGTGCCAGGTTTGGCCCGTCTGCCATGCGTCATGAGAGCTTTGGACTGGAGACCTACAGTCCGTATCAGGACAAAGATCTTATGGATATCAGAGTATTTGACAGTGGTGATCTGGAGCTTTGTTTCGGAAGCAGTGAAATGGCTCTTTCAGACATTGAAAAGCGGGCAGAGGAAATATTGAAAGCAGAAAAAATCCCGGTGCTTCTGGGAGGGGAACATCTGGTAACATTAGCAGCTGTACGTGCTGTATTCAATAAATATCCGGATCTTCATATCATACATTTTGATGCACATGCAGATTTGAGAGAGGATTATCTGGGAGCCAGATTAAGTCATGCCTGTGTGCTGCGAAGATGCTATGAGCTTCTGGGAGATAACCGTATCCACCAGTTCTGCATCAGAAGCGGGGAGAGAGAAGAATTTCAGTTTGCTTCGAAGCATACGGATTTTCATCCCTTTACTTTTGATGGACTGAAAGAGACAGTCAGAGAACTGAAAGAAAAAAAGGTTCCGGTATATTTTACAATTGATCTGGACTGTCTGGATCCGTCAGCTTTTCCGGGAACAGGAACTCCGGAGGCAGGAGGTGTGACCTTCCTGGAACTTCTGGAAGCAATACAGACAGTTTCTCAGACTAATGTGGTAGGTGCAGATGTGAATGAACTGGCACCTATGCTGGATGTAAGTGGTGTTTCCACTGCAACAGCATGTAAGGTACTTCGGGAACTGCTTCTGGCAATTACAAAATAAATCTGAAGGATACAGATAATATAAACACTATAAAAAACTGTTGAAGAAACGGTTATATATAAGGAAAAAGGAGAAGAAGTTATGAGCAGAGTACTTGTGATCGGCTGCGGAGGAGTAGCCAGTGTAGCAATCCAGAAATGTTGTCAGGCAGATGAGGTGTTTACAGAATTATGTATTGCAAGCCGTACAAAGGAAAAATGTGATGCCCTTGCAGAAAAATTAAGAGGAAAGACAAAGACTGTTCTTACCACAGCCAAGGTTGATGCGGATGATGTGGATCAGCTGATCAAACTGATCAATGATTATAAGCCGGATCTGGTAATGAACATTGCACTTCCATATCAGGATCTGACGATCATGGATGCATGTCTGGCCTGTGGTGTAAACTATATGGACACCGCAAACTATGAGCCGGAAGATACGGATGATCCACAATGGCGTGCTATTTATGAGAAACGTTGTAAAGAAGAGGGCTTTTCCGCTTACTTTGATTACTCCTGGCAGTGGGCATATCGCAAAAAATTTGAGGATGCAGGTCTTACAGCTTTACTTGGCTGTGGATTTGATCCGGGTGTTACACAGGCATACTGTGCCCATGCATTAAAGCATGAATTTGACCAGATTGATACGATTGATATTCTGGACTGCAATGGCGGAGACCATGGATATGCATTTGCCACAAACTTTAATCCGGAAATCAACCTCCGTGAAGTAAGTGCACCGGGAAGCTACTGGGAAAACGGACACTGGGTGGAAATCCCGCCGATGGCCATTAAGAGAGAATATAAGTTTGACCAGGTGGGAGATAAGGATATGTATCTGCTTCACCATGAGGAAATCGAGTCTCTGGCAAAAACAATTCCGGGTGTAAAACGGATTCGTTTCTTTATGACTTTTGGACAGAGCTATCTGGATCATATGCGTTGTCTGGAGGATGTGGGAATGCTTTCTACAACACCGATCCAGTATAATGGACAGGAAGTTGTTCCGATTCAGTTTCTGAAAGCACTGCTTCCGGATCCTGCAAGTCTTGGACCACGTACAAAAGGTAAAACAAATATTGGCTGTATTTTTACAGGCGTAAAGGATGGAAAAGAAAAAACATATTATATTTATAATGTATGCGATCATCAGGAATGCTATCATGAGGTGGGAAGTCAGGCAATCAGCTACACAACAGGTGTTCCGGCAATGTGTGGTGCACTTATGATGCTGACCGGAAAATGGATCAGACCAGGTGTGTATACAGTAGAAGAATTTGATCCGGATCCGTTCCTGGAAGCGCTTGACAAGTATGGTCTGCCACGCAGTGAAAGCCACGATCCAAAGCTGGTAGACTAATGGAAGGATTGGATAAAAGAGCCCCATTTGCAGCAACCGGCGGAGTTATTCCGCCGGAATTTAGGAATATAAAAACTCCCTGCTATATCCTGGATGAAAAAGCTCTTATAAAAAATGCTGAACTTCTTGGTAAAGTGGCTGAGCGAACAGGATGTAAGATGCTTCTGGCGCAGAAAGCATTCAGTAACTATGACTGTTATGGCTTTTTAGAGCCATATCTTGCAGGTACTGAGGCCAGCGGACTGTTTGAGGCAAGACTGGGTGCAGAAGAATTGCCTGGAAAGGAAGTCCATGTATTCTGTGCCGGTTATCGGGCAGATGAATTTGAAGAACTGCTTCAATATGCAGATCATATTGTGTTTAATTCTCCGTCTCAGCTCCTTCGGTTTGGACTGAGGGCAAAGGAAGCTGGAAAGAGTGTGGGACTTCGGATCAATCCGGAATGTTCTACCCAGGAAGGCCATGAGATTTATGATCCCTGTGCACCGGGGAGCCGTATGGGCACAACAAGAAAGCAGTGGGATGAGGCAATTGGGAAAAATCCGGAGCTTCTGGATTTACTGGATGGTCTTCATTTTCATACTCTCTGTGAACAGGATTCTGATGATCTGGAGATAACACTTGTTTCTGTAAAGAAGCATTTCGGTGATCTGGCTTCTCAGGTAAAGTGGATTAATTTTGGTGGTGGCCATCATATTACAAGACCAGGGTATGACATTGAACGACTGGAACGATGTATTCAGATGGCAAAGAATGATTGGGATGTGGAAGTTTATCTGGAACCAGGAGAGGCGTGGGCATTAAATGCTGGATTTTTCCTGACCAGTGTACTGGATGTTCTGAAAAATGGAGAGACACAGATTGCAATTGTAGATGCCAGTGCTGCCTGTCATATGCCGGATGTACTGGAAATGCCTTATTGTCCGCCATTACTTGGTACAGATAAACTGAAAGAAGAGGGGATTACGGTTCGGCTTGGAGGCCCTACCTGTTTATCAGGAGATGTGATCGGAGATTACAAATTCAGGCAGATTCCCCAGTATGGAGATCTTCTTATGTTTGGAGATATGGCCATTTATACTACCTGTAAGAATAATACATTTAATGGAATGCCACTGCCGGATATCTGGCTCAGACGTGCTGACAACACTATGTTACGGCTTACAGAGTTTGGTTACGCAGATTTTAAGGGAAGACTTGGAAGATAACAATATTATCCTGGAGATTTTTGAACATTAGTGATGAAAAGATCATTTACTGCAAAAATGTAGATGGTCTTTTTTATATCCTGGGAGAAAAAATGGATTTATCCAAAAAGAAAGTGTCAAAAATTACTAACAATTATTCAGAAATCTATGATACAATGAAATAAGCGAAATGCAGAAATACAAATGAAATTATATTGGATATGTCTCAGAATGCAGGCATATTGGAAAAGGAAGAGGCTATGAAAATAGAAAAGAAATTATGGATCACCCTGTTCGCATTTGGACTGTTTGCCATTTGTTTTTCAGGTTGGATCTTCAGCCAGAGTACGACCAGGGAAAAATTGTTCTGGGATAATACGATCCGGTGCGAAACAAAAGAACTGAAAGAAGGAGAAATCAAATCAGAGAATATTGCTCTGCCTGAAGATTTCGATATTCCCAGATCCATCTTATTTAAAACCACCCACACCATTGCAGAAGTTTGGCTGGATGGAGAAAAAATATATGAATACGGAAATGAACCGGATGCTCCGGGATTTATGGAAACACCTGGATGCTGCTGGCACATTGTGGATATTCCGGGAGACAGCGCAGGCAAAAGTCTGGAGGTCAGAATTATTCCGGTATATGAGGGCTATTATGGAAATGAAGTCAGCCTTGTATATGGAACACGAGGCGATTGTATTCTGAAAATCCTGACGGACAGTCTTGGAACTCTGGTAATCAGCTGTGGAATCCTGTTTGCCGCTGTTATCTGCCTGATTCTCTATTGTGGCGCAGCGCGAAGAAAAAGAAGAGACAAGACAGAAGCAAAAATTGAGATTTTTTTAAACCTTGGATTTTTCTCATTGCTGGTCGCAGTATGGACACTGGTACAATGTGGTTTTGTGCAGTTTTTGATTCCGGATGGAAGAACCTTATATTTTGTGGATTATTTTTCACTCTTTCTTTTCCCGGTACCATTTAATTTCCTGTTATATGATATCTGCAAAAGCAGGTACCACAAAGTTGCATTAGTTTTTTCCAGCCTTTATCTTGCAAATATGGCAGTCGATGTTTTACTTCAGTGTACAGGAATTATTGATATGTCCCGGTTACTTTCTGTAACTCATGTTATTATGGTTGCCAATGCGGTTTACACAGTTGCGATCATTCTTTACGAAGCCAGAAAAAAAGAAAATGATGTAGCCAAAAAATTCCAGTATCCTATGTACGTGGTCATGGGATTTGGAATGGCAGAAATGTTTCTTTATTATTTAAGAAGATTTGAACAGACATCCATTCTGCTTTCCACAGGAATCATGCTGTTTATTATTATGCTGATCTGGATTCAGGTTTCTCAATATTACGATCAATATATCCAGAAACAAAAGGTGATCTATCTGCAGAAAATAGCCAATATGGATATGCTCACAGAAGCCATGAACCGAAATGCTTACGAGAATATGGTGAAGTATCTGGATGAAGGTGAAATAAAACTGCGCACTACAGGTGTAGTACTTTTTGATCTGGATAACCTGAAAGTGATCAACGATAATTTTGGACATGAAAAAGGAGACGAGGCACTGAAACTGTGTTATCAGTGTATCAGTCAGGCATTTCAAAATGTCAAGAACTGTTTTCGAATCGGTGGCGATGAGTTTGCGTATGTATTTCACAGTGATGAGAAGGACAGGATTCCGGAACGACTGAAGACACTGGAGCTGATTTTGAAGAAAACAGCGGAAATACATAAGCTGGATTATCCGCTTAGCATATCAGCAGGATATGCCTATTATCAGCCAGATATAGATTTTGACTTTAAAGATATTGTAAGACGAAGTGATACCATGCTGTATCGTCAGAAGCGCAGGAAGAAGATCGCGCGGTCAACTGATCTGGAACATCTGCTTTCCCGTATGGAAAAGCATTCCACAGAGGAGATTACAGATGAGGTAATCCTGCAGGAGAAAAAATATCAGGGAATGCCATTGGATGAGCTTTGCAGCATGATCGATCTTCTGAGTCCGACTACAGATAATTACCCGTATGTGGTTGATTTTCGGACAGATTTTTATTACATAGCAAACCAGGCCCTTGACCGTTTCTGCATTCCGAAAAATGGTTTTC
Source organism: Blautia sp. HCP3S3_C4 (assembly GCF_052064095.1). Lineage (NCBI taxonomy): Bacteria > Bacillati > Bacillota > Clostridia > Lachnospirales > Lachnospiraceae > Blautia > Blautia sp. HCP3S3_C4. Next base: position 354,865 of record NZ_JBQHWF010000001.1, read on the forward strand.
ATAATGTAATTTCAAATCATAAAGAATTTGTATATGAATCTGATTATGAAAAACTGAAAGAGGAATTTGATGATCTTCTTAAAACAGACCGCTGTACCCATAGCATGGAGTATCGATGGCTGGATCTGAAAAAAATGCCGGTCTGGATTCATTGCAAAGGTTATTTGGTTCGGGATGATAACATGAAACCTCTTTATATGATCGGCTGTATCAACGAGATCGGAGAGAGACAGAAGGCCGATAATATAAGCGGATTATTGGGAGAAACAGGATTCCGGCAGTATATGAATCAACAGGATACACCTTTGGAAACAGGATATCTGCTTCGTATAGGAATCGATCATTTTAAGGAAATCAATGATAACTTCGGACAGGAGTACGGTGACTTTGTACTTAGAAAAACAGCAGATTGTATTTCCGGCTGCCTGTCAGAAGGACAGAAAGTGTACAAGCTTGTGGCAGATGAATTTCTGATCCTGGATGTTTCTTCTGACAAGGTGAGGGATGCAGAGAAGCTTTATGATAAAGTGAGAGAGGCAATAGACAGATTCATTGAAGCTAACAAGTTTAAGGTTATGTATACGGTTTCTGGAGGCATTGTGCCATTTGGGACATTAGGGGGAGACCAGTATTCAGAAGCTCTGAAGCTGACGGATTTTGCTTTGAATGAGGCCAAGAAGCTGGGAAGAAACCGCTGTTATATATTTGACAGGGAAACCTACAGAAAATTTCTTCGGAAGAGGGAGATTACCCAGGAACTGCGGGAGGCTGTGAACAATGGACTCCAGGGATTTACGGCTTTTTATCAGCCTGTATTTGCGGAAGATAAAAAGGTGCCTTATGGAGCAGAAGCTTTAATGCGTTTTGCTTCTGAAAAATTCGGAATGGTTTCACCGGCAGAGTTTATTCCGATTTTGGAAGAAACAGGACTTATTATTCCTGCTGGCCGCTGGATGATGAGAGAGGTTATGGGGAAATGCAATGAAATCCGAAAAGTACTTCCTAAGTTCCGGGTGAGTATTAATATTTCCCAGGTGCAGGCATCCAAGTCTGATGTGATCCAGGATATCAGTGCGGAAATGCAAAAAGCCGGACTGCCGCTGGGAGCCTTGATCGTGGAATTGACAGAAAGTGATCTTCTGGAACAAAATATTAATGAGAAGCATTTTCTATCAGAACTGAGGCGGATGGGAATCAGTCTTGCACTGGATGACTTTGGAACCGGATATTCGAACTTCCATTATCTCAGCGAGCTGAAACCGGAGATCATTAAGATTGACCGCTCTTTCACTGCCAAAGCAGTTGCAGATGAACAGGAATATTATCTGCTGAATCAGTTTTGCACCATGATTCATAATCTGGATATGAAGATTTGTATTGAAGGCGTGGAAAATGCTCAGGAATGGCTCAAAATCCGAAAGCTGCGCCCGGAATTTACCCAGGGATATTTCTGGGGAAAACCTTGTGGGTATGAAGAATTTATGAGAAAATTTATAGAAAGAAAATGAGATGAAGAAAAAAATTTGTAAGTTGTCAGCAGCAGGATTGCTTTTTTTCTCAGGGATTATGGAAATTGGCTGGCGTTTTTTTAACATGGTGGTCCGCTGCAAAAGAGGGGGAAGGAAAAAGGAAAGAAAAAAATGGTTTGAATTATCCCATATACGAGATAATCATCCCAGAAACGGATATGCAAAGGAATATGAGGAGAGCAGGGCATGGTGCGAAGCTCAGAAGATGCAGGACTGCTATATCCGGAGTGTGGATGGATTAAAACTCCATGGATTCTATCTGCCTGCAGAGAATGCAAAGAGATTTGTCATATTAAGCCATGGCTATCGGGGCAGCAGATTTGGTTCCCTGTCATTTATGGCAAAATATCTCCATGAGCATCAATGTAATCTTCTGTTTATGGAACAGCGATGCTGTGGAGAAAGTGAAGGAAAATATATCACCTTTGGAGCAAAGGAAAAATGGGATGTGCAGCGTTGGGCAATTTATGTGTCCGAAAGAAACAAGGAGAAGCTTCCAATCTATCTGTATGGACAGTCTATGGGGGCTGCCGCTGTACTGATGGCATCCGGATACAGGCTTCCGTCAGAGGTGAAAGGGTTGATCGCAGATTGTGGTTTTCAGTCTATGGAAAGACAGATGCGGGATATGGCTGACAACTGGTTTCATTTGCATTATATTCCTTTGCTTTTGAAGGAAATGAACTGTCTGTGCCATTTTGTGGCAGGATTTCGTATGAAAGATGCAGATACCACAGAAGCTATGAAAAGGAATACAAGACCTGTCCTTTTCTTTCATGGAGAGAAGGATACTTATGTGTACCCGAACAATTCATTCCAGAACTATATGCTGTGCAAAGCACCAAAGGAACTGGTCATTGTACAGGGAGCAAGGCATCTGTGCAGTGCCTATGCAGATCCGAAACTGTATCAGCGTACAGTGATGGAGTTTTTTGAGAAATATGATGTCAGTAATTCTGAAAAATAATGTGCCTGTTTTTAACCGCCAAAGGCGATTACGAATGACAACAATCCCTGACCGGGACTTATCAGATGCGTTTTGTTAAATGCATGATAAGTCTCGGTCAATTTTATGTAAAGTGTTCATTAAGTGCTGAGGGTACTGGTATTTGGGAAAAATCTGTGCTATTTTTTGTCACGTAATAAAAAAGGAATGATGAACAAGTATGTAATGTTTTTGTACCCGGGAAAAGAGAAAAAACGGGTGATGGAGGTTAAATAAAGTATGACAAACTACTATCCTTTAACAGCAGCACAGAAAATGCACCACAACTGGATCATGGATTACGGTACACAGCAGGTATCCGGTGTCAGTGTTGTGGCATCTGTACAGGCTGAACTAGATTTTGGATTATTAAAAAAATGCATTCAGATGGAAACAGAACGTTCCGGATGCACCAGAATCCGTTTTACAAAGCCTGATAAAGACGGAAATGTACAACAGTACCTTGTAAAACAGGATCCAAGGGATATCGGATTCAAGGATCTGTCAGGAATGGGAAGCCTTGCAAAAGCAGACGAGCTGATGCAACAGTGGGCATACGAAACCTTTGACGGTGATGACATTCCCATGTGCGAGTTTACTATGCTGAAGCTGCCGGAAGGATATAATGGTTTCTTTGTACATATGGATCATAGACTGATCGATTCCTGTGGTCTGGTAGTAATGATCGGTGATCTGTTTCAGTTATATACCTATTATAAATATGGAACAGCCTATCCGCAGGAACTGGCAGATTTTGAGACAGTACTGAAAAAAGACCTGGCAAAAGCAGGCAACGAGAAACGTTTTGCAAAAGATAAGAAGTTCTGGGATGACCAGCTGGATGCACTGGGCGAACCTCTGTATTCTGATATTCAGGGACCGTCCGTACTGGAGGAAGCGAGAAGGCGTCATGGAAATCCCAAACTTCGCTCTTCTGATATTGAGATGAAGGATCTGTTTGTGGCAGTTAAGGATTATTATCTGGAGCCGGAACCAACTAAAAATCTGATGGATTTCTGTATGAATCATCAGCTGTCCATGACTAATCTTCTTCTACTTGGCATCCGTACCTATCTGTCAAAGGTAAATAACGGACAGGAAGATATCACTATTCAGAACTTTATATCCAGACGTTCTACTCATGATGAGTGGACTTCTGGAGGAAGCAGAACCATCATGTTCCCATGCAGAACAGTGATCGCACCGGAGACAGATTTCCTTTCTGCTGCTTATGAGATCCAGAATATGCAGAATCGTATCTATATGCACAGCAACTATGATCCGGCACTTATTATGGATGAGATGAGAAAGAGATACAATACACCGGAGCATACAGGATATGAAAGCTGTTATCTGACTTATCAGCCAATGACTGTGAAGGTGGAGAATGAAATGCTTGGAACCATCCGTCAGCATGCAAAATGGTTTGCAAACGGTGCAGCCACCAAGAAGATGTATCTGACCGTATCCCATACAGAAGATGGAGGTATGAACTTCTCCTATCATTACCAGACTGCTCATCTGGAGGAACATGATATGGAGCTGCTTTATTATTATATGATGCGTATTCTTTTTAAGGGAATCGCAGAGCCGGATATGAGCATCGGCGAAATTATGGAACTGGTTTAACTAAATCAATATCAGGAGGAAATGCAATGAATCAGGAAATGGAATTTAAAAATATCGTAGCACAGTACAGCAGGGTAGCACCGGAAGAAATGAATAATGAGATGAAATTCCGGGAGGATCTGGGGTTCAGTTCTCTGGATTTTATGTCCTTTTTAGGTGAGCTTGAGGATACCTTTGATCTTGAACTTGATGAGAGCGAAGTGCTGAATATCACAACTCTCGGTGAAGCCTTAAATCTGCTGGAAGAACTTCAGTAATCTTTTTTGGAACAATTGAACAGTTCAGATAATAATGGGGGACAGATATGCTGATCAGAAATATATTAGAAGAAAGTGCACGTAAATTTGACGAAGTAAAAGCAGTAAAATGGCTCAATAAAAAGGAAATCATGGAAAGAAGCTATGGCGAACTGATGGAAAATGTAGGTTTCACCAGAAAAGGTCTTCTTGCAGAAGGCTTTGAGGGAAAGCACATTGCACTGATCGGAACCAGTTCAGTAGAGTGGATGGAAAGCTATCTGGGAATCATTACAGGATGTACCACAGCAGTACCGCTGGATGCCGCACTTCCCTGTGAGGATCTGATCGATTTGCTTAACCGTTCTGATTCCGTAGCTCTTTTCTTAAGTCCGAAGCTTAGGCCATATCTGGATGCATTTCTTGGAAACTGCCCGAAACTTCAGAAAGTGTGGATGCTTCAGGAAGAGGTAGAAGATGCACCGGCAAAAGCATATGGTATTGGTGAACTTCGAAATGCAGGAAAGAGCGCATCAGCAGATTCTGTCTGCCCGGATGCAGAGGATATTGCGACCATTATTTTCACTTCCGGAACAACAGGAAAGAGCAAGGGTGTTATGTTGACACAGAACAATCTGGCTTCCAATGTTGAGGCAGTAAATATCACAGCAGAACCGGGAACTGCCGTGCTCAGTGTGCTTCCGATCCATCACGCATTTTGCCTGGTTATGGACTGGCTGAAGGGATTCTCTCTGGGTGTAACTCTTTGCATCAATGATTCCCTGCTCCATATGGTAAGGAATATGAGTATTTTCAAACCGGATATTATGCTTATGGTTCCAATGATGATCGAAACTATTTATAAGAGACTGGCTGCCGCTGATCCGTCAATCCCGAAGGCAGTTCTGGCAGAAAAGGTATTCGGCGGAAAACTGCGCATTATCTTTACAGGCGGTGCACATCTGGATCCGTATTATATTGACCGTTTTGCAGAATATGGCGTTGAAGTACTGGAAGGCTATGGAATGTCAGAGTGTTCCCCTGTTATCAGCAATAATACACCGGAAAATCATAAAAAGGGTTCTATTGGAAAACCCCTTGAAAATGCAGAAATCAGATTTGAAAACGGTGAAATCCTGGTAAAGGGAAGCAGCGTTATGAAAGGATATTATCAGATGCCTGATGAGACAGCAGAGACTTTAAAGGATGGATGGCTGCATACAGGTGACAAGGGATATATGGATGAAGACGGTTATCTGTTTATCAATGGACGTGTGAAGAACCTGATCATCCTGTCCAACGGTGAAAATGTATCTCCGGAGGAGATTGAGAATAAGCTGGCGCTGAATCCGTTGGTAGGCGAAGTTATTGTGACAGGCGAGGATAATGGCCTGACTGCCCGTATTTATCCGGAGCAGGCAGTTGTAGAAGCGAAAGCATTGGATGCAGAGGCAATTCAAACACAGCTTCAGGCATTTCTGGATGAATATAACAAAAATCAGCCCACCTATCGCCGTATTACAGGACTGGTTGTCCGCAAAAATCCGTTTATCCGCAACACAACAAAGAAAATCAGGAGACAGGATGTCCTGATTGATGAGCCTCTGGAATAAAACAGAGGCTTATATTTTGCGGAAAACACACTAGTACATCGTTTCGTAAATAACTATACCAATCGCGTAGAATGCGGATTCGAGTGTGCTGGTATAAAAACGCAGGCGTAGCGGGCTACGCTGAGGCTTTTAGACCTGTGCAATCGGATTCGCAGACAAGTGAGTGGTATAGTTACTTCGAAAACGATGTACTAGGATAAAAGTGGAAGCATACCGGATAGAAAAATCTCAGACAGAATATCAGCGATTACTTCCGGTGCCAGATTAAAATTATCCCGGCTCCATTTGTGGAGAACGCCGATAGTACTGCCGATGGCGCAGGTGATCACATAGGAAACTTCTTCCTTTGTATGCCTGGCAGGTCTGGAATTAGATGTAGTTTCTGTAACATAATGATGGAGCATAGTCAGCATTTTTTCAAACAGATCATTTCCATGAGGCGTACTCAAAAGACCGGACAGAAAAGGATTTTCCATAGTGTACCGGCACAGGGTCAGAAAATAGGAACTGCAGATATCCCGGTCATTTTTTGGTTGGAAATTTTCCATCATGGAAAAAACATCATGAATGGTTTTGTCCTCAACTGCAGAGAGCAGTGAAGGGATGTCCTGATAGTGATTATAAAAAGTACTTCTGGCAATACCTGCTGTTTTAGTGATGTCGGATACAGTAATCCTGTCAGGCTTCTTTTCTTTTACTAATTTGAAAAAAGCACCTAAAATGGCTTCGTCAGCCACAGAATATCTTTCATCGGGAATTATATTTTGCATAGCCGTCTCCTCCCGGGAGTCTGTAAGTAATACATAAAGTATATCACAAATCTGACCATAAAAAAATTATTTTTTCCAGGACTTTCCAGAGCCTTTTTCAGACACGCTCTAGTCCCAGAATATGTTCATTCTCTGTCAATTCTTTTACTTTCTGCATAATCCCATATCCACAATTATTGCATGGCAATGTATTTGTCAAGCAGGAAGGTATGTGCTATGATTAAATTGACTATGGAATAATCCGTTATCCGGAGAAGAAAAAAATGAAAATATCAGAGGTACGATGGGAGGATTTTTTATGCGTAGAAGAGACAGAGAAGTAACAGATCTTAATGAGATCATACATATACTTGATTCTGGTAAGGTCTTGCACCTTGGGCTGGTGGATCAGGGAAAGCCATACATAGTTCCTATGAACTACGGTTATGTTATGGAAAATGATAAACTTGTATTTTATGTGCACGGTGCTTTGGAAGGCCGTAAGCTTGATATTATCAGAAACAATTCAGACTGCTGTGTTCAGATTGAGTGTGATGTTCAACCATTTTCAGGTAAAGTAGCCTGCCAATATGGGTGTAGTTATTATTCTTTTGATGGATTTGGAACTGCGGAGATTGTGGAAGCACCACAAGAAAAAATTAAGGCCATGAGTGCCTTAATGAAAATACAAACAGGTAAGGATTTTGAGTTTAATGAGCGGCTGGTTTCAATTGTCAGTGTCATCCGGATTGAGTGTGATTATTATACTGCAAAGTACAGACCATTACCGGCAAAGCCAGTAGTGTAAATTGAGAATAATCTGTTAGCTGGAGGATAAAAATGACTATTAGAAAAGCAGAAGAAAAAGACATTCCAAGAATAATTGAACTGTTGGGACAGGTATTACAAATCCATGCAGATATAAGGCCTGATATATTTATTCCTGACACCACAAAATATACTGTAAGCCAATTGACAGAGCTATTAGAAAAAGAAGAAAAACCCATATATGTAGCAGTGAACGAGGAAGATGTTTGTGTGGGATATGCATTTTGCCAATTACAGGAACAGCCTTTTTCAACTAATATGGTACAGTTTAAGTCTCTTTTTATAGATGATCTATGTGTTGATCAGCAGGCACGAGGACAGCATATCGGCGAGAGTTTGTTTGAATATGTAAAAAATGAAGCAAAGCGAATGGGCTGTTATGAAGTAACACTGAACGTATGGGCAGGAAATACTTCAGCTGAAAAGTTCTATGAAAAAATGGGTATGAAAACCAAAGAAAGACAGATGGAATATATCTTAAATCAGAGTTTATAAACATGGATAAAACGATATAATTAAAGCGGTAATTCAAGAAAAATAACAAGGGAAAAGTTAATTGGAATTGATTTAGGAGAAAAATAGATGAATCTTACAATGTTAGGTACTGGAAATGCACTTGTTACAGAGTGTTATAATACTTGTTTCATATTACAGGAAAATGATCAGTATTTTATGGTTGATGGTGGCGGTGGAAATACAATACTTCATCAATTAAAACATGCAGGAATTGATTGGAAAAATGTGAAAACTATTTTTGTAACACATAAGCATATTGACCACATTACAGGTATATTATGGATGATGCGTATGATATGCCAGTATATGAGACAGGGAGAATACGAAGGAGAAGCCACAATATATGCTCATGATGAAGTGATTGATCTGCTAAAAGATTTAGCAGAAAAGCTTCTGCAGAAAAAAGAAATTGGTTTTATCGGTAAACACCTTCATCTGATTGCTGTTAAGGATGGAGAAGCTGTTAATATTTTAAATAAAAAGGTTACATTTTTTGATATACAGTCAACAAAAGCAAAACAGTTCGGATTTTGCATGGAACTGGAAAAAGGCAAAAAACTGACTTGCTGTGGAGATGAACCATACAATGATTATGAAAAGAAATATGCAGAAAACAGTACATGGCTATTACATGAAGCATTTTGTTTAGACGGTCAGGCAGATATATTTCATCCCTATGAAAAACATCATTCAACAGTAAAAGATGCCTGCCAGTTGGCAGAAGAACTTAAGGTGGAAAATCTGCTGCTATATCATACCGAGGACAAAAATATAGCCCAGCGAAAAGAACTTTATCATAATGAAGGAAAGAAATATTTTAATGGAAAAATTTTGATACCAGATGACCTGGAGTCATTTGAACTTTGAAATTCTATGTCAAAAGAGAAGAGATTTGTAAGGGATTTTTCAGATCCGGTTGCCGTTTCAGATTGCGGCAGCCGGATTGTTTTACAGGAGCTTTTATTTTGACTTTTTAGCATTGATATAATTTATGATCATGTCTGCTACATCGGAAATACTAAGTTTTCCAGTATCAATAGACAGCTGATACTGGCTGGCGTCTTCCCACTCTTTGCCTGTACAGAATTTGTGGAAGGATGCTCTCTTTTCATCTACTTCTTTTATCAGTTTCGCAGCTTTTTTCTCATTGATGCTGTCTCGCTCCATTACACGTTTGATACGGCAGTCTTTATCTGCGTGAAGAAAAACAGTAGTTGCCTCAGAATCATTTGCATAAATCGCTCCTGAACAGCGTCCGATGATTACGGCAGGTTTTTGCTGCGTAAGTTCACGTATAAGTTCAAAAGATTTTTCCATTGGATTGCTTTCTCCGTAGCTTAGAGCAATGCTGTAGAGCAGGCTGTTTACAGCTTTTTCCTGGAAAAATTCTTTGTTTTCGTCAAGCTTTCCAAGTTTTTTTGCTTCTTCTTCAAGCTTCTTTCTGTCATAGAATTCCAGTCCAAGTCTGGAAGCCAGTTCTTTTCCTATTTCATGTCCGCCGCTTCCGCACTGTCTTGCTATTGTAATAATCATATCCCATGCCTCCTGTACGATAATGTCGCATTTAATTTACTATCAAAGTACTTTTTCGGAATTATTATACTCAAAAAAAATCGAAATGTATATGCCAAAATCTACTATAAATTGCCTTCGCAAATCCTGATATTCTGGTACTTATGGCAAATTGGTATGACAAATATTTGCTTAATAGAAACATTAGACAAATACTTTATATTGAGATATGATGGGAATTGTGGGAGCTGCTTTGCAGCGGAGCAATTCGTAGATATCAAGTGCTTTTACAATATCTGAAAAAGAATATTCTCCTGTCATATAATGTTTTGTAAATCATTTTGCATGGATGTTCGCTGATAATAGGTATTTATGATATCCTGTAAAGTAATCGTATTCATTTTTTCTTCAGTAGTTTTTTGAATTTCATTATAGAATCCCTGCAAAGATAACTGAATGTTAATGCCAACGCCACAATCCGGATTGGTATGAGTATCTAAATGAAGCAATGGTTTATCACCTTCAACTGCTTTATAAATATCCAGCAATGTAATCTGGTCTGCTGGTTTTGAAAGAGAAGGACGGGCATGTCCGGCTACACTGGTCATAAGTCCGGCTTTTTTTAGTTTTAACATAAGCTGGCGTACAAAGCCGGGATTTGTATGGACACTTTCTGCAATTGAGGCGCTGGAGAGAGATTTTTCCTGGTTGATAGCAATCAGAACCATCACATGAACAGTATCACTTAATTTCGTTGAATATTTCATGATAAGAAACTCCTTGTAGTATGATATAATGATCTTGCTTTCACATTTTTGAGACAAAAATATTTCTGGTTTGTCTAAAACATCCTAAGTTCTCAACAGTTCTTTTTAATGTGTTGAGAAACTGTGCATATTTATTATTTTGATGATTGTAAATAATATAATTACAACTATAATGAAATTTAAAGGAAAAGTCAACACAGGAATGAAAATTACGGAGGATTGTATAATATGCTGATCGTAGACAAATTTATGAAACCACCAAAATCCTTGAATAAACATTAATTATTACATGATGCGATAAAATATTTACAAAGGAGAACTTATGGAATACAAAAATCAAACAGAAAATCGTGCATTTCAGGAAATGTTGCGGGCAGCAGTAAAACGGTTACAAAATCGTTCTGGAGAGGAGATTGCTGCAAAAAGTGGGGCTGTTTTTCATAGCAGCCGAAATGTACTTGAGATAATGAGTTTTTATGAAACGATTGAAATTCAACTTCCTGAATTCTATATTAACTCAGACATAGATGAATGGCATTATCTGACGTTGTTGCATTATCTGGATATGGCCGATGGCACAGAAGGCTCACAGAAGCTCATTACTTTTGGTAACCTGAAAGATGGATTGATACGTGGAACCAAGTTTGACCGGACAGCAGAGCAGAAACTGGAAAAACTCTTACAGGGCAAAGATCCTGAAAAAATTAAAAAAGCATGTAAAAGCCTGGGTGCAGAATTCACAGAGACAACGGCCGATCTGTGTGCTGTTTTTCCAGTTCTGCCAAGATATCCGGTAACTTTAAAGATATGGTTTGCGGATGAAGAATTTCCTGCATCGGGAAAACTATTTCTTCAGGATCATGCCGATCATTATCTGAGTGTAGAAGATGCGGTAACAGTTGGAGAAATTTTGCTGCAAAAATTATCGGAAGCATTTTCTTCTCTCTGATCATGAATCAGAAAACTTTCCAGCCCGGATTTGATAAATTTGTCGATTACTGTCTGAATCTGTTTCCAGTCATTACAGTGATTGCGGAGCATCAGTCTGTTGATGGAAAGGCAGCCATTCATTTGAAAATAAAAAACTGATTCTGCCTGTTCAAAGGTCAGGAGGCTGTGTGACATAAGCCAGGTCACATAGCCTTCTTTTGTATTTTCTGCTATTTTTTCCAGAAGAATAGGGGCAATTGCATCATCCAGAAACAGTGCCCTGTATTGTGATTCCATCTGTATTTTCTGACAGAACGGATAGGAACAGCTTTTTTGATTTAGACAGAATAAATGATCTACAGTTGTTAACATATCCTGAGTCATATCATTAAAAATATCTGATAATACATCATAGATATCGTAGTAATGAAGATAAAAAGTGCCACGGTTGATTTCAGCATTTTTGCAGACCTCTGTAACTGTAATTTTCGTAAAACTTTTCTGCTTTAACAATTCTAAGAACGTATCTTTTATGGTTTGTCTGGTATAGCGGGTACGGCGATCTTGTTTTTTCGTTTTTTCTGACATTATATACTCCTGTATTATTTGGGATCATATGATTCCTCAACAATTTTTCTGATATGTTGAGTAACCATACAAATCTCACAGACTGATTATTGTAATTTATATAGTAACAACTATAATGAGGTTTAAAGAAAAAGTCAACAGATTGTTCAGAATTTTAGGAGGAAAAATATGGGACATGTAATTGCGGTATCAGGAAAAGGCGGCGTAGGAAAAACAACTCTTTGTGGATTGTTGATCCAGTATTTATGTAAAAGCGGAAAACGTCCGGTCCTGGCGGTGGATGCAGATGCAAATGCAAATTTGAATGAAGTGCTCGGTGTGGAGCCGGAGATCACACTTGGAGAGCTGAGAGAAGAAATTGAGCGGGCAGGCGTAGACCCACGATATCAGATTCCCTCCGGTATGACAAAACAGGCATATCTGGAAATGCGTCTTTCTGATGCGATTGCAGAAGAAGACGATTATGATTTGATGGTAATGGGACGAACCCAGGGACAGGGCTGCTATTGTTTTGTAAATGGCCTTGTGCAGACCCAGGTTCAGAAACTGCAAAGTCATTATCCATATATTGTGGTTGATAACGAAGCAGGTATGGAACATATCAGCAGAGGAATCCTGCCAATGATGGAAGTTGCGATTCTTGTGAGTGATTGTTCCAGAAGAGGTGTTCAGGCAGCCGGACGTATTGCAAAGCTGATGAAGGAGTTAAACTTTAAACCACAGAAAACTGGATTAATCGTGAATCGTGTTCCGGATGGAAAACTGGATGCCGGAACTCTGGAAGAAATCCGAAATCAGGGATTGGAATTGTTAGGGGTTGTACCACATGATGACCAGGTATATCAGTATGACTGTGATGGAAAGCCGATCATACAGCTTCCGAAAGATTCTCCTGTAAGAAGTGCACTGGGAGAAATTGTAAAGAAGTTAGGATTGTGAGTTGGAGGATTGAAAGTTTGAAGATTGAGTAAACAGAAATATTATCTGACTTGGTATAACTAATTGCAAAGAAAGGAAAATCTTCATGAGAAATCATTGGACAGAAATAGAAAAATATTTAGAAGACCAGAAGATAGCGCAGGAACTGATTGGAGAACTGAGAGATTTTCACATGCGTTATGAGGTAGAGGATCAGGTAAAGGAACGGGTAGAAAAACCGGATATCCTATTTTATGGGAAAAAGATTCTGGAAATGTCAATAGCAGCGCTTCTTCAGGGAGATAACCTGTTACTTTCCGGTGCGAAAGCTACAGGGAAAAATGTACTATGTGAGACACTGGCATGGATATTCGGAAGACCGAAATACGACATTTCTTTTCACGTAAATACAGACAGTGCCGATCTGATTGGAACGGATACCTTTATAAATAATGAAGTTCGCCTTCGGAAAGGTCCCATTTACCAATGTGCGGAATTTGGAGGATTTGGAATCCTGGACGAAATCAATATGGCAAAAAATGATGCGGTTTCTGTACTGCATGCCACACTGGATCATCGGCGCAGAATCGATATTCCAGGATATAATAGGATTTTACTTCATCCGGCAACACGATTTATCGGCACGATGAATTATGGTTACGCAGGTACCAGAGAGCTAAATGAAGCATTGGTTTCAAGGTTTATGGTAATTGATATGCCTGAAATGGATGAGGATAGTGTCCTTTTTGTATTAAGACAACATTTTCCAGATGGGGAAAAAAGTGCACTGAAAGTTTTTGCAGGACTGTTTCTGGATTTGCAGATCAAAGCTTATCATGGAGAAATCTCAACAAAATCTCTTGACCTGAGAGGATTGGTTTCTGCTGTAAAAGCAACAAGAAGCGGACTTTCTCCAATTGATGCAATCCAGATGGGGATCATAAATAAAAGTTTTGATGTATTTGAAAAAGAGATCGTAGAAGATGTGGTTTCTACCAGAATCCCATCTTCCTGGACCGGAAAAGACATATGGGGGTAAACTTGTATGGAGGATGTCAGATGGCCGGCGGAACAACTGGAAGAACATCGTCTGGAGATCAGCAATCGTATCAGAAATCTTTTTTGGACAGTCAGTGGTGATTATGATATGGAATTTGAACCGGACACAGAAAAATATGTTTATTCAAAACAAACGGTTCTATATGAGGCAGTGAAGCAGGGTGCCTTTGCACGATATTTTGATCAGAAGAAACTTGGCATGTATTTGATGAAAAAATTACATTTTTCTGCTGGAGAAGATATGCTTTTGCCCCTTGCCGGATTATGCATGGATGCTGCAGTGGAGCGTTTTATCATTCGAGAACGTGTGGGAACAAAGGAAATCAGAGAACGGGCGTTCAGAGAATTGGAAAAGGCCGAGAAAGAGCAGGTATCAGACAAAGCTGGAACAGACCTGATTCACAGGATTAGGCTTCTGTATATAAGGCATGTTCTGGAGAACACAGACGATGAGGGAATGGATCCACAGGCAGAGATTGCATTGTACAAGATTCTTTCTCTGAAGGATGCGGAAAATACGGAAGATGTCATAAACGTGATAGATGAGATTTATAATCATGTTCTGGATCCCTCTTTTGAAAAAAGGAATGGAAATCTGGAGAAGATTCTGAATTTACCGGATATGGCATTGGCCAATGACGTGTGGCAGGAATGCATGACGGATGAACAGATGGAAGACATCATTCAAAAATATCTTTCTAATCTCAAAAAAAAGATGATAAGTCTGGATATCAGAAACAAAAAGAAAAAAAGATTTTATTTCTCTCCGGAAAATGAAGAAATTCCGGAAAGCTCGGAGAATATAAATCCACAGGCAGTGCGACGGATACGGGAATATGTGGAACTGAATTACGGAAAATCGTATCTAAGTGAATCGGAGCAGGCCAGAGTTAACCGGAAATTTTGTACAGGAATCCACAAAAACTGTATCCTGTATCTTACAGATGGAATTTTGCAGAACCCTGTGATAAAAAATAATCAATACCGTTTTTCTCAGCTGCAGTTTGAAAAAAATAAAGCCTATTATGGAAATAATCACTGGATCATCAAAAGAAATATTTCTGTGTTGGCAGAGTCACTGAAACGGGCACTTATAATCCGAAAGGATGATTTTGTCAGCAGATCTGATGCAGGGCAGCTTGTTCCTGAAAGGTTATGGAAAATTGGAAGAACAGACGATGACAAGTTATTTAATAGAAAAAAGAGATCAGAAGATTCTGAGTTTGTAATAGATGTCCTGATTGATTCCAGTGGTTCCCAAGCTGGCAGACAGGCTCAGGTAGCGGCGCAGGGATATATTATCAGTGAAGCATTAAGCCAGGCAGGAATTCCTCATCGGGTGACAGGATACTGTGCTTTCTGGGGATATACAGTACTTCAGAGATTTCGGAATTATGAAGATCCAAGAGAAACAAATGAAAGAATCTTTCAATTTCGGGCATATGCCAATAACAGAGATGGGCTTGCACTGAAAACAGTCTGTTCCTCTCTCATGGAGCGACCGGAAAAAAATAAGATTTTAATCGTATTAAGTGATGGAAAACCCTGTGATATGAGCATACAACGACCAGGAACCCGCCAGCCCAAGATCTATGACGGAGAAGGAGCTGTGAAAGATACTGCATATGAGGTGCGTCGGGCCAGAAATCAGGGAATTTTCGTAATTGGTATTTTTGTAGGGAATGAAGAAGAGCTCTCCGTGGAAAAGAGAATCTATGGAAAAGACTTTGCCTATATTCGTAATATCAGCAATTTTTCCCGTATGGTAGGAACTTTTTTGCGAAGACAAATTGATATGGAATAAAAATGGAGGAATCACTATGGGTAAAATTGAATTTGCCAATTGCCAGGATGTAAGAAATCAGAAAAAGATACAGGAATTAGATTGTCCACGCTGTCATGAACCGGGAGGCATTGAAGCCTTTGTGAAAGACGGGATACTTGCAGAGGATGGAGTATGTGATAACTGCGGATATATTCTTCCAGAAGGAACAGAACTGGAGGAAGTGGAGTAAGAAGTATTTAAGGAGATAAGAGATGAAAATAGCAGTTTGTGGAAAAGGTGGATGTGGAAAAAGTACAGTAACCAGTCTTTTGGCTAAGGCTTTAGCCAGACGAGGAAAAGAAATTTTGGTAATTGATTCCGATGAATCTAATTATGGTCTACACCGACAGCTAGGTATGAAGCTTCCCAGAGATTTTACAGACTATTTCGGTGGTAAACAAAATGTTTTAAATGATATGATGTTATCAAAATTTACTCATCAGTTTTTTGAGGAAACCTGGACAATAGATGATATACCGGAAGATTATTATAGTCTGAAGGACGGTGTAAAACTGATGAGCAGTGGAAAAATTCATCAAGCAAATGAAGGGTGTTCTTGTGCTATGGGAACTGTTATGACTCAATTTATCCAAAATCTCAGGCTTAAAGAAGACCAATTTGCGCTAATGGATATGGAGGCTGGTATTGAACACTTTGGACGTGGAATTGATAACGGTGTAGATTTGATATTGATAATCATAGATCCATCCTATGAATCCCTACGGCTTTCCAAAAAAATCGGGGAATTATCGGAAAGTATTCGAAAACCATTTTATTACGTTCTCAATAAAGTAACAAAAGAGAATCAGGAAATGATGTATGAAGCTGTATGGAATTCAAGTCGAGTCGCTGTATCTCTTGGCGCGGATCCTAGTATTATGGGAGAGGGACTGATGGGGAAAGAACTATCAGAAAAACCAGATGCTATTGAAAACTTAACAGAATTTCTACTTTCTATTTAAAGAATGAGGAGATTTACTGTGGATATATTATAAAAGAACACCAGATCATACAGCTATAATTTGTAATATTACATCCACTTGACGCAAGAAATAAGCAGTGATATACTGAAACAAAAGTTATTTATAAAATAACAATAAAAAACTGGAACTATATTGTGTGATTGAACAGTTACAAAAAATGCAATTCTTGTGGAGGGTATAGGATGATACAGATTGCAATTGTGGAAGATGAAGAAATTTACGTAAAACAATTAACAGAGTATATCCGGAAATATCAAACAGAAAGGGGAAGATCAATAAAGGTTACGGTATTTGGTGATGGCGAAGATATCACTGAGAATTACAGTGGCGGTTTTGATATTATTCTGATGGATATTCAGATGCGGTTCATGGACGGTATGACAGCAGCAGAAAAAATCCGTCAGATGGATCAGAAAGTAATTATTATGTTTATTACAAATATGATTCAATATGCAGTACGTGGATATGAAGTTGATGCAATGGATTATGTAGTAAAACCAGTTGAGTACTTTTCTTTTTCGCAGAAACTGGATAAAGCAGTTGGACGTATGCGCTCTGAGGTTAAAGAATTTCTTACGATTCCGATTGGGGAAGGAGTTGTAAAGATAGATATAGCAGATATCTATTTTATTGAGGGGCAGAGACATAATGTAATTTATTATACTTCGAGAGGAGATTACTGTTCAAGAATTACGATGAAAGAACTCGAAGAAAAACTTGCGGTACACAATTTTTTTCGATGTGCAAAGGGATATCTGGTAAATATGAATCATGTAGAGGGATTTGTTGGTTCTGATTGTGTGATTCATAATGTACATATACCTGTCAGCAGAACCAGAAAAAAAGAATTCATGAATCTGCTTCTGCAAAACCTTAATATGGAATGATTTCATGCGAAATGGAGGATACTATGTTATATCAGGATATTCCAAGAATTTATACGGCAATAGCAGAGTGGGGATCGTGTCTGGTTTATCTTTATATCCTAAAAAAAGAAAACATGAAATCTGTACATTTTCTTATAGGCAGTCTTTTCATGTTGGCAATGCAGAGTATTTTTCTGACTTTGACAGGCAGCGTAACTGAAATTTTGTGGATTCCCTGTATGATGATCGCTGCAGGTATGATGTATGGATTTCTTATGGTCGGAGGAAATATGAAGCCTCTGGGAGCGGCTTATTGCTGTGCCCGTGCATTTGTTCTTGCTGAGTTTGCAGCTTCGCTGCAGTGGCAGATGGTATCTATTGTACAGGCATGGGGGAATCAGAGCCTCGGGGTTGAAATTCTGATCACGATGGTTGTTTTTGGAGGCTGCTTTACTATTGATATTTATTTAGAAAAAGATCTTCTGAAGCAGAATTATCTTGAACAGATGACAGTAAAGGAAGTAGTAGCGGCGGCAATCATGGCTGTTGCAATCTTTGCTTTTAGTAATCTGAGCTTTTTAAATGAAAATGCACCATTTGCGAGCAGAGAACGTGCAGATATTTTTTCTATCAGAACACTGATCGATTTTGGAGGAATTGCAATCCTGCATGCTTATCAGAGCAGGATCAGTGAGTATGTTGCCGAGAAAGAACTTTCAGTAATGAACGTGATGCTGAAAAGCCAGTATGATCAATACCGAAATTATCAGGACAGCCTGGATCTCATACAAATGAAATACCATGATCTGAAACACCAGATAACGGGACTTCGTGCGGAATCAGATGAAGAGAAACGAAAAAAATGGATTGATTCCATGGAAAAGGAAATCGCTGCTTTTGAGAATATAAGCAGAACGGGGAATCAGGTACTTGATACGATTTTGGCAGCTAAGATTTTCCATTGTCGAAAAAATCATATACAGATTACCTGTGTGGCAGATGGAAAATTATTGGATCATATGCATGTAACAGATATATGTTCTATATTTGGAAATGCTTTGGATAATGCGATTGAACATGTAATTTTAATTCCAGATCCGGAAAAAAGACTGATCCATCTGACAGTATCCGCTCAAAAAGGATTTGTGTTCATCAAGATAGAGAATTATTGTGAAGCAGAAATTTCCAAAAATGAAGAGGATCTGATTACAACAACAAAAAAGGATAGTAAAAACCATGGTTTTGGATTGAAGAGTATTCGTAAAGCTGTAGAAAAATATGATGGTTCTGTAGTATTTGGAGTACAGCAGAACTGGTTTGAATTAAAGATTCTTTTACCCAGAGTATTGTAATGCTCTGGGTATTTTTGTTGCCAAGCATAC
The DNA here is from genome assembly GCF_052064095.1 of Blautia sp. HCP3S3_C4. NCBI lineage: Bacteria > Bacillati > Bacillota > Clostridia > Lachnospirales > Lachnospiraceae > Blautia > Blautia sp. HCP3S3_C4. Next base: position 373,780 of record NZ_JBQHWF010000001.1, read on the forward strand.
GACAGGTCCGGTGGACCTTTTTTAGTATTTTGTGCCATATTTGCTGCATCTTGTGCCAAAAACGGCACGAAATAATAACCATGTTATAGTAATGTCAACAGGAAATGATACCTGAAAAAGACGAGAGAGTCAAAGGAGGAAAAAAGAGAATGATCAGTGTTGAAATGGAAGATGTTCTGGCGGTATTACAATTATGCAAACCGTATATTATCGGTATTATTGCTGCACTTGTAATTGGAATCGTAATTATGATCGCATGCCGCAGGATGTCCAGGGGCAAAAGATTTCTGATAAGAGGAGAAGCTGCGATCGCAATGGTTCTTGCAGTTGTTGTCTGCGTGAATATGATCTGTTTTGGACCAATGTCTACGTTGATTGGACTGGCAACGGGAAATGGAACTTTAAGCGATGAAACAAATGAAGAAGCTGCGGAAGTAGCAGAAGAAATTATGGAAGACGGAATTGTTCTTCTGAAGAATGAAAGCCTGCTTCCTTTAAATGAAACAAAAAAACTGAATGTTTTTGGTTGGGAATCTATTAATCCGGCTTACGGTGGAGCTGGTTCCGGTGGAATTAATGATCTGTATGATATTGTCAGTCTGAATCAGGGACTTGAAAATGCCGGATTTTCTATTAACCAGGAACTGGTTGATTTTTATAACAATTATGGTGCAGATAATCCGGAAATGTCTATCCAGAAACAGAGCTGGACATTACCGGAGCCACCTGTAGATACTTACAGTGATGAGCTTATTAAAAGTGCGAAAGAGTATTCTGATGTGGCAGTTGTGGTTCTTTCCAGAAAAGCAGGTGAAGGTCATAATGATATTCCTATGGATGTAAGAAAAGCAGCATATGATAATAATTCAGATGAATATGATGATTTTCCTGAGGGAGAGCATTATTTACAGCTTTCACAAACTGAGAGAGATATGGTGGATATGGTTTGCTCAAACTTTGATAATGTGATTGTGGTTTATAATGGAGCAAATCAGTTTGAACTTGGTTTCGCAGATGAATATCCTCAGATTAAATCTGTTGTATGGTGCCCCGGAACGGGAAATGTGGGATTTAATGCACTTGGTAAAGTATTTTCAGGTGAAGTCAATCCTTCCGGAAAAACATCGGATACATTTATTTATGATATGACGACTGCTCCGTGGTGGAATAATGCAGAAAAAACGGAGTATACAAATCTGGCAGATATGGCCGTTGAAGGAATGAACGCAGGAACTGCGCAGGTGTATGCTCCGGCATTTACCAATTATGTGGAAGGTATTTATGTAGGATACAAGTACTATGAAACAGCTGCACAGGAAGGTGCGATTGATTACGATAAGACTGTACAGTATCCATTTGGATATGGTCTGAGTTACACGGAATTTGAACAGAAAATGGGTGAACTGGAGGAAAAAGACGGACAGATTTCTGTAGATGTAGAAGTAACCAACACCGGAGATGTTGCCGGAAAAGATGTAGTAGAAGTGTATTATAAACCGCCATATACAAATGGGGGAATTGAGAAATCTTCTGCAAATCTGATCGAGTTTGCAAAAACAAATCTGCTTCAGCCGGGAGAATCTCAGACTGTTACAGTTACATTCAGTATAGAAGATATGGCCTCTTATGATGAGAATAATGCAAAAGCATATGTTCTTGAAAAAGGCGATTATGTGATTTCTATCAACAGCGATTCACATACTGTGCTGGATCAGAAAACTTATACTGCAGATAAAGATGTAGTATATAAGGGAGAAAATAAAAGAGCATCAGATGATACTGCAGCAACAAATGTATTTGAAGATGCAAAAGGAGATATAACATATCTGTCACGTGCAGATCATTTTGCAAATTATGAAGAGGCTACAGCAGCACCGGCATCTGCAGAGCTGGGTGAGCCATATGTTTCTGAATATCATCTGAACAGCAACTTTGATAAGACTACATATCTCAATGATGAGGATGTAATGCCGACAACGGGAGCAGATAATGGACTTACATTAGCTGATATGCGTGATGCTGATTATGACGATCCTCGTTGGGAAAAACTTCTGGATCAGCTTACTGTTGATGAAATGGCAAATATGATTGCAATGGCAGGTTATCAGACAGCAGCCATGGATTCTGTGGGAAAAGTGGCTACACTTGATTTCGATGGACCGGCAGCAATTAATAACAACTTTACAGGAGTTGGTTCTATTGGATTTCCAATTGAAGTTGTGATTGCTTCCACATGGAATAAGGAACTTGCACAGACCTGGGGGGAATGCATGGGCAAGATTAGCCAGGAAATGGGTGCAGAGGGCTGGTATGCACCAGGAATGAATACTCATAGAACCGCATTTGGTGCAAGAAACTATGAATACTTTTCAGAAGATGGAGTTCTTGCAGGAAATATGGGAGCAAAAGCAGTAGAAGGAGCAAGAAAATATGGAGTTTATTCTTATATCAAACATTTTGCTCTGTATGAGGGAAATGCAAAGATGGTAAGTGTCTGGTCGAATGAGCAGGCAATCCGGGAAATCTATCTGAAACCATTTGAAATTTCTGTAAAACAGGGTGGCGCAAATGCAGTTATGGTTTCCTGGAGCTTCCTTGGAGATAAATGGACTGGAGAATGCAGTAACCTTATGAATACAGTCCTCAGAGAGGAATGGGGATTCAGGGGAATGGCGCTTACAGACTTCTTCCGAAACAATGGTCATGGATTTATGAATGCAGATGCAGCTTTGGCCAATGGAGTAGATGTAATGTTGTCCACATTCAACGGAGAAGAGAACAATGTAGCCAATCCGGAGCATCCGACATCTGTACTTCAGATGAGAAATGCCTGCAAAAATGTCATGTATACAGTTGTAAGCAGCTGGGCTTATGACGGAGAACACGAAGAAACAGGTATGGAAAACTGGAAAAAAGCAGGAATTGGTATCGACATTGTAATAGCACTTTTCATGGCAGGAATGGAAGTACTGGTAATTAGAGGATATAAGAAAAGAAAGAATGCTGAATAAAGATGAAAGTGGGATGGAAAACAGTTATGAAACAGCAAAAATTGGTTGAAAAGATGACAATAGAAGAAAAGGCAGCAATCCTCAGTGGAAAAACTGTCTGGCAGACCAGAGAAATTGACAGGCTTTCCATCCCGTCCATCTTTCTTTCAGATGGACCGCATGGAATTAGAAAGCAGGCAGGGGCAGGAGACCATCTGGGACTGAATGCATCCTTGAAAGCAACTTGTTTCCCCACAGCAGCAACGATTGCAAACAGCTGGAATCAGGATCTGGGGGAAGAGATTGGACAGGCTCTTGGAGAGGAAGCAGCAAGTATGGATGTAAATATCCTGCTTGGTCCTGGATTAAATATTAAAAGAAGCCCATTATGTGGAAGAAATTTTGAATATTTTTCAGAAGATCCATATCTTTCCGGTAAGATGGCGGCGTCATATATTCGTGGAATACAGAGTAAAGGCGTTTATGCCTGCCCGAAGCATCTGGCGGTTAACAGTCAGGAACTTCGGAGAATGGCAATGGACGCAGTTGTTGACGAACGGACATTAAGAGAAATTTATCTGACCGGTTTTGAGATAGCTGTTAAAGAAGGACACGCAAAAGCAATCATGAGCAGTTACAACCAGATTAATGGGATTTATGCTAATGAGGACAAACATCTTTTGACAGATATCTTGCGCAAAGAATGGGGATTTGATGGAATTGTAGTAACAGACTGGGGCGGAAGTAATGACCATGTGAAAGGTGTTGCTGCCGGCTCAAATCTGGAGATGCCGTCCTGTGGGTACGATTCTGCAAGAGAAGTGATTGCTGCTGTCCGAAATGGAACGCTGAAGGAAGCGGATTTGGATGAAAGAGTTGGAGAACTGGTGGATGCAGTGATGGAACTGACATCAGGGAAGAAGCTTTCAGATAAAAACTTTGACAGAAACGCACATCATCAACTGGCAAGGAAAGCAGCAGCAGAAAGCATGATTCTTCTGAAAAATGAAAAACAGATTCTTCCGCTGGATACCAAAAAATCCATCGCTATTATTGGAGATTTTGCTTTTTCACCCAGATATCAGGGGGCAGGGTCTTCTATGGTCAATCCAACAAAAGTAGAAGATATGTCATCGATTTTGCAACAATATGATCTGAATATTTTGGGAATGACAAGAGGCTATCAGAGAAATGGAGATGTAGATGAGAATGATAGAAAGTTTGCATTAAATTTGTCTATGAACGCGGATATTGTGATTTTCTGCTTTGGTCTTGATGAGATCAGTGAATCAGAAGGACTGGATAGAACCCATATGCGTATTCCGCAGAATCAGATAGATCTTCTGCAGGATATCAGTAAAGTGAATGAAAATATTATTGGAATACTGAGTGCAGGATCTGCGATAGAAATGCCATGGCACACCTGCTGCAAAGCGATTTTGCATGGCTATCTGAATGGACAGGCAGGCGCTTCTGCAACATTGGATATTCTGACCGGAAAAGTGAATCCATCAGGAAGACTGGCAGAAACATATCCCATATCTTATGAACAGACACCGGCATTCCGATATTATCCAAGTAATGAGAAAACATCGGAATACCGAGAGAGTGTTTATGTAGGATATCGCTATTATGATACTTCAAAAGTCCGGGTGCAATATCCATTTGGCTTTGGGCTTTCCTATACGGAATTTACATATTCTGATCTTATCATAGAAGAGGATGGAATCAAAGTTTCGGTTACAAATACAGGTGACAGAGACGGAGCTGAGGTTGTTCAGATGTATGTAGGACTTCCTAATGCAATCGTGTTCCGACCGGAAAAAGAACTGAAAGGTTTTGCAAAAGTTTATCTAAAGGCAGGAGAAAGCAGACAGCTCAGGATTCCGTTTGATGATAAGACATTCCGTTATTGGAATATAAAAACGGGACAGTGGGAAATAGAAACAGGAACTTATCAGATTATGGTAGGAGCCAGTGTTGCAGATATTCGTTTAACAGGTATGACTGAGAGAACAGGAAATAGTAAAGGGTATCCGTATAATCCGGCAAAAATGCCTTACTATTATACAGGAATCGTGCAGAAAATATCAGATGAGGAATTTCGTGAACTTCTTGGCCATGAGATACCGAACGGGAGATGGAGTGGAAATCTGGAAATCAATGATGCAATCTGTCAGATGTATTATGCAAAAAGCCGACTTGCAAGACTGATATATAGATGTCTCACAAAAATGAAAAAGAAGAGTGAGGCACAGGGAAAGCCGGATCTGAATATTCTTTTTATTTATAATATGCCGTTTCGGGGGATTGCCAAGATGACCGGTGGGGCAGTCAGTATGGAAATGGTATATGGAATTGTCGATGCTGTGAATGGCCACTTTATGCTTGGAGTAAAAAAAGTAGTTGGCGGATATTTCAGAAACAGAAGAAATAATAAGAAATATGAAAAATTATTAAAAGGAGCCGGAGGGAAGCGCAGATGAATCATATAAAAAATATATGGAAACGTTTTGAAGCGAAACATTCTGCTTTGGCAAAATGGCTTTATCAGATATTCTATTTTGTTATATTCAGTATGGGCGTGACAGTGTTCCAGTATCTTGTATTTACATTTTTACCAGGGATTTTGGGAATTGGTCTGGCTGGTACAGAGTTTATGTGGCCAAAGGTTTCCATGAATCTGTTTGGAGTAAAATTTACATGGAGTTTGCTGGGGTATAATGTATTGCGTGATGCAACGGGGAATATACTGATCGGTGGTGGACTTGGCTATTTTATCAGTTATGAATTAGGGTCATTTCTTGCACAGTGTATCAATTTTCCACTTCAGAGAAATATTACTTTTAAAAGCCATGGAAATCCTGTATATCAGGCAATCTGGTATTTTATAGCATGGGTGGTAATTTCACTGATCTGTAATGGATTTAATAATCTGTGGATGCCAGTTGCATCTGCATATGTGGCACCGGCAGTCTATAACATGCTTGTGACAATTATCACAGGTGGAGTTTCCATGGTGATTTTCTTCTTTGTGTTTAAAATTATTTTCCCGGAGGGGAAGGCTGAATAGAAAAAATAGCAGGTATGCCTGAAATCTAATAATAAAAGGGATGAGGACAGATTGCACTTACACTTCCTATGACAGATGAGAATATTACTGGATTTATTGAAACATCTAAGGAATTAATCACAGAGATTTATAAGTAATTTGTTATTATTTGGAGCCAGCTATTACAGTTTTAGCTGGCTTCGATTATGATGTAATTAATAATATAACAACTACTTGATGTACAGATGATGGGATGATATAATGCCACAAGGAAGTTAGTTATAAAATAACAATAAAAGAACAAGTGAGGAGAACTTACATTATGAAAAAGGAACAATATAAAGAGGCAGTAAATTCTCTGATTCGACACATTCAAGATGCGGATGCTATTGTTGTTGGGGCTGCTTCCGGGATGTCTGCAGCGGCGGGATTTCGTCATTATTATGAGCATGATAAGGATTTTATAGATAATCTTGGTGAGTTTGAAAAAAAGTATGGATATCGTAATTCATTTGATGGATTTTATTATCGGTATCGAACCAGTGAAGAACGCTGGGCATTTATCGCGAGAAATCTTTGTATGATCCTGGATGCGGAAACGGGTCAGCCCTATTATGATTTACATGAGATTTTAAAGGATGAGAATTATTATATTTTAACGACCAACCAGGATACACAGTTTACTCGTGTATTTCCAGAAGAAAAAATCAGTGCAATTCAAGGTGACTGGAGATTCTTACAGTGTAGCCGAAGATGTCATGATGAGCTTTACAGCTCAGTGGACACACTGCAAAAGTTAAATAAAAATATTGATGAAAACCTGCGGGTTCCAAAGAATATGATTCCACGTTGCCCAAAATGTGGTGCAGAAATGGAACCATGGGTTCGGTCATGGACATTTCTGGAAGGGAAAAAATATCGCGAAGAATACAATAAGTTAAATACATTTTTAAAGGCAAACAAAAATAAAAAGATTCTGTTTTTGGAACTTGGTGTAGGCCGTATGACTCCTATGTTTATTCAGGAACCATTCTGGAAGATGACATATGCGTGGCCGGATGCTTATTATATTACGATTAATCCCAGGGATGCGCTTGTACCGGAAGAATTGAATCGGAAAGGTTTTGCCATTCACGAAGATATTGCAAAAGTATTAGCTGATGCCAGAAATAATTTTAATGAGGGGCAGAATGAATCAAAATAAAATAAAAAATGTAGCGGAACTGATCCGGCAGGTAGATGCAGTTCTTGTAGGGGCTGGATCCGGAATGTCCAGTGCAGCGGGATATAATCATTATCATTGCAATGAAATGTTCAAAAAGTATTTTGAAGATTTTAAACAGACTTATGGAATCAGAAATCTATTTCAGGGATTTTATTATGTTTACTCAAAGCCAGAGCAGCAATGGGGATTTTATTCCAGATATATTGCATTCATGGAAGAGTCACCTGCCGGACAGCCATATTGTGATCTCTATGAATGTCTGAAAGGAAAAGAATATTTTATCCTGACTACAAACTGTGATATTCAAATTCCGAAAGTTTTTCCGGAGAACAGAATATGTCAGTTCCAGGGAGATTTTCGATATTTTCAGTGCAGTCAGCCTTGTCATGATCAAATATATGAAAATCATGCCATGATCGAGGATATGCTGGATTCAATGAATGATAATCTGGAAATACCGGCAGAAAAGATTCCACGTTGTCCGAAATGTGGATGGAAAATGGTTCCGTGGGTACAGGATAATACTTTTTTGCAGGGAGAATACTGGAAAACAGCATATCAACAGTATAAAAATTTTGTTGATACCTACAAAAACAAAAAATTGTTATTGCTGGAATTAGGTGTTGGAGATATGACACCGAGTGTGATCAAATTACCTTTTGGAGATATGACATATAATTTTTCGGATACTTTTCTGGTAACAGTAAATTTGACTGCAGGTAGTTCACCTGAGCATTTAAATGGAAAATGCTTAACTGTAAATGAAGATTTATTTTATTTTTTGCAAAAATTACGGGGACAGATTCAATGAAGCGAGATGTAAGAATAACGATTTTAAAATCAGAAATGGATCAAAAGCTTGCAGAGCAATATGCAGTTTCAGGGTTTGAAGCTTGTCCATTTCATAAAGCAGGACAGTTTTTTGTCAGTGACGGTGAGCATAAACCGGAAGGATTGTGCGAGTATGCATGGAAACCAATAAAAGAGCTGGTAAAAATGCTCTCAGAAGGAGAACTTCTTCAGCCGAGAGGTACATGGATGGTAGATGATGACAAAGGTGTTTTTTCCTGCGTAGATGGATTACGGCCGGTTATTATGCTAATCGAGGCGATTCATGCAGATGAGAATGAATGAAATGATGGAAGAAAAATATAAACAAATTGCTAAAAAAATAAAAGACGCAGATGGAATTCTGATCGGTGCAAGCAACGGATTATCCATAGCGGAAGGATATAATATCTTTGCAAATGATGAGAGATTTCAGAGTTATTTTTCTGACTTTCAGAAAAAATATGGTTTTAGAAGTTTGATTCAGGGAAGTTTCAGTAGATTTGAATCAGAAAACGAAATGTGGAGCTATTATAGCCGTATAGCATATTACTATATGTATCATACACAGCCAAGCCCACTCATGCAGACACTCTATGCGCTTGTAAAAGATAAACCATATTTTGTGGTGACTTCTAATACAGATGATCATTTTGCAATGGCAGGGTTTGAACGTCAGCATATTTGGGAATTGGAGGGCAGCATGAAAGATATGCAGTGTGCGAACGGTTGTCACAAGCAGATTTACTCCAATCGAGAAGCAGTATTAACTATGAGAGAACATGAGCATGGAATGGAAATTCCATCAGAATATTTGCCGAAATGCCCAAAATGTGGTGGTGCTATGAAGATTCATGTGCCAGTAAATCAGAACTTTATCAAGGGTTCAGAGACACAGAAAAGTTATCAGAATTATCAGGAATTTATGGTGCGTTTTCAAGGGAAAAAACTGCTGATCTTGGAATTGGGAATCGGTGCCAGAAATCAGATGATAAAAGCACCGTTTATGAAAATTGCAGCAAAAGAACCAAATGTTTTTTATATAACTTTTAACAAAGGTGAGATTTATATTCCAGCACAGATTGCAGATAAGGCAATAGGTGTAGATGGTGATCTGTCTCAGATATTACCTCAAATAGAGAGAGCTTACAGGGAGTGATGATGTTGGGAAAACTTTATTGTTATCGTTACTGTTTCTGGAATCAACTGGATTGTTGTCGACACCATGACCGGAGCTCAGAGCAGGAAGGTTCATACACAGCCGGAGTGGGCGTGGTCTCTGACGGACCAGGCACACGCACTCGGCATTCCGGTGTTTATGAAGGAAGAACTTGTCCCTATCATAGGGGATGAAAATATGATTCAGGAAATGCCGGAAGAATTTAATAAAATGTTGGAGGTACAGAGATCATGGCAGAAGTAATCAATGGAATCCTCATTAGTGAGGTGGAAGCAAAGAACATCATGACCAAGTCCAGTCTGCCTGTAGGAGGTTACTCGGTCAATCCCTATGTAGGCTGTACACATGCCTGCAAGTATTGTTATGCTTCTTTCATGAAGCGCTTTACCGGACACAAGGAGGAATGGGGCACTTTCCTTGATGTAAAGCATTGGCCGGAAATTAAGAATCCGAAAAAATATGCCGGACAGCGTGTGGTCATCGGTTCTGTGACGGATGGCTACAATCCACAGGAGGAGCAATTCGGGAATACCAGAAAACTTCTGGAGCAGTTAATCGGCAGTGGCGCAGATATTCTGATCTGCACAAAGTCTGATCTTGTGGTGCGAGATATTGATCTGCTGAAGAAGCTTGGACGAGTAACCGTTTCATGGTCGATCAACACACTGGATGAAAATTTCAAGAACGACATGGATTCGGCTTCGAGCATTGAGCGTCGTATTGCTGCTATGAAGCAGGTATATGAAGCAGGCATCCGTACAGTCTGTTTCGTATCCCCGGTATTCCCCGGTATCACGGATTTTGAAGCGATCTTTGAGCGGGTAAAGGATCAGTGCGATCTGTTCTGGCTCGAAAATCTCAATCTTCGAGGTGGTTTTAAAAAGACAATTATGGATTATATCGCTGGAAAATATCCTGATCTTGTACCGCTTTACGATGAGATTTATAACAAGCATAACCGCAGCTACTTTGAAGCGCTTGAAGTAAAAGCTGAGGAAATGGCTAAGAAGTATGATTGTCCTTTTGCGGATAATGAAATGCCTTATGGCAGAGTCCCGCAGGGACATCCGGTAATCGTAGATTATTTCTATCATGAGGAAATCCGAGGAACAGAGAATACAGGGAACAGAAATCGTTAAACAGTCTTGGATTGTCATTTAAGACCCAATGGACAGTTATCCCATATCGCACAAGAGAATATGCAGGAGAAAGTAAAAAGCATTAGCGGAACTTCTGTCTTTTAGTAAATAACAGATTCCCCATCTTCAAGCATATCATAGTTAGAAACACTGTACGCTGTTAATTGACCACGCATCGTAAAACGTGTAACTGAGGCATGAGCAACATTATCCATATGTGTTAGGTAAAGCTTTGCCTCTGGTGCTGCCAGTGAAACGTTCCATACGTCCTCAGCACCCATAATCAGACGGCCATTTTCCTTTGTTTCAGCAGCACAACAATTCAAGGCTATAACCTCTGGTTTAAACGCATTGATTGCCTTCTGTACTTTGTGATACCATACTGTATCACCAGCTAGATAAAACGTTTTCTCTGTTTCAGCAGAGAACATGACTCCCATAGCCTCACCACAATTCTTATAAGTACCATGTTGCGCCGGAATCCTGGTTATTGTTACATTACCCGCCTTCAATCCGGTCAGCGGAAGCACGGCAACTCTAGAAAATCCGGACTTTTTCAGTACAGCGGCATCTTCTTCATTCTGACAATAGATCTGGATTTTTTTATCCAAAGGGGCACCTACAGTACCATCGATAGGAGAAATATCAATATGATCCGGATGTAAATGTGTCACAATGACTGCGTCAACGTCTGCCATGATCTGTTCGACCGGAAGCGGAAGATCATAGAATGGCATGGGCTGGTTTTCTTTCACCGGATCAGGAATATGATAAGGCATTCCTGGGATATCCACAAAAGACAGCGTATGCTTTGGTGCCAGCCATGGATCAATCAAAAACGTTGTTCCTGCATATTCCAAACGATTAGTTGCATTGCGAATTTGTGTTAGTTTCATGTGAGTATCTCCTCTTTCATTTTATTATTTGTCTTTAGTTGCTTTTTGTGAATTCATTATAATAGCTTTCTATATTTCAAAAAAGAAAAAAATACATCCCTTGCCGCAACTATGTAGTTGCTGTGTACTAAAATTATAGGAGTTGCCAATGAACCAAAAACAAATGCAATATTTCGTGACTGTCTATGAAACACAAAATATACAGGCTGCTGCTGATCAGTTATTTGTCACACGACAGGGCGTCAGCAAAGTGATCCGTTTACTGGAAACCGAACTCGGTCAGGTACTTTTCGCCCGTAGCAGCAAAGGTGTTATGCCAACAGATTATGCAGTTGCGCTTTTGCCTCATGCCAGACAATTTTTAGAAGCATGTACCGCTATCAGCGGGCTTCATACTCTCGCCGCACAATCACATAGTGTTGTAACAGTTTATGCCATTGATCATATCCTTGCCTTCTTGGGGGCTGATTTTGTTATACAGTTTCATCAGAAATATCCACCAATTATTTTAAATGTGGTCGATACCACAGACGATGCCGCTCTTTCAGCATTATCTGCTCAGCAATGCAATTTTGCGATTGTGACTGGTTCATTTGAACAAACACAGTTTCGAGCTGATCGGTTGTTTTACAGCAGATACAGTGTGATAATGAATCAGCATCATCCAGAGGAATTGATATATTTTCAGATATAATCATCTGCTGTTTTACGGTAAATGCAGACCGGGATATGCGACGAGCCTTGTGACGCACGGCAAAGATATCTGACGCAGGATTTCACACTCTGATGGGCTGGATTAAGATGCATTATTTTAAAAGAGTGCTATAGTGTATCACAATAACTTTTAGCTTACAAGGATGATAATCAGTCATTCTATCATTAGAAAAGATAATCATCAGATATCAATGAAATCGCAAGAAAAAAGCAAGAATTCAGGCATGGTGTTTTTTATAGATAATGTTAAAATAGTGATATCTGTATTTTACGGCCTATATTTTTATGTATTTTGTATTCCGTCCCATGTTTGTATCAAAGGGTGTCCATGGCAGCGGTTCTGCTGATCGTGATCATAATGAATCTTGTATTTTGGTCGATCAGGCCTCAAAAGAAAAAATAATCAGTGAGTGTTCCTGTTATAGTTCAGATCCGCTGTTTATGGAAGAAATCAGCTCTGCCAGTTGTTTCCTTTTGGTGCGTGTATCGGCGTTGATCATCAACTTGGAATAAATCTGGTTGACATATTGTTTCACAGTGCCTTCAGAGAGAAATAACCTCTCTGCGATTTCGCGGTTGCTCAGACGGTCAATACATAGTAAAAATGCCCAAAAACAGAAGATACATTTTTAGCAAAAAACGCTTTTGATATCAAAGTAAAATGGCTTTATAATAAAAATAAGGGCGAGTAGCGTAATGGTAATGAGTCGGAAAACAACAGTTATGCTGCTTGTTTTTATAAAATGAATCTCAGGAGGAATTGCATATGCATGAGTATGAAATTTTTATTGAGGATATAAATCCGTGTGGAGGAGAACAGTACAGTAAAAAAACTTTGATCGAGGCAGAAGCAGCCAGCCCGGAAGCTTATGTAAAAGAAAATGGAAGATTTCCGATTCTGGAATCCATACGCAACGAGAGTGGAGATGTTGTAATAGTAACAGGAGACAATCAGGGTTCTTTTGTACGTTATACTTTTACGGAATAAGAATGTCGGTCAGCAAGGAGTGGTTTTTGTGAAATATGAAATTGGAGACTTTGTCAGCAAACCAGTTACAGGTATCTGTAAAATAGAAAATATTTTATATTTGAATCCGCAGGATGAAAAAAACGATAAGTTATATTATCTGATGAAACCAGTTTTTCTTTTGTTAAAATAGAATATTTGCCATGAAAAAGTGTGTAGCCTGTCAGCGTAAGTCCAGCTTATGTGACAGGGTGCGCACTTTTTTTGTGCAGAAAAGAGAGGAGTTAAAGTAAAATGGCAGAAAGCAACAAAATGAAGGATATGCCGGTGAATAAGCTGATGATCCAGATGGGAATCCCTATGATCTTATCCATGGCATTGCAGGCGGTCTATAACATTGTAGACAGTGCGTTTGTAGGAAATATGAGAGTGGGCAGTGAAGCTGCATTAAATGCCCTCACTCTGGTATTTCCGGTTCAGATGCTTATGGTAGCGGTAGGAATCGGAACAGGTGTAGGAACCAATGCACTTCTTGCAAGGACACTTGGACAGGGAAACAGGGAAAAGGCTGCAAAGGTAGCAGGAAACAGTCTGTTCCTGGGTGTGATCATTTATGTGGTCTGCTTACTGTTTGGTATTTTTGGAGTGAAAGCATACATTTTATCACAAACAGTTGATGCAGAAGTACTTGAAATGGGAGTCAGTTATCTGCGTATATGCTGTGTGATTTCTTTTGGTATTATTTTCTTTTCTTTATTTGAAAAGCTATTACAGGCAACAGGTCGTTCTCTTTATTCTACAATCGGACAGGTGGTTGGTGCTGTTGTAAATATTATTCTCGATCCGATCATGATCTATGGTATTGGACCTTGTCCTGAAATGGGAGTGAAAGGTGCAGCTTACGCAACTGTAATTGGTCAGGTTGCTTCTGCTGTATTGCTGCTTATTTTTCATATGAAACTGAACAGGGAATTCGGGCATGGACCGAAATACATGAAACCGAATGCTGGTGTTATAAAAGAAATCTATGCAATCGGACTTCCGGCAATTATTGCGCAGGCTCTGATGTCTATTATGGTTTATGTGATGAATCTGATCCTGAAATTTAATCCATCAGCACAGACAGCCTATGGCTTGTTCTATAAAGTCCAGCAGTTTGTTCTCTTCCTTGCTTTTGGTCTGCGAGATGCGATCACTCCGATCATTGCATTTGCTTATGGAATGAGAAGTAAAAAGAGAATTCAGGATGGTATCAAATATGGACTTATTTATACCATTGCATTAATGATTCTGGGAATTGCAATTACGGAGATTTTCCCCGGAGCGTTTGCAATGCTGTTTAATGCAGGACAGTCAAGAGAATATTTTATTGCCGCGATGAGAGTGATTTCAGTGAGTTTCTTGTTTGCCGGAATTAATGTTGCTTATCAGGGAATTTACCAGGCATTGGATGGCGGACTGGAATCACTGGTGATTTCACTTTTGAGACAGCTGATTATTATCCTGCCACTGGCGGGAATCTTTTCTCTGTTTGTCAGAAATGGTCAGATGGGAGTTTCGTTGATCTGGTGGGCATTTCCAATTACTGAAATAATTTCATGTTTTGTGGGATATGTATTTTTAAAGAAAATCAGAAAAAATAGGGTTGATGTTTTAAACTAGGAGGAATCAGAGATGGCAAAAAGAATTATTACGATCAGCAGGGAATTTGGAAGCGGTGGACGTTTTATCGGAGAAGAAGTGGCAAAGAAACTCGGAATTGCCTATTATGATAAAAATATCATTGGTCAGATTGCAGAAAAGTCCGGCTTATCACCGGAATATATTCAGGAAAATGCGGAATTATCTCCGAAAAAAGGTTTGTTCGCATATGCATTTTCCGGTCGTGATATCACAGGAAAATCTGTGGAGGACATGGTGTATGAGGCACAGAGAAATATTATTTTAGGATTGGCTGAGCAGGAGCCTTGTGTGATCATTGGAAGAAATGCAGACTATATACTGAAAGACCGGGACGGTGTGCTGAATGTATTTATTCATGGGGACATGCCGGAAAAAATAAAGCGTATCACTGGTTTATACAATGTAAAAGAGAAGGAAGCTGTAAAAATGATGACAGACACAGATAAAAGGCGAAGAACAAATTATAACTTTTACACAGATCAGAACTGGGGAAAAGCCAGCAATTACACACTGTGCCTGAACAGCTCACAGCTTGGATATGACAGATGTGAGATGATAATTATGGAATGCGTGAAATAAAAACAGATTATGTTTTTTATTCAAATTGACTGAGTGGAAGATCCCTTTTTCTATGTAGTGTATCTGTAAAATAAAAGAGGCAGATATAATGAAAAGGAATAAACCAGCTTGTATCATTCAGGTAAGAGTTAAGTGATGGAAGCATTTCAGATAATAAATAATAGTTACTTTGCGCATTTTGTGTTATAATTGAGATTAACAGGAAATGATAAATATCTGCAAAATGAATGTTTATCAGGAACTTGCCGGAGGACATTTTAGTTAAGGCATAATAAATTTCGGACTTTGTAAAATGCAAAAGGGAGATCAATGATATGAGAAAAAAAACAGTTCAAAAAAGCAGTACCAAAGGCAATGCAAAAAGTAGCACAAAGAGCAATGCAAGAAACAGCGTAAAAAACAGCGTAAAAAGCAGTGCAAAAAACAGTCCTCAAAAAGCTGTTAAGACTGTTGCTCCAACAGTAGAGAATGTTTCTGTTAAGCAAGCCGTAATTATTCAGGAGCCATCTGTTGAACAGAATGAACAGAACATTCCAACGAGACAGCCTGATCTGGGACCGCGAAGAAGTGTAGCCTTCATTGGATCAGAATGTTATCCATTTGTTAAGACCGGCGGATTGGGAGATGTAATGTCTGCCCTGCCAAAGAGTCTGGCAAAATTAAATATTGATGTTAAGGTCATTATTCCAAGATACAAATGTATTCCTCAGAAATTTCAGGAAAAGATGGAATACAGGGGTTCCTTTGATATGAATCTCTGCTCTGATGGAAAGCAGTATTATGTGGGAATTATGGAATATCAGGAGGATGGGGTTGTCTATGATTTTATAGATAATGATGAGTTCTTCTCCTGGGGAAATCCATATACGAATCTCATAGATGACATTCCAAAATTCTGTTATTTTGCAAAAGCTGCCCTTGCTGCCCTTAATTATCTGAACTGGACTCCTGATGTCGTGCATTGTCATGACTGGCAGGCAGCTTTAGTACCACTTTATCTGAGAACCTGTTTTCAGGATACAGATGTAGGACGTGCAATTTCAGTACTCACAATACATAATCTGAAGTTCCAGGGTATTTATGACAGAAAAAGGATTCAATACTGGTCAGGACTTCCTGATTATGTATTTAATAAGGACTGCATGATTCAGAACTGGCTAGATGCCAATATGTTAAAGGGTGGCATCGCTTACAGCAATAAAGTTACAACTGTAAGTAACACCTATGCCTGGGAGATTCAGACAGAGGAATATGGAGAGGGACTTGCAGAGCATTTAAGATATCACAACAATAAGATTTTGGGAATTGTGAATGGTATTGATACGGATATCTGGAATCCTGCAACTGATAAGCTGTTAGCAGCTGATTACGATGAGAAGTCAGCAATAAAGAATAAAAAGATTAATAAAAAAGCTCTCCAGGAATCTCTGGGGCTGGATGTAGATGAGCATAAGATGGTAATCGGACTTATTTCACGTCTCACCAACCAGAAAGGTCTTGATCTTGTAAATGACGTAATCCCGGGAATTATGGATGAACATACACAGGTGGTTGTTCTTGGTACTGGTGATTCTCAGTATGAGAATACATTCCGTTATTATGAAAACAAATATAAAGGCAATTTCTGTGCATATATTGCTTACAATGAAAATGTGGCTCACAATATTTATGCAGGATGTGATGCACTTCTGGTTCCATCAAGATTTGAACCATGTGGACTTACACAGCTTATAGCCATGAGATATGGTGCAGTTCCGATTGTAAGAGAGACCGGAGGACTCAAAGATACGGTTCAGCCTTATAATATGTTTGAGAATACAGGAAACGGTTTTACATTTGACAGATATGAAAGCGGGCTGCTTTACGACGCGATAAACAGAGCAAAGACTCTCTATTTCGAGAACAGAAAATCCTGGGATGATATGGTGATCCGCGATATGAATAAAGATGTTTCCTGGGAAAAGAGTGCAAAACAGTACAAAGATATGTATGTAGGTTTAACGCCAAGAGATTAGTGTGCTGACAATATGTTCAGACGTAATGCTGCCAGGCACCATTAAATTACCTGAGCACAGTAATCGAGTAGAGAACATGCCCTCGCTGGGCACGTAAAAAGGGATTTCTGCCCCGGCAACTGATTGCCCGGATGGCAGAAATCCCTTTTCTTTTTATGGACGCACCCCGTTCCCACTAGAGACGGGTGTGCCAGAGGACAGTTTCTTTGCCCGGTAATATTCCTGTTTCTGGGCATACATGGACAAATCTGCTGCCTTGGTAAGCTGCTCTACGGACAAATCCGGATGGTCGCCGGCAAAGGCACACCCGGAGGAAATACTCAGCGTCCCCACCTTTGTCCCGGACCAGGCCGCCGCAATCCGTTGCAGCGCCGCCAGAATTTCCTGCGCCTGGGCTTGGGTCATTTGACCCAGCACTACGAACTCATCTCCACCGATGCGGAAGATTTTCCCCCGATCCCCCACCGCCTGGGTGATACATTGGGCAGCGCCGCATATCAGCTCGTCCCCTGCCTCATGCCCCAGGGCATCGTTGACACCCTTTAAGCCGTTGATGTCCATGAGAAAGACGGTCAGATCTGCCGGAACGGAATCCGCGTACTGCTCCAGACACTCATGATACGCCAGCCGACTGAATACGCCGGTCAGAACATCTACGGAGCTTTTCATACGCTGCTCCATCAGCTTTTTGTTCATCCGAATCCGCTGTGCCGTATAATACTCGTAAATCCATTGAATCAGAACGCTGACAACACTAAAGAGCGCCAACAGAGCCACCAGCGTTTGCAACAAAAAGGCGGTGATATTTTGGTGCAGGTTTTCGCTGACATCTATGCCTTGCAGGTACAGCTCCTTGAAGATGGCCTTTCGCAGAAACAGGATGCACAGAATGCCCACCACTACCGCAACGGTTTACGAATAGATCAGCTGCTTCCGGTTTCCGGACTCTTGCATTGCCGGAGGACAGTCGCATAGCTGCGACAATCTGTTTTTCACCGACTTCCTAGTCAGAACCCAATGGATGCTGCAGCAGGCGATGATCGCCAGGACATAGGACAGCCAGTCCCGAAATATGGGATAGGAAAACAGATTCTCTAAAATCATTTGCCGCAGCATAGGGAAGCTGCAATATAACGCGGCAAAAACGCACAGCCCATGAAGAAAGGTGCTGGCAGCCGCAATCCCCGCAATGCCCAGATAGACATACATGCGAGGCTTCCGAAAATAAAGGTCAAAGAGCCAACCGGCTCTCGCCGCAAACAGCACGCGAGCAAATACCAGCATTATGGATCCAAGGGGCATTCCGCTGGCAAAGGGAGAAAATATCCGGTCGAGCTGGGACAGGCTGTAGGTGCCGATCCACATGGACGTGACCACAAAAACGCATACCACCGGCACACTCCCCTGTGCCCCCAGCATCATAGCCGCCACAATCACAAGAATGTGCAACGTGGTGGTGGAAATGGCCGGAAGCTCAATGTATCCCAGATAAGAAAAGGCAAACACCGCTTCCCAGGCCATCAGCATCAGGATGATCTCCTGCAATTTCTTTTTCGTCAGAGCAATCCCATATCGCTGTCGAAAACGCTCCATACTCCTTACTCCTTCACATCCTTTTCTTCATGTATTATACTTATTCCTGTGTGAAAAGCAATACGATTCATAAATCTTTGCAAACATCAACCTGGACGAGCTTCATGCAAAGCATTCCAAATATTATCGTGAAGAAGCATACCGCCTGTTAGATGCACTCCTGAAACAGTACAACACATAAGAAACATCTTTTCGTAGGAACTTATATAACGTTAAGTGAAATCAAAAACTGTAAATGAAAAATTTTAGAGGAGTTGAAAAAATTAGCACTCACCTCTTGACAGTGCTAACAACATGTGTTATATTACATGCAGAACAAAGAAAACAACATATTTCTCCTGTGGGAGAGATATTTCTCATATAAGAGGAGGGTTAGCCTATGAATATCAGTAAATTTACACAGAAATCCGTACAGGCTGTCCAGGATCTGGAGAAGGTTGCTTATCAGTTTGGCAATCAGGAGATGGAAGAGGAGCATCTTTTATATGCTTTGCTGGAACAGGAAGACAGCCTGATTCTTAAACTGATCGAGAAGATGGAGATAGATAAAGATTATTTCAGAAATTCTCTGAATCAGGCACTGGATGCCAGGGTTAAGGTATCCGGCGGTGAACTTCGTGTCGGACAGTACCTGAACAAGGCTCTGGTCAGTGCAGAGGATGAAGCAAAGGCAATGGGAGATGAATATGTCTCTGTAGAGCATCTCTTCCTTGCTTTATTAAGATATCCAAGTCCGAGCATGAAGAAGCTGTTTCAGGAATTTGGCATTACTAAGGAGCGTTTCCTGCAGGCACTTTCTACAGTACGAGGCAATCAGCGTGTAGTCAGTGACAATCCGGAAGCTACTTATGATACTTTGAATAAATATGGCGAGGATTTAGTCGAAAAGGCACGTAACCAGAAGCTGGATCCTGTGATCGGACGTGATGAGGAAATCCGTAATATCATCAGAATCCTTTCACGTAAGACCAAGAACAATCCGGTGCTTATCGGTGAGCCTGGTGTAGGTAAGACTGCAGCAATCGAGGGCCTTGCACAGCGAATCGTGGCAGAGGATGTGCCGGAAGGTCTGAAGGATAAGAAGATTTTTGCCCTGGACATGGGCGCTCTGGTAGCAGGTGCCAAATACAGAGGTGAGTTTGAGGAACGTCTGAAAGCAGTCCTTGAAGAAGTAAAGAAGAGTGAAGGAAACATCATTCTTTTCATTGATGAGTTACATCTGATCGTTGGTGCAGGTAAGACAGATGGAGCTATGGATGCCAGCAATATGCTGAAGCCTATGCTTGCCAGAGGTGAGCTTCACTGTATTGGTGCCACAACTCTGGATGAGTACCGTCAGTATATTGAGAAAGATGCAGCTCTGGAACGTCGTTTCCAGCCGGTTATGGTGGATGAGCCCACAGTGGAGGATACCATTTCCATTCTTCGTGGTCTGAAGGAGAGATATGAGGTCTTCCATGGTGTTAAGATTACAGACAGTGCACTGGTTGCAGCAGCTACACTTTCACATAGATATATCACAGACCGTTTTCTTCCTGATAAGGCTATTGACCTGGTGGATGAGGCCTGTGCCCTGATCAAGACAGAGCTGGACTCCATGCCTTCAGAGCTGGATGAACAGCGCCGTAAGATCATGCAGCTGGAGATCGAGGAATCTGCACTGAAGAAAGAGACAGATAACCTGAGTAAGGAACGTCTGGAAACACTTCAGAAGGAGCTGGCAGAGCTTCGTGATACCTTTAATACACAGAAAGCACAGTGGGATAATGAGAAGCATTCTGTAGAAAAATTACAGAAGCTTCGTGAGCAGATCGAGGATGTGAATAAGCAGATCCAGAAAGCAAAACAGAATTATGATCTGGAGAAGGCTGCACAGTTACAGTACGGCGAACTTCCGAAATTACAGCAGCAGCTGGAAATCGAAGAAAAGAGTGTGAAAGAAAGTGACAGAAGTCTGGTTCATGAGGCAGTTACTGATGATGAGATCGCAAGGATTATTTCCAGATGGACCGGTATTCCTGTAACAAGACTGACAGAAGGCGAGAGAGCCAAACTCCTTGCTCTGGAAGATCAGCTTCACAAGAGAGTTGTAGGCCAGGATGAAGGTGTGAAGAGGGTTACAGATGCAATCCTTCGTTCCAAAGCCGGCATCAAGGATCCGACCAAACCTATCGGTT
Source organism: Blautia sp. HCP3S3_C4 (assembly GCF_052064095.1). NCBI lineage: Bacteria > Bacillati > Bacillota > Clostridia > Lachnospirales > Lachnospiraceae > Blautia > Blautia sp. HCP3S3_C4. The sequence continues at coordinate 394,818 of NZ_JBQHWF010000001.1, forward strand.
CCTTCCTGTTCCTTGGTCCTACAGGTGTAGGTAAGACAGAGCTTGCCAAAACTCTGGCAGAGAATCTGTTTGATGATGAACAGAATATGGTCAGAATTGATATGAGTGAATACATGGAGAAGTATTCTGTATCCAGACTGATCGGAGCGCCTCCCGGATATGTAGGATATGAGGAGGGCGGCCAGCTTACTGAGGCAGTCCGCCGTAAACCATACAGTGTTGTACTTTTCGATGAGATTGAGAAAGCACATCCGGATGTGTTTAACGTACTGTTGCAGGTACTGGATGATGGACGTATCACAGATTCTCAGGGACGTACAGTTGACTTTAAGAATACAATTCTTATCATGACTTCCAACATCGGTTCTCCGTATCTGCTGGATGGTATTGATGAGAATGGAGAGATCAAACCTGAGGCTCAGAGCCAGGTTATGGATGACCTGAGAGGTCATTTCCGTCCGGAATTCCTGAACCGTCTGGATGAAATAATTATGTTCAAGCCCTTGACAAAATCCAATATTGGTAAGATAGTAGACTTGATGGTCGGCGAGCTTGACAAACGTCTTGCAGACCAGGAGCTTTCCCTAGAACTGACAGATGCAGCCAAGGATCAGGTTATCGAGAATGGCTATGACCCGGTATATGGTGCACGTCCGCTGAAACGTTATCTGCAGAAATATGTGGAGACTCTTGCGGCACGAAAGATTTTGTCCGGAGATGTTCACGCAGGTGATACTCTGGTGCTGGATGTTCAGAATGGGGAATTCATTGTTACGGTAAAGGACGGAAACTAAATGATACCCAAAGATCCAATGATTCTGCTGAGTTATGTGAATACTCAGCTCAGGGATTACTATGATTCCCTGGAAGCACTCTGCACATGCAGAGGATTGAAGAAAGACGAACTGGTGGCGAAGATGCATTCCATCGACTATGAGTATGATGAAGCAACCAATCAGTTCATATAAGAAATATGCGAAATGCTCTCTGACAGCGGGAATTGCTGTCGGGGAGCATTTTTCTGTATAAAATCAAATACCTTCTGTAAGCACCGGAAAGACAAGTGTGTTTTGAAATCAGTACAATTTGCAAAAATACATAAGATAAGACCAAAAAGTATTAGCAAAAAAGACTAAATCGTTAAGAATAAAACAAAAGAAAGTATAAAAAATGTGAAAAATATCTAAAAAAGTACAAAATAAAGCATAAATATTCATTATCCATACAATTGATTTTTGGATGCTGTATGTTATAATTGCATCTGTAAAAAAACAAGCGCATATTAAATAGGAAGAAACACGTATATGAAAAAAATCTCCTGAATGATAATCGCGCTGTACGAAAATACAATATGGAGGTGGCAGTTTTGAAAAAGTTGGTGACCGTACTGGGTGCTTTTTTGGCAGTTCTTCTGGCTTGTCCGTTGAGTGTATTTGCGGCAGAAGGCAGTAAAGCACCATCTACAGTACCTGTATGGCTTTGCATTCCCTTTGCAGGGCTTTTGTTATGTATTGCAGTGATGCCTCTGGTAAAAGCGGAGTGGTGGGAGTCTCATCAGCCACTGGTTGTTGCCTTATGGATCATTCTGATGGTGGTTCCATTTGCTTTCGTTTATGGAGCCGGAAAGACTGCAGAGACAGTTCTGGACTGTATTGTGAATGATTATCTTACATTCATCATTCTGTTATTCGGCCTGTTCTGCGTATCAGGTAATATTACCATGGAGGGCGATTTCGCAGGTTCCCCTCGTGTTAATGTGGGTCTGCTTGCGCTGGGAACTCTTCTGGCAAGCTGTATCGGTACCACTGGTGCCAGTATGCTGATGGTACGTCCGGTAATTAAAATGAATTCATGGAGAAAGAGAAAAGGACATATTATGATCTTCTTTATCTTCATGGTTTCCAATATGGGTGGATGTCTTACACCAATCGGAGATCCGCCGCTGTTAATGGGATTTATGCGAGGTGTTCCATTCTTCTGGAGTCTGCATCTGTTCCCTGTACTGATCTTTAATATGGTCATTTTGCTGTTTGTATTTTATCAGATTGATAAACGTTCCTACAGAAAGGATATTGCAAATGGACGTAAACCGGATATCCGTAAACCGGGTACTCAGTTCCGTCTGGATGGACTGCACAATATCATCTTCCTTGTGATGATCGTTGGCGCGGTAATCTTAAGCGGTGTACTTCCGGGAATGTCCGCATTTCAGGATGCCGCAGGCAATGTAAGAGGCATTCATCTTCTTGGAGAAGTAACCCTGACATTCCCGGCACTGATTGAAATTGTAATCATATTGCTTGTTGCTTTTCTTTCCTTTAAGACAACAGATAAGCAGATCCGTATCAGAAACCATTTTACCTGGGGTGCGATCCAGGAGGTTGCGGTTTTATTCATCGGTATTTTTATCACCATGCAGCCTGCATTGATGCTTCTGAAAGCGGTAGGACCGAATCTGGGAGTTACTGAACCGGCAGAGATGTTCTGGGCAACCGGTGCACTTTCCAGTTTTCTGGATAACACACCTACTTATCTGGTATTCCTTACAACGGCAGGAACGCTGGCATTTACAAATGGAATCACAACTACACTGGGAACAGTACCTACCAAGATTCTGTCTGCCATTTCCTGTGGTGCGGTATTCATGGGTGCCAACACTTATATCGGAAATGCCCCAAACTTTATGGTAAAGGCAATCTCTGATGAGAATGGTGTGAAGATGCCGTCATTCTTCGGATATATGCTGTGGTCTGTTGTATTTCTGGTTCCGGTGTTTATTATCGATATGTTTGTATTCTTTTTATAAGGAGGGAGGATCATTATGCAGGATAATCAGGAAAAATGTAAAGAACTTGCAATACGCATTTATAACCTGGACGAAGAAGTTTATAAATGTGTGGGTTCCTCTCTGGGACGTACATTTACAGGACAGAAAGAAACAACCATCCGTCATCTGGCAGCACTGATGTATACCAAGCCGGATGGACATCTGCTCAGAAGTGAACTGGCGCTGATCAGTAACATGGCTCGTACCATCAGGGATAAGAGCGAGAGAAGACGTCTTATGATAGAGTATGACAGTATTCTGAAAGAGATCGAAAGTCTTCCTGATACATTTGGGAAGACAGATATTGTAGACAAAGCGCGTATCAGTCTGAATAATCTGATCGCAAGACGCCAGAACGAGATTTCAGAGAATGACCATCTGATCATCTGTATCAGTCGTACACAGGGAAGTGGCGGTAATGATATCGGATTTGAACTGGCGGATCAGCTTCAGATCAACTATTATGATGCAGAAATTTTTGATCAGGTTATGAAGCGTCTGCAGGCAGACAAAAATGCAGTCAGTGATACTGGTAATTTTGAAGGATTTGATAAATACAGAAAGAAAAAACACACAGATCTGAAAACCTGGTTCAGGGAATTCAATCGTTATCATGGACTTCCGAAGCAGGACGCAGTATTTTTCAATATGAGTGATCTGATCTGTGAACTGGCAAAGAGTGAAGACTGCGTGATCATGGGACGTTGCGCAGATGCGATTCTTAAGAATAATCATATTCCTCATATCAGTCTGTTTATCAGTGCTCCCTTCCAGGTTCGTGTGCAGCATGTTATGGATATCCGTAATATGAATCTGAAGCAGGCAGTACGTTTTCTGAAGCAGATGGATAAGCAGCATAAGAAATATTATGAATTTTATACCGGTGAGAAATGGGGAAAACCGGAGAATTATGATTTGTGTATCAACAGTGCCAACTATGGACTGAAGGATACAATTGAGCTGATCCAAAGAATGCTGGATCAGAAGGTTCACTGATCAGAGGGAGATTTATCTGTCTGATTTAACCGAATCGAGTAAATAGCGGAGCGGATTGCAAATATCCGCCTGACAAATAAAATAAGCTCTGTGGATAAAAGAAAAATCCACGGAGCTTATTTTTTTGCCAAGTCCAGGCAGATATTTATAAGCAGCAAAGCAATCTGGGAATGCCCGGCGCTTGCTGTAAACGACTTTGATTTTAACGCCAGTTGAATGTACTCATACCATAAACATAGATAAAGGCAATTATAATCGGAAGTACAAACCGGAAGAGCGGTTTCATCCAGCTCTGTACCTTTAAGCCCTTACCGGTATTGCTCTCTCTGATAAAGTTATCCCATCCCCAGCCGAACTTATTACAGCAGAAGAGTGCAAGGATGAGAGAGCCAAGGGGTAAAATATTGTTGGAAACAATAAAATCCCAGAAATCAAGCCAGGTAGTTCCTTCGGCAAATGGCTGGAAGTGGAAAACGCTGAAACCAAGGGCTGTGGTAAGTGCCAGAAGAAAGACACCTGTGCCGCAGACCACGCTGCCTTTTGGACGAGACCAGCCGGTAAGCTCACGTATCATTGCCAGGATGTTTTCGCACACTCCCAGAACTGTTGACATAGCTGCAAATACCATGAACAGGAAGAATAAGGAACCCCAGATGCGACCTCCGGACATGTTGTTAAAAACTGTTGCCATTGTATCAAACAGAAGGCTCGGACCTGCATTTACTTCCAGATCAAAGGTAAAGCATGCAGGGAAAATAATAACTCCTGCCAGAAAAGCAACCAGTGTGTCCAGTGTGATCACATGAATAGCTTCCCCCATTAGAGAATGCTCTTTACCAATATAGCTGCCAAAGATAGCCATGCCACCCATACCTGTAGATAAAGTAAAGAATGCCTGGTTCATTGCCCCTACGATCACCGAACCATCTATCTTTGAGAAATCCGGTTTCAGATAAAAGGTCATTCCCTCACCTGCGCCTTTCAGAAAAAGACTGTGCACAGCGAGAGTAAGCATCAGTACCAGCAGCGCAGACATCATATATTTTGTCACACGCTCCAGTCCTCCCTGAAGATTGAAGGAAAGGATGAAAAATGCAATGACTACAGTGACCAGTAAGAAGAATACATTCACAGAGGGAGAGGAGATCATGGCTGAAAATCCCAGTGAACCATTTTTACCTCTGAGAAACTGTACAAAATAATAAATGATCCAGCCGCAGACAACAGTGTAAAATGCCATTAGGGCAATGTTGCCAAGCAGACAGAACCAGCCGAAAATCCCCCATTTCTGTCCTGGTTTTTCCAGCTTACGGTACATGAAAAGGGGACTTGTCTGAGCCGCTCTTCCGATGGAAAATTCCAACACAAGAGCCGGGATTCCCAGGATGACCAGACACAGAAGATAGATCAGCATAAAGCTGCCGCCACCATTTTGCCCGCACATCCACGGGAATTTCCATACATTTCCGCAGCCAATGGCGCAGCCGGCGGAAAGCATAATGAAGCCAAGCCGGCTTCCAAGCTGTTCACGTTTCATAAGATAACGCTCCCTTCAGAAGTTCATATAAGGGATATTATAAGATAAAAAACAATATTTGTAAAATTGATTGTTTTGTTGTATTTTATTGAAAATATCGTTTATAAAAAATAACGATTCAATGTTTCAATGGAAAAATACTGGAAAGTTATGGGAAGAATGAACTATGGATACAAATGTGTTAAAAACTTTTATTGCAGTATGTGAATATTCCGGATTTTCGGCTGCTGCAAAAGAACTGGGATATACGCAGTCTACAGTTTATTCACAGATTAAACAACTGGAAAAGGAACTTGATGTCAGGCTGTTTGACCGTTATTATCATAAAATCAATCTTACGGAAAAAGGAGTTTTGGTTTTGCAGCAGGCTCGAAATATTCTGAAGGCACAGGCGAAAATGCTTGATTCGCTGAATTCAGCTGAAAGCATTGAAGGTGAGATTCGGTTGTCTATGTCCAGTTCTGTCTGCAGCAGATATTTTAAAAATGATTTTCTGCGTTTTCATCATCAGTATCCGGAAATAAAAGTGGAGATAACAGAAAACGGTACAGAGCAGATGTTTGATAAATTGCGGAAGAACGAAACAGATCTGGTTTTTACTCTGGACAGGCATATTTATGATTCGGATTTTATTATTTGTGCGGAACAGGAAGAACAGGTACATTTTATTGCAGCGGCTGATAATCCTGTTGCAGGCTGTTCATGGAAATTAAGTGAAATTTCTCAGAATGAGTTTGTGTTAACAGAACAAGCCATGAGCTACAGAAAAATACTGAATGAAACTCTTGCATCCCAATCACTGGAAATCCGCCCTGTTCTTGAAATCGGAAATCCGCTTCAGATATGTGAACTGGTAAAAAACAGCAGCCTGCTTTCCTTTCTTCCGGATTTTATTTCGGAGAAATATGTGAAAGACGGACAGATTAAAAGACTGGATGTTGCCGGCTGCCCGGTAACTGTATGGACACAGTTGCTGCTCCACAAAAATAAATGGCGGTCTCCGGCAATTAATGTGTTTATAGAATTTTATAAAGAAGTTATGCAGAGATAGAGCTTGAAGAATACTGGAAATTTTATTCGACCTAAGATGAAAAATATTAGCCGGGCAAAATAAAATTGAATATTTACAAATTGGAAATATCAAAGATAAATCTAAAATAATTATAAACTGCACAAAAAATACTTGCATTTTTTGTCTAAAAGTATATTATATATAATTAGTCAGGCTAATTAAAGAATAATATCAGACCTGAAAGAGGACAGAGGCCGGAAAGGAGTGAAGCTATGTGGTGCCCGGAAGAGGAGAAGAATGAGAAAGAGAAACGAGAAGAGAAAAGCATGCCTGCGCTTTTTATGGAGATCAACCGCCAATATGGTATGAGATGTATGCAGCGTATACGGGAAATCGGTATCCAGCAGGGACAGATGCCAATCATTATGATCGTATACAGAAATAACGGCTGTAGCCAGAAGGAGATCGCAGAATGTATGGGTGTGACACCGCCTACTGTAAATGTAAGTATTCAGCGTCTTGAGAAAGCAGATATTGTCTGCAGGAGACGTGATGTTAAAGATCAACGCATTATGCGTGTATATCTGACAGAAAACGGAAAAAAAATCGTGGAGGAGATTCAGCAGGAAAGCAAAGCTGTGGAAAAAGTGATGTTCAGCAATTTCAGCGAAACAGAGCTATGTCTTTTACGAAGGTTTTTTGGGCAGATTCTGGATAATATTTCGGAGATACCTGTCAACAGGTAGAAACTGAAAAATACATGGTGGAGCAGATTGAGAAAAATATTAAAAATAGGAAAAGAGGGAATCAAGCAATGATTAAACTGATGAAATATCTGAAGAAATCAGCGGGATACATTGTCCTGATCATAGCACTTCTGTTTCTGCAGGCGTACTGTGATCTTTCCCTGCCGGATTATACCTCCAAGATCATTAATGTAGGTATCCAGCAGAAAGGTATTGAAGACAGTGTGCCGGATAAGCTTCGGGATTCAACCTTGCAGAATCTTCAGATTTTTATGGATGAGGATCAGAAAAAGGAAGTTTCACAGAATTATACACAGGAAGATGATACCTGGGTATTAAACGATGATATTTCCAAAGAAACCAGAGAGAATTTAAATGAGGATTTCTCAAAGGCAATGATGATGGTAGCTGCCTTTTCCGAAGACAGTGAGCAGGGGCAGGCAATGGTTGCACAGATGGGCCTTCCGGAGGGAACAGACCCGTTGACAGCACTGGCACAGATGCCGGAAGAAGCAGTACAGCAGATTATGAGTCAGATGGATGAGAAGCTGAAAGATATGCCGGAGTCTATTGTGACACAGGCTGGTGTTTCCTTTGTTGCTTCAGAATATGAAGCATTGGGGAAAGATGTGGATGCCATTCAGATGCATTACATCCTGATGTCAGGTATCAGAATGCTTGCCATGGCACTGGTGATCATGCTGGCAGCAATCAGCGTCACATTTATTTCGGCCAGAGTGGCAGGCAGACTTGGTCATGACCTGAGAAACAGCATTTACCGCAAGGTTATGAGCTTCTCCAGCAGAGAATATCACAAATTCTCCACAGCATCCCTGATCACACGAAGCACCAATGATGTGCAGCAGGTACAGCAGGTTATGGCAATGATGTTCCGTATTGTTCTGTACGCGCCGATCCTTGGTATTGGTGGAGTGATCAAGGTATTAAACACAGATTCTTCCATGACATGGATCCTTGGTGTGGCAGTTGGTCTGATCCTGATTGTGATCTTTGTGCTGTTCCAGGTGGCAATGCCAAAATTCACTATCTTACAGACTCTGATCGACAGACTGAATCTGGTATCCCGTGAGATCCTGACAGGTATTCCTGTTATCCGTGCATTCAGCCGTGAGAAGCATGAGGAAGATCGTTTTGAGAAAGCAAATCTGGATCTGACAAAAACAAACCTGTTTGTCAACAGATGTATGACTTTTATGATGCCCATTATGATGCTGATCATGAATGGTGTATCTGTACTTATTATTTACAGTGGTGCCCATGCAGTAGACAACGGAACCATGCAGGTTGGTAATGTTATGGCATTTATCCAGTATGCAATGCAGATTATTATGTCCTTTCTGATGATCACTGCAATGTCCATTATGCTCCCGAGAGCAAATGTTGCAGCACTTCGTATTGATGAGGTTCTGAAAACAGAGGTTTCTATTCAGGATCCGGAAACTCCGGTACATCCGTCAGAAAATGTGAAAGGTGAGATTGAATTTGACCATGTATCCTTCGCTTACCCGGAAGCAGGTGAGAATGTACTGACAGACATTTCCTTTAAAGCAAAGAAAGGTCAGACAATCGCAGTGATCGGAAGTACTGGAAGTGGTAAGAGTACCCTGATCAATCTGATTCCCAGATACTATGATGTGACAAAGGGTTCTGTTAAAGTAGATGGTGTGGATGTCCGCGACATGACTCAGAAAGAACTTCGTGACAAACTGGGATATGTGCCTCAGAAGGGTGTACTTTTCTCGGGTACTATTGATTCCAATATCCGCTATGGTAAGCCGGAGATCACTGATGCACAGGTAAAGGAAGCAGCAGAGGTTGCACAGGCTACAGAATTTATTGATACCAAACCGGAGAAATATGAATCCCCTGTATCACAGGGAGGTACCAATGTTTCGGGCGGACAGAAACAGCGTCTGTCCATTGCCAGAGCCATTGCAAAGGATCCGGAAATCTTTATCTTTGATGACAGCTTCTCTGCCCTTGACTTTAAGACTGACAGTCAGTTAAGAAAGGCATTGAAGGAGTACACCAAGGACGCAACTACCGTAATCGTTGCCCAGAGGATCAGTACCATCCTTGGTGCAGATCAGATCATTGTACTGGACGACGGACATATGGCAGGTATTGGAACTCATAAGGAACTGATGGCAAATTGTGAGGTATATCAGCAGATTGCAAGATCTCAGTTATCAGAGGAGGAACTGGCATGAGCGAACAGAGAAGAAGAGGTCCTATGGGAGGACATGGACGTATGATGTCCGGCGAAAAGGCGAAAGACTTCAAGGGCTCCATGGCTAAGCTTTTCCGTTATATGGGACGATATAAATTCCGCTTTATACTGATGTTTATTTTTGCAGTAGCGGGAACTGTGTTTAGTATTGTAGGGCCTAAGATTTTAGGTAAGGCGACCACAGAGCTGTTTAACGGCCTGGTTGCCAAGGTAAACGGAACCGGTGAAATTGACTTCGGAAAGATCGGGATGATCCTGTTATGGACACTTGGATTATATGTGTTAAGTGCATGCTTTTCCTTTGTACAGGGATTTGTAATGTCCGGGATCTCCAATGATGTTACCTATAATCTGAGAAAAGATATTTCAAAGAAAATCAACAGACTGCCTCTGAATTATTATGAGAGCAGAACAAACGGAGAGATCCTCTCCCGTATCACCAATGATGTGGACACTCTGCAAATGAGTCTGAACCAGAGTCTGACGCAGCTGATCACATCAGTGACAACTCTGATCGGTGTATTTATTATGATGCTTTCCATTAACGTGTGGATGACTTTGGCAGCACTTCTGATCCTGCCGGTTTCCATGTTCATCATCCAGACTGTCATGAAGCATTCCCAGAAATACTTCCAGGATCAGCAGAGCTATCTGGGTAAAGTAAACGGTCAGATCGAAGAGAACTTCGGCGGTCATAATGTAGTCCGGGTTTTTAACAAAGAGAATGATGTAGTAGAAGAATTTGAAAAAGACAATCAGAAGCTTTATGAATCTGCATGGAAATCTCAGTTCTTCTCAGGAATGATGATGCCCATCATGCAGTTTGTAGGTAACCTTGGATATGTAATGGTAGCTCTCTTAGGCGGCGTGTTTGTAATCAAAAAAAGTATTGAAGTCGGTGATATCCAGTCCTTCTTCCAGTACATCCGTAACTTTACACAGCCAATCCAGCAGATCGCACAGGTTACAAACCTGTTACAGTCTTCAGCAGCAGCTTCCGAACGAGTATTTGAATTCCTGGAGGAGCCGGAAGAGAGTCAGAATGAGAAGAACCCTGTAGATGTTAATACACTTACAGGAGATGTACAGTTTGAACATGTAAAATTCGGTTACAATCCGGATAAGATCATTATCAATGACTTCTCAGCAGATGTGAAGGATGGCCAGAAGATTGCCATTGTAGGTCCTACAGGTGCAGGAAAGACAACTATGGTGAAACTGCTTATGAGATTCTATGATCTCAATGGCGGAAGTATTAAGGTAGACGGTTATGACATCAAAGACTTTAACAGAAGCAGTCTGAGAGAAATGTTTGGTATGGTGCTCCAGGATACCTGGCTGTTCTCAGGAACCATTATGGAAAATATCCGTTACGGACGTCTGGATGCTACAGATGAAGAGGTGATCGCAGCAGCAAAGGCAGCCCATGTGCACAACTTTATCATGCAGCAGCCGGGCGGCTATGACATGGTTCTGGATGAAGAAACCAGCAATATTTCCCAGGGACAGAAACAGCTTCTCACTATTGCCAGGGCAATTCTTGCCAATAATAAGATCCTGATCCTGGATGAGGCAACCTCCTCTGTAGATACCAGAACCGAAGTGCGTATCCAGAAAGCCATGGACAATCTGATGAAGGGCAGAACCAGCTTTGTGATCGCACACAGACTTTCTACCATCAAGGATGCAGACCTGATCCTGGTTATGAAAGACGGTGACATTATCGAGCAGGGAAATCATGAAGAGCTTCTGGCTAAGAAAGGCTTCTATGCTGATCTGTATAACAGCCAGTTTGAGAATAAGGCAACTGCTTAAAATATAAAGTTACAATCCCTCAGGGGTATTTGTGAAAGAGAATATATCCGGTGGATATAGGATCTCACAGATACCGGCTGAGGGATTTTAGTCTTTTCTGTCAGAGGGTAATATGTTATAATTAAAAACTAACTTACGAAAAATGATAAATTTTATCATAGAAACAGAAGAAAATGATAACAATAATAAGGAGTATTGTAACTGTGAAATTGCTGAACAGTTGCAAATATCAGAGGATATCAACAATATGACAGATAAGAAAAACGGCAGAGAATATCTGGGCTATGTGCTGGAAAAATTAAAAGAACGTATCACAGAGATCAGTCTTTCTCTGGTGGAAGGACAGAAAGAGATTGAGGGAATGCATGAGTATTACTGGGAAAATTATACAGAGATGGACCAGTATGGTTATGAGAATTATGATAATCAGCAGGCATTGTTCCGCCAGATTTCCGCAAATGAAGAGCAGCTGATCCTGAAGCAGAGATTTCGCAGAATGGCAGACTCTCCATTCTTTGGAAGAGTGGATTTTATATATGAGGGAGAAGAGGAACCGGAGATTTTTTATATTGGAATTGGAAACTTTTCGGAGAAAGCGGGGCATATTCCATTAGTATACGACTGGCGTGCTCCGGTAAGCGGGCTGTTTTATGACTATGACAAAGGACCGGCTTCCTATGAGGCTCCCATGGGTGAAATCCATGGAGAGGTTGCTTCCAAATGGCAGTACAAGATCCGTAACGGAAAAATGATCTATGAATTTGAAAGTGATGTAAAAATTGATGATGAGATCCTGAAAGCAGAACTGGGAAGTAATGGAGAAGTCCAGCTTAAGAACATCATCCGTACCATTCAGAAAGAGCAGAATGCCATCATCCGAAATACCAAAGATAAAATCATGGTGATCCAGGGTGCAGCAGGAAGCGGGAAAACTTCCGTGGCGCTTCACAGGATCGCCTATCTTCTCTACCATGACAGACAGAATCTGAAGTCTTCCAATATTCTGATCCTGTCACCAAATGGAGTGTTTTCCGATTATATTTCCCATATCCTTCCTGAACTGGGAGAAGAGAATATTAAGGAAATGAGCTTTGATCTTTTTGCTTATAAGCAGCTTCGGGATACAGTTTCTGACTGCGAAGACCGCTATGATGAAATTGAACGCAGAATCCGTTTTCCGCAGAAAGCTTCTCTGTCAGAGGAAAAGCAGTCCATGGAATTTATAAATCTTATGGAACGCTATCTGCTGGAACTGGAAGACCGGCTGATGAATTTCCGGGATGTGGAATACAATGGCTTTGTGAAGACAGAGTCTGAGATTATTGAACTGTTTTATTTCAAATTCCAGGATTTTCCGCTCCTTTCCAGAATGGAAGCAGTAGCAGATTACTTTATCGATGAAGTGGAGACCCTGCGAGACCGTGATCTGGCAGATGATGAGAGAGAACTGGTCCGTGAGAAATTCATGAAATTATATGCTACCAGGGATCTCTATGTGATCTACAGTCAGTTCCTGAAGGAGAATGGATATAAAGGGCTTCCGAAAGCTTCCTATGAGAAAAGAAAGCTGAAATACGAGGATGTTTATCCTGTGCTGTATCTGAAATATCGTTTGTTCAGCCAGCAGGGAAGAAGTAATATCAAGCATCTGGTGGTAGATGAGATGCAGGATTATTCCAGACTTCAGTATGAGATCCTCCAGAGGATTTTTTCCTGCCGTATGACTATCCTGGGTGACAGGGCTCAGACTATGGATGATAAACAGCAGGATGTACTGACCTTTCTTCCCAAGATATTTGGAAGGGATATCCGCAGGATTGTGATGAATAAAAGCTATCGGAATACTGTGGAGATTGCCTCCTATGCCAACAGCATGGCAGGAATTACAGATATGGAGCTTTTTCAGAGACATGGAATGCCTGTTGAGGAAAAAACATTTTCAAATGTGGAAAAGACAGCAGAATATATAGCCGCTATGTTGAAAATCGGGGAAGATCAATATGAAACAGCAGCTGTTATCCTTCGGACAGAGAAAGAAGCAGAGAAAATGTGGATAATCTTAAAGGAGATTCTGGCAGGAAAGGATTTTGATGTGGAAAATAAGTTGTCCTATCTGGATAGAAACAGCAGTACCTTCCGCAAAGGTCTGACGGTTACCACCTTCTATCTGGCCAAAGGCCTGGAATTTGATCAGGTATTTTCTGTTTTTCCACAGAGGGATCAGACGCCATTGGTACAGCAGGCAAGGTATATTGCCGCAACCAGGGCACTTCATGAGCTTCATGTGTATGAGCTTGGAGACTGAGCAGATTAGTGTCTGTCGGGAATCCGGATTTTACAGATGGGCTTTCTGTAACTGATATATTAAGAACAATTGTAGGTTTCTCAAAATTCCATTGCCGCAGGCAATTTGACAGGGAAATAACATTGACATTGATGTAATGAAATTGTAAACTATACAATATAACAGCAGAAAAGAATGATGAATCTATTCCAAGGAGGATATTATGAGAAATAAAAAAGTACTGATGCTTTTAGCGATAACAGTTGTATTATCCGGCTCTTTGACAGCCTGCAGTTTTGGCGGCGGGGATAATGACGAGGATACCAGCGTAGTACAGGTAACTCCTACACCGGAACCGACCAAGGCACCAAAAGCGACTGCTACACCGGTACCGGCTGACAAGCAGGATACGACTTATACATCCAAGAACAAGGCGGTATCCATTAAGCTTCCGGATGCTACTTGGGCAAATAAATCAGATTCTGATGATATGGTAAGCTTTGAATCACCGGATCAGGGCAAGCTTCTGGTTCTGCATGGTTCCGGAGATGAGGCTATGTCTGTAGCCATCATTCCAAGTTCTCAGGATACTGCATCTGCCCTGGTAAAGGCTGACAATCTGGTTGAGGGTACAGACTTTGAGATCCAGGATTACAAGTCAGAGGAAGTAAGCGGAGTGAATGTATACAGCTATACAGTTCATTATCTGAATGACAAGAGCGAGTATGCATATGTGGTAAATAAATATTTTACAGATAATACTACAGAGTTTTACAGTGTAGCAGGATCTGTCAAGAAAGAGGATTCCCTGGCAAAGATCAAGGCTTCTGTAGACTCCTTTAAGATCGCCGGAGAATCAGGTCTGAAAGCAGCGACACCTGAGACCGGAAGCAGTGCTGCAGGTACAGAGAACACAGGAACAGCAGATGGAACAACAGCTGGCGGTACAACAGCAGAGGGAACAACAGCAGATGGAACTGCTTCAGATGCAACTTCTTCTGACGGAAGTTCCTATGACGGAAGCTCCTATGATAGCAGCAGCTATGGCGATGACGGATCTTCAAACGGATATTTTGCAGATGGTACTCCGGTAGGAACAGATGATCCGGATTATGATACCAATCAGACCAGAACTATTTACAGAAATTCTGACGGTTATCCTCTGGTTATTTATCCAAATGGTGACGGCAGCTGGTGTGATGATGACGGCAATACCTATACATTCAGCACAGATGAGGATGTATATGATGAGAATGGTGGAGATTACTATTATGGCGGTGAACCGGCATATGTAAGATACATGCCAAAGAATTAAGTGACAGAATGACAGGAAAAACAGGGCGGCTGCTGTAAAAGGCAGTCGTCCTGTTGCGTTAATGTTGACATGTAACGTTGACAGTAACCTCTTATTTACATACTGACGGATATTATGTTACAATAGCAGAGAAATTTGAAGTTGGTGTGCCCATAAGTGGATGGTTCAGAAAACCGGCCTGTCAGTACACCAGGGATTATGAGGGATAATAAATGGAAGCATATGGAAGATTTGCCGGTGTCTACGACATTTTCATGGATAATGTAAATTATGGCGAATGGACAGACTATATTATAGAAGCACTGGTTCAGGACGGAATAAAAGATGGCCTGGTGCTGGAGCTGGGATGTGGAACCGGTACTGTGACGGAGATGCTTGCAGATGCCGGCTATGACATGATCGGAATTGATAATTCCGAGGAGATGCTTGCAGAAGCAATGGAAAAGCGGGCAGGGTCAGGACATGATATTTTGTATTTACTTCAGGATATGCAGGATTTCGAATTGTACGGTACAGTCAGGGCTGTGGTCAGTGTGTGTGACAGCATGAACTATGTCACAGAGCCAGAGGATCTGGAATATGTATTTGCACTGGTGAATAATTATCTGGATCCGGGCGGACTTTTTATTTTTGATATGAATACAATCCATAAATATCGTGATGTGATCGGGGACAGGACGATTGCAGAGGACAGAGAAGATGGAAGCTTTATCTGGGAGAACAGCTATGACAGTGAGAATGCCTTGAATGTGTATGAGCTGGCACTTTTCCTTCCTCGGGAAGATGGATTGTATGAGAAGTGCGAAGAGGAGCATGTGCAGAAAGCATATTCCATAGAAGAGGTAAAGGTCATGATCGCGAAAGCAGGGATGGAGCTTGTGGCAGTTTATGATGCATATACCCATACTCCTGGTGATGAGAATTGTGAGCGTCTGACTTTTATTGCCAGAGAACATGGAAAGAGCGCAGAAAATGACTATCATGGAAATATTCCGGAACGTGCCCGTCATACAGAAGAATAAATTCTGCAGGAAACAAAATAGAAAGTAACAAACATAAAATATAGTAATTAAATGGGAGCAACAGATAAATGAAGGATTATATTATAAGAGCAATTGCAGCAAATGATCAGATCCGTGCATTTGCAGCAGTAACTACAGAAACAGTGGAGACAGCCAGACAGGATCACAACACAAGTCCGGTTGCTACAGCAGCACTGGGACGTCTGCTTACAGCGGGAGCTATGATGGGAGTGATGATGAAAGGGGATAAGGATATCCTGACTCTCCAGATCAAAGCCGGCGGACCGTTGGAGGGAATTACAGTAACTGCAGATTCTCGCGGAAGAGTGAAGGGATATGTAGGAAATCCGGATGTATGTATTCCGGCAAACAGTAAGGGAAAACTGGATGTGGCAGGAGCTGTAGGCGTTGGATTTATGAATGTTATCAAGGATATGGGACTGAAGGAACCATATGTGGGACAGGTTGTACTTCAGACCAGTGAGATTGCAGAGGACCTGACCTATTATTTTGCTACAAGTGAGCAGGTTCCGTCAGCAGTAGGTCTGGGTGTGCTGATGAATAAGGATAATACAGTTCGCCAGGCAGGTGGATTTATCGTTCAGCTGATGCCTTTTGCAGAGGAAAGCACAATCTCCAGGCTGGAAGAGAATATAAAGAAAATTAATTCTGTTACAGATCTGCTGGAAGAGGGACATACTCCGGAAAGTCTGCTGGAAAAGGTCCTGGATGGTTTTGATATGGAGATCAATGACAAGATTCCCACAGAGTTTTACTGTAACTGTAGCAGGGAGAGAGTAGAAAGGGCACTGATCAGTATTGGCCGTAAGGAGTTAAATGAGATGATACAGGAAGGAAAGCCCATTGAAATGAACTGTCATTTCTGTAATAAAAACTATGAATTTTCAGTGGAAGAGCTGAAAGAAATCTTGCGTAAATGTAAATAATTGTTTTACAGAAATAAGAGATACCGGAAGAGAAAGAGTCAGAAAAGAGGTAGAAAATGAGACACGGTTATATTAAAACAGCAGCAGCAACACCGTATATCACAGTGGCAGACTGCAGGGCAAACGGAGAGGAGATTATTCGTCTGATCCGTGAAATGGAAAAGGAGCATACTAAGGTTATGGTCTTCCCGGAGCTTTGCATCACAGGGTATACCTGCCAGGATCTGTTTTTGCAGCGACGCCTTCTGGACAGTGCATGGGAAACTTTGATGAGAATTGCAGCTGACACTGCAGATGTGGATGCACTGATCTTTCTGGGAGTACCGGTGAGAAATAAAGGAAAGCTTTATAATGCAGCAGCTGTGCTTAACAGAGGGGAAATTCTGGGGTTGGTACCCAAGTCATATCTGCCGAATTATGGAGAGTTTTATGAGCAGAGACATTTCGTATCAGGGCTGGGATGTCTGGAATTTATGAGCATTAACGGGAAAAAAATTCCATTTGGAACCAATCTTCTGTTTGTGTGTGAAGAATTGCAGGAGCTTATTGTGGCAGCAGAAATCTGTGAAGATCTGTGGGTTAATATGCCGCCAAGCGTGATCCATGCCCAGGCCGGTGCAAATCTGATCGTGAATTTATCTGCAAGTAATGAGATGGTTGGCAAGGACAGCTATCGTAGAAGTCTGGTATCAGGACAGTCAGCCAGACTGGTGTGCGGCTATGTGTATGCCAATGCCGGTGAAGGGGAATCCACTCAGGATCTGGTATTCGGCGGCCAGAATATGATCGCAGAAAATGGCTCGATCCTGGCAGAGGGAGAGCGGTTTAAAAACGGAATTGTATACAGTGAGATTGATGTTCAGAGACTGAATGACGAAAGAAAAAGACTGACCACCTGGCAGTCCTGTGAGGACAGTGATCATCTGAGAATTCCTTTTCATCTCAAGATGGAGGAGACAAAGCTTACCAGACAGTATTCCAGATATCCTTTTGTGCCTTCCCAAAAGTCAGAGAGGGATCTGCGATGTGATGAAATCCTGAATATTCAGGCCATGGGATTGAAGAAACGTCTGGATCATATTCATTGCCATAAAGCAACCGTGGGACTTTCCGGAGGCCTGGATTCCACACTGGCCCTTCTGGTAATTGCCAGAGCCTTTGATTTGTCAGGCGCAGACAGAAAAGATATTCATTGTATTACCATGCCATGTTTTGGTACCACTGACAGAACTTATCAAAATGCCTGCAAATTAAGTGAATGCCTTGGTGCAACCTTAAGTGAGATCAATATTAAAGATGCTGTAAATGTACATTTCAGAGATATTTCTCATGATCCCTCTGTCCATGATGTTACTTATGAAAACAGTCAGGCCAGGGAACGTACACAGATCCTTATGGACAGCGCCAATCAGGATGGCTCACTTCTGGTGGGAACCGGCGATCTGTCAGAGCTTGCCCTGGGATGGGCTACCTACAATGGGGATCATATGTCCATGTATGGAGTGAATGCTTCTGTGCCAAAGACCCTGGTACGCCATCTGGTACATTATTATGCAGATACCTGTGGAGATCAGAAGCTGACAGAGGTTCTGATGGACATTCTGGATACACCTGTAAGTCCGGAACTCCTGCCTCCAAAGGATGGAGAAATTGCCCAGAAGACAGAGGATCTGGTAGGTCCTTATGAGCTTCATGATTTTTATCTGTATTATATGCTGCGTGCCGGATTTGATCCGGAGAAAATATACAGACTGGCCTGCAGGACCTTTGAGGGTGTTTACAGTAAAGAGACCATTTATAAATGGCTTCGTACCTTCTGCTGGCGTTTCTTTGCCCAGCAGTTTAAGCGTTCCTGTCTGCCGGATGGCCCAAAAGTGGGAAGTGTAGCGGTTTCTCCAAGAGGAGATCTGAGAATGTCCAGTGATTCCAGTGCAGCCATGTGGATGGAGCAGCTTGACAGGATGAAAGAAGAATTAAAGATTGAGATTTAACCGAATCAAGTAGCGAAGCGGATTGCGAATATCTGCTTTACTCCTATGGGAATGAGCAGAGCAAAAGCGGAGAACAGGTCAGTTGTTCTCCGCCTTTTTTAAAGCATCTTCAATGGCATTCAGAAGTACCAGGGAAGTATATTTCTGATCCTGGGGGTACTTCAGGTTTTCCAGTGATTGTGAGGAATAAATTTGACTGGAAAGAGATTCCAGAGCCGGCTCCATGAGAGGAAACATGGCGGAAGTGCTTTCACTTAAGTTTACCAGACGGATATTGCGGATTTTTTCTGCATCTACGGATACTTCCAGGTCAAAGGTGTTGCTGTTTAATTCAATGGAGGAAGTATAAATTCCCGGTTTATACCGGTCGGGAGAAGTACCGGCAGAGTGCTGCCTCTGTACAGGACCGAACATAAAGAAAAGTACAATTCCCAGTATGACTGCAAGAAGGAGAAAAATGCCGGTATATATAACTTCCTTCATATGTAGGACTATGATTTTGGTTTTTGCACTCATGGTACACGCCTCCTGGATGGTTTTGTATATTCTATTACAGAAGTGCTTAAATTATGATATACTGGGATAATGAATGTTGAGTAACTGACAGTAAGGAGAGAAGAATGTCATTACAGTTTATTATCGGCAGTTCCGGTGCCGGAAAGTCTTATTTTGCATATGAGAGAGTAATCCGGGAGTCCATGGAACATCCGGAGAGAAATTACTATATTATTGTTCCGGAGCAGTTCACCATGCAGACCCAGAAAACACTGGTGGAGATGCACCCGGGAAAGGGAATCCTGAATATTGATATTCTCAGTTTCCAGCGTCTTGCCTACCGAATTTTTGAAGAGACGGGGGGCGATAATAAAAAAATCCTGGAAGATACAGGCAAGAGCATGGTCTTGCAGAAAATGGTCCAGCAGCACAGGAGAGAGCTTGTCTATCTGGGAAGCCAGATGAACAAGCCGGGATATCTGGACGAAATGAAATCTCTCCTGTCAGAATTTATGCAGTATGATATCAAGGAAGAGAATCTGGAGGAAATGAAGGAGAAAGCGGGAACTCAGACACTGCTTTCCATGAAGCTTCAGGATGTAACGGTGCTGTATCGGGCATTTTCTGAATTTCTGAAGGGACATTATATGACAGGGGAAGAGGTTATGGATGTCCTTTTAAAAGTACTTCCGTTTTCAGAGAAAATAAAAGGCGCGGAAATTCTTTTTGACGGATTTACCGGTTTTACTCCGATCCAGATCAATGTAATACGGGAACTGCTTCTGCTGACCAGAAAAGTTTCCGTAACAGTGACAATGGATGAGAAAGAGGATATTTATTCTGTGGGGAAGCCCTATCAGCTTTTCTATATGAGTAAAAAGATGATCCATGCTCTGGCCGGGCTTACAAAGGACCTGGAAGATCCTATATATCTGAAGCCCTCTGAGAAATCCAGATTTGCCGGAGCCGGAGCCCTTCGTTTCCTGGAAAAACATATTTTCCGGTATCATAAGAATGTCTGGGAGGGAGAACAGAAGGAACTGCAGCTGTTCTCTGCGCCATCACCGTTGGCAGAGATGAATGAGGTTGCCAGAAGAATGGCATATCTGGTAAGGACAAAAGGAATCAGATATGGGGAAATGGCTGTGATCACAGGAAATCTGGAAGAGTATGGAAGAGTGGCTTCACAGGCCTTTGAGGCTGGAGAAATCCCCTTTTTTATTGATGAGAAGCATTCCGTACTGATGAATCCTTTTGTGGAATACCTTCGGGCTGCCATGGAGATGGTGGTTCAGGGCTTTCCCTATGAAAGTGTGTTCCGATATCTGCGCTGTGGCATGTCAGCAGTTACCAGAGAGCAGACAGATCAGCTGGAAAATTATGTGCTGGCTTTAGGAATCCGAGGATATGAAAAATGGTCCCATAAATGGACCCGGGTATACAGAGGAATGGATCCCGGACAGATCCTGCAGATGAATGAAATCAGGGAAATCTTTCTGGAAGAGATCGGAGAGCTGGCAGAGGGCTTTGGTCCGGGAAAAAAGAGGGTGGAGGAATATTGCAGGATCCTCTATGCTTTTATTGTGAAAAGCCAGGTATGGCAGAAGCTGAAGCTCCAGGAAGAGCAGTTTAAAAAGCTGGGGGAGAAGGCTCTGGAAAAAGAATACAGCCAGATTTATGGTATTGTGATAGACCTGCTGGATAAAATGGTGGAAATACTGGGAGAAGAGACGGTGAGCAGACAGGAGTTCAGACAGCTTCTGGAGACAGGGCTTACCCAGGCCGAGGTAGGACTGATCCCGCCAAGTATGGATCAGGTAATGGTAGGAGATATGGAGAGATCCAGGCTGAAGGATATTAAAGTACTGTTTTTTGTTGGAATGAATGAGGGGAATATTCCCAAGAATACACAGTCAGGAGGAATCCTGTCAGAGGTGGACCGGGATTTCCTGGGAGAACAGGGGATGGAGCTGGCGCCCGGACCAAAGGAGCTGATGAATATGCAGAGATTCTATCTGTATCTGAATCTGACCAAGCCCTCCAGGCAGCTGGTGCTTTCCTACAGTGAGACCAATGGAGCGGGAGAGGGTATCAGCCCGGCTTATCTTATTGGAAGCATCAAGGGGCTTTTTCCGGATTTGGAGACAGAGAGAATCCAGGATACCCGGGAAGCCTGGATTCCGGAGATTCCGGAGGCAGGACTGGAGCTTTTCCTGGATAAGCTGGTACAGGAAACAGCTAAAACGCAGGAAACAGGATGCAGTGATGACCGCATATTCCAGGAACTTTACAGCTGGTATCTTCGTCAGCCGGAATACAAAGATATAGTACAGAATCTGGTACAGGCTGCTTTTATGCGAAAGCCTGTGGACAGGATCAGCCAGAGTGTGGCCAAAGCTCTTTATGGAGAAATTTCTCCTTATAGTGCCACCAGGCTGGAACGGTTTTCGGCCTGTGCATTTGCCCATTTTCTTCAGTATGGCCTAAGGCTGGCGGAGAGAACAGAATATGAATTCAGAGCAATGGATATGGGAAATGTGATGCATCAGGCACTGGAAAATTTTGCAGTGCGTGTACACAAAATGGGATTAAACTGGGCGGAGCTTACAGATGAACAGCGTGAACAGATTGCAGATCAGTGTCTGAATGAGATCGTAGCAGATTATGGAAATACAGTGTTGAAAAGTAATGCCAGAAATGAATATATGATAGAACGTACCAGACGAATCCTGCAGAGAACTGTATGGGCTCTGCAGAAGCAGCTCCAGAACGGGGATTTTCAGCCGGAAGGCTTTGAGGTAATCTTTGGAGGCGGCAGGATTGACCGTGTAGATATTATGGAGGATCAGGATAAGGTATATGTGAAGGTCATTGATTACAAGACAGGGAATACATCCTTTGACCTGGTGTGTCTGTATCATGGTCTGCAGCTGCAGCTGATGATCTACCTGGATGGAGCTCTGCAGGTGGAACAGAAGAAATTTCCGGACAGGGAAATCCTCCCGGCAGGTGTATTTTACTATAATATTAAGGATCCCATGATCAAGGAGAAAATAGATGCTGATGTGGAGAAAGTCAGACAGGGAATTATGAAGGAATTAAAAATGAACGGTCTGGTACAGAAGGATCCTGAAATGATCCGGAAAATGGATCAGACTTTGTCTTCCATTCCTGTAGCATTTAAAAAGGACGGAGGCTTCTACAGTAATTCTTCTGTGGCAGACAGAAAGCAGTTTCAGATGCTGGGAAACTATGTGAAAAAGAAAATCCATGAAATCAGGACAGATATTCTAAGAGGAGATGCCCAGATCTCTCCCTATGAGCTGGGAAACAGAAATGCATGTACTTACTGCCCTTATATTTCTGTATGTGGGTTTGACCGTAAGATCGCCGGATATGAATTCAGGAGACTGAAGAATTTTACAGATGATGAACTCTGGCAGATATTTGCAGAAGAGGAGGGAGAGAACTGATGGGAGTAAAATGGACCGAAGAACAGCAGAAAGTAATTTCCCTCAGGGACAGAAATATTCTGGTCAGCGCAGCGGCAGGTTCCGGTAAAACTGCAGTACTGGTGGAAAGGATTCTCAGCAAGATCACAGATCCTGAGGCTCCGGTGGATATTGACCGTCTTCTGATCATGACCTTTACCAGAGCAGCGGCAGGTGAGATGAAGGAAAGAATTTCAAGCGCTATTGAGTCAGCCCTTTATGAGGATCCGGACAATGAGCATTTACAGAGACAGTCCACCCTGCTTCATACTGCTCAGATTACAACTATTGACGGATTCTGTGCATATATTATCCGCAATTATTTTCACCTCATAGGGCTGGATCCCGGTTATCGGACTGCAGATGAGGGGGAACTGAAGCTTTTGCGTGAAGATGTGACAGGGAAGCTTCTGGAGGATTATTACAGCGAAAAGCAGGAGAAGTATGAGAAATTTGTAGAATGTTTTGCTTCCGGTAAGGATGATGAAGCTTTGGGAGGGATGATCCAGAAGCTGTATGAGATGGCTATGAGTAATCCTTTCCCGGAAGAGTGGCTGGATGCATGTCTGGATGATTATAAAATCGAAACTACAGAAGAGCTGAGAGAAACAAAATGTATAAAGCTTTTGTGGAAGGCTGCAGTTGACGAGCTGGAAACTGCAGAGCACCTGGCCAGAGAGGCAAGGAAGCTTTGTGATGCTCCTGACGGTCCTAATCTGTACGGGGAAGCTCTGGACAGTGATCTCCTTTTTATCCGTAAGCTGAAGAAGACTGCAGAAGAAAGAGATTATAATGTTCTGGCACAGCTCCTGGAGAAACCTTCTTTTGCCAGATTAAGCGGAAAGAAGATGCCGGAGGCAGATGAGCAGAAGAAACAAAGGATAAAGGAGCTGCGTGAGGAGGAAAAGGAAATCCTCAGGGAGCTGGGACAGAAATATTTCCAGGGGACAGAGGAAGAAATCCTGGATATGCTCAAATGCAGCAGAGAGCCTTTGGAGATGTTGGTGGAACTTACAAGGCAGTTTACAGAGCGGTTCAGTAAAGCTAAACGTGAAAAAAATATTCTGGATTTCACAGATATGGAGCATTTTGCACTGAAGATCCTGATGAAAAAAGAGGATGGACAGATACAGATGTCCCAGGCTGCCATAGAGCTTTCGGAGAAATATGAGGAAGTGCTGGTGGACGAATATCAGGACAGTAATCTGGTTCAGGAGCTTCTGACTACAGCAGTATCCGGATGGGTAAATCAGAGGAAAAACATCTTTATGGTAGGAGATGTGAAACAGAGTATTTACAGATTCCGTCTGGCCAGACCGGAGCTGTTTATGGAGAAATATAAAAGCTATTCTGTAGAGGACGGAGAGGAGCAAAGGATTGATCTTCACAAAAACTTCCGAAGCAGGGCACAGGTGCTGGAGAGTGTAAATTTCATTTTCCGGCAGATCATGGGAGAGGATCTGGGAGGAATCGCCTATGACAAGGACGCAGCTCTCTATCCGGGCGCTGATTTTCCGGCAGGGGGATCCCGGGAATTTGTAAAAACCGAGGTACTTCTGGTGGAGAAGGACGGGGCAGAACTGGAGGAAGAAGCAGGAGACCAGAATGCACAGGAGCTGGAGGCTCTGGCTATTGCCCAGAGGATTCAGGGAATGGTCGGCAGAGAAGAAATTTTGGACAAAAAAACCGGGAAATACAGGCCGGTGGAGTATGGGGATATTGTAATTCTGCTGAGAAGTGCATATGGATGGTCGGAAACCTTCAGAGAGGTACTGGCTTCCCAGGGGATTCCTGTGTACTGCACTTCCAGAACCGGATATTTCTCTGCTTTGGAAATAATTACTGTGCTGAATTATCTGAAGGTGTGTGACAATCCCCTTCAGGATATCCCACTTACCGGAGTGCTCCGTTCGCCTATGGTGGGATGCACTTCCCAGGAACTGGCCCAGATCAGGGTGCTGTATCCACAGGGACTTTTGTGGGACAGTGTAGAACAATATGTGAAAAGCCGGGAAGAAGGATACGATGCTGCAGAGAAGCCTTTGATGGAAAAGCTGCAGAGATTTCTGGAACTGCTGGAGAAAGTGAGAAATATGGCAACCTATACTCCGGTGCACCAGCTGATCCTTTTCATATTGAAAGAAACCGGTTATGGAAATTATGCCAGGGCACTTCCGGGAGGAGAGCAGAGATATGCAAATCTCTCCATGCTGGTGGAAAAGGCTATGGCCTATGAAAAGACCAGCTATAGAGGGTTATTTAATTTTGTCCGCTATATTGAACAGCTTCAGGCTTATGAAGTGGATTACGGAGAGGTCAATCTGGCAGGTGCAGGAAGTACAGCGGTAGAAATTATGACCATTCATAAAAGCAAAGGATTGGAATTTCCTGTGGTGTTTGCGGCAGGAATGGGAAAACAGTTTAATTTCCAGGATCTGAATGCCAGATTGCTGATCCATCCGGAACTGGGACTGGGGACAGATGCAATACTTCCGGAAAAAAGAATCATTGCGTCCTCCCTGAATAAACAGATGGTACGAAGAGAGCTTCTCAAGGAAAGTCTGGGAGAGGAGCTGCGAGTACTGTATGTGGCTATGACCAGGGCAAAAGAGAAACTGATCCTTACAGGAACTGTGGGAAAACTGGATAAACGTATTCCGTCCCTGGCCGGATTTCTGGAGGAAGAGGGGCAGGTGCTTCCGCTGGGAGTACGGTTAAAGGCCAGAAATTACTGGGATTTTGTACTGCCGGCCCTGGCCAGACACAGGTCCATGACAGAACTGTTTGGAGAATACGGTGTGCCCATGCACAGGGTAGAAAGGTTTTATGATGACCCTGCGGACTTTAACATAAGAAAGATCACCCTTCGCCAGATGACAGAGGAGGAGATACTTCTTCAGACAGGAAACCAGATGCAGGAAGAAATACTGAAAAACTGGAACCCGGAACAGATTTATGATGCAAAAGTGAGAGAGGAGATCGAAGAACGTTTTTCCTATGTATATCCCTTCCGATACCTGGAAGAAATTCCTGTGAAGGTCAGTGTATCCGAGTTAAAGAAGAGAGGCTGGCAGGACAATGAGGTTCTGCAGATGGTGCCGGAGGATACAGAAACAGAGGCAGAGATGCCTGTGCCCGGATTTATGAAAGCTTCCGGTGAAGAATACAGGGGAGCTGCCCGGGGTACTGCTTATCATCGGGTAATGGAGTGTCTGGACTATTTGCAGGTAGAAACAGACGGACAGCTGAAGAAACAGCTGGAGAGACTGGTGGAAAGTCAGAAACTGTCAGAGCAGGAAAGAGATTGTATCCGTATTTTAGATATTCGGAGATTTGTAGATTCCGGACTGGGACAGAGGATGAAAAATGCGGCTGTGCAGAGGAGGCTTTACAGAGAGCAGCCCTTTGTGATTCAGAGAAGCGCAGCTATGCTGGATGATTTGTGGCAGGGGGAAACAGTACTGGTGCAGGGAATCATTGATGCATATTTTGTAGAGGACGGTGAGATTGTTCTGGTAGATTACAAAACAGACAGAGTGAGAAGGGGGCAGGAACAGAAGCTGATCGATCTGTATCATGTGCAGCTGGAGGATTATGCCCAGGCGCTGGAGAGGATGACCGGGAAAAAAGTAAAAGAAAAGATTATTTATTCCTTTACCCTGCAGAAAGAGATTGTATTGCAGGAAAAATAAAAATTCATAAAAATATCTGCTTTTGGATTGCAGAAGGTGTTTGGATAAAAAGATATCCGGCAGGGAGAAGCGCGTATTATACGCGCCATCCTGCCGGATATTTATTTTTCAGGATCTGGTTGACCAGCTTTCCGAAGCCTACCGGATATCCATCTGCACAGAGAAGATGCCATCCTTTTTTGTGGGTTGCTTCTTCAGGCTCAATGTTTAAGGTCTCACCCTTCAGATAGCGGGTGAGTCTTTCATCAGAGACAGGAAGAGAAATCACAGCTTCCGCCTCCCCTTTGCGGATGGCCAGTGCCAGAGGCTGAGAGGGTTCAAAACGATTTTTCTTAAGGTCACCCAGGTATAATCCGTTTCGGAGGAAGGTGATTCCGCGGAAATCGGAAAGTACAGGTGGCAGATAATAGACTTTGTCCTTGCGAACCTCTACCCGCTCCCAGTCAAAGGGCTGGCCGCCCAGAGTTTTCAGACCAATTTCATTCAGGAATTCTTCGATTAACGGGAATGCATTTTTATCAGGCTTTGTGTGTGGACGGCTGCTTTCCTGTATGGATTGTCCTTTTTTATGGAAGAGAGCCAGGAAGTGGCCTTCCCCGTTCATTTTATGGGGGAAAATGCGGATGCACTTGGTCAGCTCCGGATTGCCATTTCCCCATTCCGGCACACCCTGGGAAAATCCCTCATAGTTTTCCATTTCTGCCAGTTCCATATCCGGGCGGTTTTCCAGAAGATAAGATACGGTCTGTTCGTCTTCCACAGGAGCGAAGGTACAGGTGGAATAAAGTAAGAGTCCACCTGGGCGAAGCATATCTGCTGCCTGAAGCACAAGCTCTTTCTGGATTTCAGAAAGCTCCCGGGATTTTTCAGGAGTCCAGTCCTTTGCAAGGGCTTCCTCCTTGCGGAACATTCCTTCGCCGGAGCATGGGGCATCCAGGATGATCTTGTCAAAAAATTCCGGGAATGTCTTGGTTAGCTTTGCCGGTGTCTCGTTTGCCACGAAAATATTGGGGATTCCGAAAAGTTCCAGATTACGCAGAAGTGCTCTGGCACGGGAGGTGCTGATATCGTTGGCTACCAGAAGTCCCTGTCCCTGAAGGGCAGCTCCTGCTGCAGTTGCCTTTCCGCCAGGGGCCGCGCAGAGATCCAGGACTTTGTCACCAGGTTCGATGGGAATACGGGAGGCTGGGGTCATGGCACTTGGCTCCTGGAGGTAATAGAGACCGGCCTGGTAATATGCGCATCTGGAAGGGCGGGTATCCTCATCATAGAAATATCCGTTGGGGATCCAGGGGATTGGTTTTACTGGAAACGGGCAGAGTTTTTGGAATTTTTCACAGGAGATTTTTGAGGTGTTTACCCGCAGGCCATAGGTGCGGGGGGCGTTAAAGCTCTCTAAGAAGGCGGTGTATTCCTGAGCAGAAAGCATTTCCTGCATGCGTGCCAGGAAGGCGGGGTGGAGGGGAGTAGTTATTGTCATAATGTGTGAAGCCCTTTCTGAAAAAATTATTTATAGTGGGGATGAATATGATGGGAAGGGGGAGGTCGTGGGAAAGATATCTATGATGGTTCGGTTCCGGGGCCTAAGTAATTCTAAGTCTGCAAAAATCTGCTAAAGGCATGAGAAAAAAAGCGCAAACTCGCTTCGCTCAGACAGTGCGGCTTTTTTTCTCATAACGCAGATTTTCGCAGACTAAGAATTGCTAAGACCCCTGCACAGAGGAACCAGCATAGATATCTTTCCCACGGCTGTGAATCCTGCCGATGCAAAAAACATCCGATGGTGCTGGGTATATTGTGATTGGTCTTGTTTATTATAATAGAAAAGATATTTTTGCTAAATAGTATTGACAAAATTATATTATACGACATATAATATAAGCAACAAAACAATATTGCACTGCTGTATAATATGTACTGGACTGGATAGATTTCGTTACTAAGAACGGAATAACTGGACTTCAATGTGGCAGATGTATGTGCAGGGTGTTAATGAGACAAGGGAGTGTGCATATGGTTTTTAATACGGGTGCGGCGCTTCTGGATGCGATTGTTCTGGCTGTGGTTTCCAAGGAAAAGGAAGGAACCTATGGTTATAAGATTACTCAGGATGTACGGGGAGTTCTGGAAATTTCAGAATCTACCTTATATCCGGTACTGAGGCGATTGCAGAAGGATGATTGTCTGGAGGTTTATGATATGGCCTTTGCCGGGAGAAACCGGAGATATTATAAGCTGACGGAGAAGGGGGCTGCTCAGTTGAGCCTGTACAGGGCTGAATGGGAAATTTATTCGTCGAAGATCACAGGTGTTCTTGATGGACAGAATGTGAGGGCAGACGGTGTTGACGAGGGAGGAATTGGATGATGGACAGGGCGCAGTTTATGCGGGAGCTGGAGGAGCTGCTTGCGGATATTTCTGAGACAGAGAGGCAGGATGCCCTTGAGTTTTATAATAATTATTTCGATGATGCGGGAATTGAGAATGAGGCTTCGGTGATCAGGGACCTTGGAAGTCCTGAGAAGGTTGCGGCAATCATTAAGGCAGATCTGAAGGATCCTGAAAAGGGTTATGAGTATGGAGAATATACAGAGCATGGTTATGAGGATGCACGGGCAAAAGAAACAGAGCAGATGCCTGAAAAATACGGGAAAGAGAAGCGCTTTTTCAGGAAGGGAAACCAGACAGCGCTGATTTTGGCAGTGATCCTGCTGGTTTTTATTTCTCCTTTTGTTAAGGGAGCTGTTGGCGGAATCCTGTCTTTGGCAGTTGGTATTTTGTTGCTTCCCTTCTGGCTGATCGTTGGACTGGGCATAGGTGCGGTTGCTTTATTGATTGGTGGATTTGCTGCTATTGTGGCAGGAATAGGGCTTTGCGTGGTGATGACCGGAACCGGAGTCATGACCATAGGAATTGGCTGTCTGATGATCGCGTTGGCAATCCTTATGGTTTTGGGGCTGATCAGTATTGCAATACGGATCGTACCTAAGTGGTTCCGGAAAATGACTGATTTTTTTAACAGGCTGCTTTACAGGAAGAGAGGGGAGGCGGTGAAATGAAGAAATTTACGAAAGGAATGCTGATCGCAGCAGGGATTTTTGCTGCAGCAGGAATCGGACTGACTGCTGCCGGTGGTGTTATGGGAGCCAGTATGTCGGAACTGACAGGGGTGAACAGTCTGAAGCGGATTCTCTGGATGACGGAGTGGGACGATGACCATGATGACTATGATGATATCGATGATGACGATTATGTTGACCATGATGGGATGGAATATAGTGCGGAAGTGGGAAATGAAAGCTCGACAGATGGCACTGTATATCAACTGAAATATCAGCCCACAAAGCTGGATATAGAGCTGAAGTACGATGAGCTGATTCTGGAAGAGGGTGACAGCTTCTGTGTCAGAGTTTATGATGATAATGGAAAGAATGTGACAGTAAAAGAGAGTTCAGATACTCTTAAGGTCAGAAGCACGAAAAAGCTGTCTAAAACCAGAAAGGTGTGTATCTCCTATCCGGAAGATGTTAAGCTTCAGGAGCTGGAGATTGAAATGGGTGCAGGTACTGTTTATCTGAACAGAGATATTGAGACAGAGAAGCTGAGTGTGGAAATGGGAGCCGGGGAATTTGACAGTAAGAATCCGGTGACTGCAAAGGAAGCAGATCTGGAAATCGGAACCGGAAGTATGACATTTGCAGATCTGAGTGCAAAGAAAATATCTGGAGAATGCGGCCTTGGGGAACTGGATCTTACAATGACCGGTACTCAGGAGGATTATAATTATGATCTGGAATGTGGAGTGGGAAATCTGGATGTAGGTTCTGATTCCTACAGTGGACTTGGCAGAGAGAAAAGCATTTCCAATGCAGGCGCAGACAGGAAACTGGATCTGGAGTGTGGTATGGGAAATGTATCAGTGAATTTCTCCGGGAAAGAGCATAGGAATTTGTAGACATTCTGAGGAGTATACACTCTGACGGGTAAAAATAAAAGTAGTATTTAATAATCTGGGTTTAAGGAGAAAAAGAATCATGAGTGACAAACGTTTATACAAATCATCAGAAAACAGCATGCTTTGCGGTGTATGTGGAGGAATTGCAGAATATTTTGATATTGACCCTACGCTGGTGCGTCTGGCATGGGTGATACTGACCTGCTTTGGCGGTGCGGGAATCTGGGCATATATCATTGCAGCTATTATTATTCCCAAAAGATAACAGAATTTCAAAATCCAATCTGTAATAAGAAAAGACAGTATAAAAATTAAGAAAACAGCCCATACTCCAAAGAAAAGGAGTGTGGGCTGTTTTGAATAAAGAGAAGGAAATAAAAGCTTATCTTGATGGAGAATTGTTACCGGACACCAGAATGAAGTATGAAATTGCAGAGGAAATGGGACTGCTGGACAGAGTATTGAGTGATGGATGGAAAAGTCTGTCTGCAAAAGAGACCGGACGGATCGGAGGATTGATGACAAAACGGAAAAAAGAGAAATTGAAAAAATAAGTGATATGAAATAAAAAATAAAATAAACATATAACGGAATAAACTTGTTCTCCGGGCAATGATGCTGTAAAATTAGAGCAAATAGTGAAGTGGATAATTTTATCTGCTTGAATACTAAATATGGGAGGACAGAAAAATGAAGTTAGGTATTTTGGGGGCCGGAGGCATTGCTTCTACTATGGCGAAAACAGTGGCAGGAATGGAAGATGTGGAGGCGTATGCGGTTGCTGCCCGTGATCTGGAACGTGCCCGGGAATTTGCGCAGAAATATGAAGTAAAAAAAGCATATGGATCCTATGAGGAAATGCTGGCAGATGATGAGGTTGAACTGGTTTATATCGCAACTCCTCATTCACACCATTATCTGCATGCAAAAATGTGTCTGGAAGCGGGAAAGCATGTGCTTTGTGAAAAGGCATTTACTGTAAATGCAGAGCAGGCACAGAAATTATTTGACCTTGCAAAAGAGAAAAAGCTTCTGATCACAGAAGCAATCTGGACGAGATATATGCCGTCCAGAAAGATGATCAACCATATTATTGAAAGTGGTCTGATCGGCGAAGTTACCGCAGTTACGGCGAATCTCAGTTATACAATAAGTCATGTAGAACGTATCCGTAAACCGGAGCTTGCGGGAGGTGCTCTTCTGGATGTAGGCGTATATCCGATCAATTTTGCCTCTATGGTGCTTGGCGATAAGGTAAAGGATGTAAAGGCTACTGCAATCTTTCAGAATGGAGTGGATATTCTGGACAGCATTGCCATGGTGTTTGAGGGAGACCGCATGGCAACCCTTCAGTGTGGAGCAAGAGAAATCTCAGACAGAATGGGAAGTATTTTCGGAACCAGAGGATATATGCAGGTGCAGAATATCAATAATCCGGAAAAGATTACAGTGTTTGATACTGACCATAAAGAAGTGGCTTCTTATGTTGTGCCGGAACAGATCTCAGGATATGAATATGAGGTAGAATCCTGCATGAAAGCAATCCAAGAGGGCAAACTGGAGTGTCCGGAAATGCCTCATGCAGAGACAATAAGGATTATGAAAATCCTGGACGATATCCGTAAATCCTGGAATTATGAGATTCCGTGGATTGAGTGATTTTTTGTTACCGTGAACGGAGCGGACGGTAACGATTTTGCATTTGTTTATGAATATTTTATTTTGAATTATAAGTATGATGTGTTACAATGAATATAACCATTAAGAATACCAGGCAGGTCAGAATTTGACCTGCCTGTAAATGAATACGGAAATAAATCGAGATCAAAAGAATCGTTAATAATTGTAACAAAATAAAATTACAGGGGAAATGCGGATGAGTGAGATGACAGATGTATATGTAAAACTGGATAAGGTTTCCAAGATATATGGAACCAAAGAAGTAAAGATCGTTGCAGTGGATGAGATCAGCTTTGAGATTGCCAAGGGAGAGTTCGTAGTGATCGTTGGTCCCAGCGGTGCGGGCAAGACAACAGTGCTGAACATTCTTGGGGGTATGGATAAGGCTACCAGTGGAGAGGTTCTGGTGGATGGCAGGAATATTGCCAGATATAACAGTAAGCAGCTTACCGGCTATCGGAGAAATGATATTGGATTTGTATTCCAGTTCTATAATCTGGTGCCTAATCTTACAGCGCTGGAGAATGTAGAACTGGCATTGCAGATCTGTAAGAATCCGTTGGATGCCAGGGATGTTCTGGAGGAAGTGGGACTGAAGGACAGACTGACCAACTTTCCGGCACAGCTTTCCGGTGGTGAGCAGCAGAGAGTTTCCATTGCCAGGGCACTGGCAAAGAATCCCAAGCTGCTGTTGTGTGATGAGCCTACAGGTGCACTGGACTACCAGACTGGTAAGGCAATCCTGAAGCTTTTGCAGGATATGTGCAGGGAGCGTGGAATGACAGTGATCGTCATTACCCATAACTCGGCACTGACACCTATGGCAGACCGTGTGATCAAGATCAAGAACGGAAAGGTTTCCAGGATGACAATGAATGACCATCCTACACCCATAGAGGAGATAGAATGGTAGGTGATGAGTATGAAAGCAATGCATAAAGATTTCTGGATGGAGATACGCAAAAGTAAGGCCAGATTTATTTCCATATTTATGATCGTTGCCCTGGGAGTTGCATTCTTTTCCGGGATACAGGCCTCGTCACCGGATATGCGCTTCTCAGGCGATGCCTATTATGATGAAACCAATCTTATGGATATCAAAGTAATGGGAACCCTGGGACTGACGGAGGAGGATGTAGCTGCCGTTAAGCAGGTGGATGGAGTAGAGAATGCAGAGGGTGCCTATGGGACAGATGTAATGTGTGGAGAAGGCGAGCAGCAGAAAGTACTCCATGTGGAAGCTGTGAATCAAACCATGAACCGGATCTCAGTTACAGAGGGAAAAGCTCCGGAAAAAAGCGGAGAGATTTTCCTTGATTGTATTTTTGCTGAGAGCAATGGATATGAGGTGGGAGATCAGATTACCCTGAAAGAGGGCGGAGACAGCGAACTGCTGAAAAAGACAGATTACACAGTTGTAGGTTTAGGCGAGAGTCCTCTCTACATATCTTATAATCGGGGAAATTCCACTCTGGGTTCCGGTGAGGTTAATGGATTTGCCTATGTGTTCCCTGAGGATTTTGACCAGGAGGTTTATACACAGATTTATGTGCAGGCTCATGGGGCACAGGACCTGATCAGCTATACAGATGCTTATGATTCCCTGATAGAGAGAGTGCAGGAGCAAGTGGAGGGGATTGAGGCAGAACGGTGTCAGGTCAGATATGATGAGATTGTAGAGGAAGCCAATGACAAGCTTGCAGATGCCAGACAGGAACTTGAAGACGGAAAGAAGGAGGCTAATGAGAAGCTTGCGGATGCCAGACAGGAACTGGAGGATGGCGAAAAGAAGTTAAAAGATGGCAAGAAGGAATATAAGGATGGCAAGAAAAAGCTTGCAGACGCAAAAAAGGAACTGGAGGACGGAAAAGCCCGGCTTGCAGATGCAAAGAAGGAGTTAGAGGACGGCAGATCCCAGCTTGCCAGTGCGAAAGAGCAGCTTGCCAGTGGCAGAGAGCAGATTGCATCTGCAAAGGAACAGTTGAATGCCGGATGGGCGGAGGTTTCCGAAAACCAGACAAAGCTTGATGACGGAAGGGCTCAGCTTGAGGATGGCAAGAATCAGCTAAGCGCCGGTGAGAAGCAGATTGCGGATGCAAAGACGCAGCTTACCCAGAGCCAGCAGGAACTTGACAATGGAAAGGCGCAGATCCAGTCAGGCAGAGAGCAGATTGCATCAACCAGACAGGACTTAAATGACAAAAAGGAAAGCTGTAATCAGGGACTGGCCCAGATTGAGCAGCAGGAAGCCGGACTTGCAGAGGGAGAGGCTCAGCTTGTGAGTGCCAGAAGTCAGCTTGCAGCATTGCAGGCACAGTATGAGCAGGCACAAGCTTCAGGCACATATTCCGAGGAAGACCTGGCAGCTCTGGCAGCACAGGTTTCCGCTTATCAGGAGCAGGTGGACAGTCAGGCAGCCCAGCTGGAAGCAGCCAGAAACCAGATCGAAGCAGCAAGAAGTGAACTGGAGAGTGGTTTAAGCCAGGTGGAGAGCGGACTTGCCCAGCTTGATGCGAAAGAAGCAGAGTTGAACCAGCAGGAAGCAGCACTTCCCGATGCCCAGGCAAAGATTGATGCAGGATGGAAAGAAGTGCAGGCTCAGGAGAAGAAGCTGGAGCCAGCCAGAAAAGAGATTCAGGAAAAAGAAGCCCAGCTTGAGTCAGCACAGGAACAGATCGATGCTGCAAAAGCAAAACTAAATTCCAGCCAGGCTCAGTTAGAGGAGAAGGAAGCAGAACTTGATTCAGGAGAAGCACAGATTCAGGAGAATGAAGGGAAGCTTGCTTCCGGCGAGCGAGAGATTGCCGAGAATGAACAGAAGCTCCGAGATGGCGAGAAGGAAATCTCAGAGAACGAGCAGAAGCTGAAGGATTCCAGAAAGGACATCAAAAAAGCTGAGAAGGATCTGGAAGAAGGTAAAAAGGAATACGAAGACGGCAAGAAGGATGCAGAGAAAGAGGTCGCAGACGGTGAGAAGAAAATACAGGATGCTCAGGATGAGATCGATGATATCAGTATGCCGGAATGGATGGTAACGGACCGCAATGATCTGCCGGAATATTCAGATTATGGGGATAATGCAGACAGAATGAGAAATATCGGACAGGTTTTCCCTGTTATCTTTTTCCTGGTGGCTGCACTGGTAAGTCTGACTACCATGACACGAATGGTGGAGGAGCAGAGAACCCAGATCGGTACAATGAAGGCTCTGGGATATGGCAAGTATGCAATTGCATCCAAATATCTGCTGTATGCCTTTTTTGCTACTGTGGGAGGCAGTATTCTGGGAATCCTGATCGGAGAGAAGATCCTGCCTTTGGTTATTATTAACGGGTATGGCATTATGTACAAGGGAATGATGAACAATATCCAGATCCGTTATGAATTTAAATTTGCAATGATCGCAGCAGGTGCGGCAACGGTGTGTACCGTCGGAGCCACCATTTTCTCCTGCTACAGAGCACTGTCAGAAACTCCGGCATCACTGATGCGTCCCCCTGCTCCCAAAGAGGGTAAGAGAATCCTGCTGGAACGGATCCCCCTTTTCTGGAAGCATCTGAATTTCACATGGAAATCTACTCTGAGAAACCTTTTTCGATATAAAAAACGTTTCTTTATGACGATTTTCGGTATTTCAGGAAGTATGGCGCTGATGCTGGTAGGTTTTGGACTCAGGGATTCCATTATGGATATTGCCAGACGGCAGTATCAGGAGCTTCAGCATTATACAGGAACGATCATTGATGATGAGGATGCCACAGATAAGGAGAGACAGGAGCTGGATGAGTTTCTGAAAAGTAACAGCCAGATTGAGAGATATACCCATATCCAGTTTACCAAGATGAGTGTTCCCAGAAATAAATCCAATATCAGCGTATATGTGTATGTGCCTGAGAATCTTGAGACCTTTAATAAGGATGTAACTCTTCAGGACAGAAAGACAAAAGAGAAATATAAGCTGACAGATGCAGGTACAGTGATCAGTGAGAAGACGGCAACCCTGACAGGACTGAAAGTGGGGGATACCATGACCATCACAAAGGATGGGAAAAATTATGAGACAAAGATCGCAGCAGTAACAGAGAATTACATGGGACATTATATTTATATGACAGGAAATGTCTATGAACAGACCTTTGGGGAGAAGCCTGACTATTCTGCAACTGTATTCACAGTAAAAGAGGAATATAAAGAATCAGAATCTGAGGTGGGAAATGAAATCCTGAAGCATCCGGCTGCGTTAAGTATCAGCTATACCAGCAGTCTGGAGGCTCAGCTTCACAGAATGCTTGGAGCATTGGATACGGTGATCATAGTGCTGATCATTTCTGCGGGAATGCTTGCTTTTGTGGTTCTGTATAATCTGAACAATGTCAATATCACGGAGCGCCAGAGAGAACTGGCAACTTTGAAAGTACTGGGATTCTATGATACTGAAGTTTCTGCCTATGTGTACAGGGAGAATGTTATCCTTACCCTTATTGGCGTGCTGGCAGGAGCTGTATTCGGAATCTTTTTGCACAGGTATATTATCCGTACTGTGGAAGTGGATGCGGTTATGTTCGGAAGAAATATCAATCCTGTCAGTTTCCTGTACTGCGGACTGCTGACAATTGGATTCTCCATGATCGTAAATCTGTTTATGCATCAGAAATTAAAGAAGATTGATATGGTAGAATCCCTGAAAAGTGTGGAATAAACGATTTGTCGCTTTATTGCAGAAAAGAAGAAATACAAAAATATAGGATAAAATGTGAAAATATCAGATAAAACGCAAAGAAGAACGGAAATACAATAGCGATTTTTAACAAAATAAAAAAGTGGGTTGACGTATTTTTGTAACTTTGTTATAATGATCTCATCAATTGAAAACACACGGATTGTTACTGTTTGGCAGGCAAAACCAGAATCTATGGCTGAGGCAATCAGTCTATAAATTCTGGTTTTTTTTAATAATAGGGGAACTGGTATAGTTATTTACGAAACGATGTACTGGTTGTGTCGCTGTCAGGCGACATATGGTTTGGAAAAGGAAAGACATGGATCATATTATAATTGAAAAAGTGATCAATAACAATATTATCTCGGCATATGAGAAATCCGGTGCAGAAGTAATTGTGATGGGACGTGGAATCGGTTTTAAAAAGAAACAGGGAGAAGTGGTTCCTGCTGACCAGATTAGTAAAATCTTTCGCATTAAAAGCCGGACACTGACGGAACAGTTCAAGGAGCTGCTGGCCAATATGCCGTTGGAACGAGTGAGGATTTCAGACGAGATCATCTCTCATGCAAAGGATCATCTGAAATTAAAACTGAATCAGAGCATTTATGTGACGCTGACGGATCATATTAATTTTGCAATTGAAAGAGTGAGTCAGGGAATTGAACCCCAGAATGCATTATTGTGGGAGATTAAGCGCTTTTATTATCTTAGAAGGTATTGGCGGAAAAGAAAACGTTGCATCTATTGATAACTGCATTACAAGACTCCGTCTGGAAATCAAAGATTACACAGCTGTTGATGAAAAGAAAATCAAATCAGCCGGTGTTGCCGGTGTAATCAGACCTGGTAAAAATTCTGTTCAGGTTGTAATCGGCACGAAAGTTCAGTTCGTAGCTGATGAGTTTAAAAAGCTCTGTAAATAATATAGCAGATAAAAATCCCTTTTTACAAAAAAGACCGCATTCATTGCGGTCTTTTTTGTACTCAATAGAGAAGTAATCTGTGATTTTATGCTTTTGATCAAACTGATTGTTATATTCCAGAATGTGATATTCATTTACCAGCTTCTGAAATTTTTCTGGTAAATTGTTCTGGGAATACCAGATACCCTCTGTATCACATACAGCACCGATCCCGATGATCGGCAGCTCGTCCTTCAGATCCAGCAGGAAACGATTATAGGGAGTGAGCTTTACTCCGGCCAGGGAGAGCACGTAGCTTCCCAGGTAATTAGAACTCATGTCCTGCTCCACTGTTTCTGAGGGATAATTGGTCCAGATCACATAGGGGGTGGTGTAAGTTTTCTGGGTGCCGTCCAGGCTGAGCTCGGAGCGCTTTTTTCCCAGCACGCTGGCTGTAAATCCATTCTCGATCTTTGGCCAGTGATCACCGAACATAATGATCATGGTAGGCTCGTCCACCTTTTCAAAATAGGACAGAAGCTTCTGGAAAGCTCTGTCAGATTCTCTGGCAAGAGACAGATAAGTCTCTGCGAGTGGATATTCACGGTTATAGTGAAGCTTCACATCCGGTTGATAACCATTCAGAGTCTCAGTACCATAGCCTCCATGATTCTGCATGGTCACACAGAAGGTAAAAAGCTTTTCGCCGGACTGCTTACGCTCAAACAGCTTGATCAGCTTATCATAGGTGGTTTCATCGCTGGCAAAATTCCGGATTTTGTCAAAGCTGTCATTCCCCCAGTTCTCTGTGCTTATGAACTGGTCAAAATCCATATCCGCATATACATTTGTACGGTTCCAGTTGGAAGCATTGTTGGGATGCACGGCTATGGTAGTGTAGCCCTGGGCTTTCAGGATCTGGGCCATACCGGATTCCGGATCATGTACAAACAGCTGATAGGGAACACTTCCGGCAGGCAGAAAATACATACTGTTTCCTGTAAGAGCCTCATATTCTGTACGGGCAGTTCCCCCTCCAAAGGTAGGTACATGGAGTTGACCCTTCTTTACATTTCTGTTGAGACTGTGGAGAAAAGGAAGGATTTCACTGTCTGTCTTTACCTGGCCTATGCTTTCAAAGTCTGTCAGACTTTCATTCATGATCATAATAATATTCTGAGGAACTGTAACATTACTCTGGGTAGAATCTGAAACCTGTTCTCCGATCTCCTGTACTTTGCCGACAGAGTATCCGGCCGGTTTCTCAGGGTGTATGTAACGGACCTGACTGACAAGAGTGCACAGATATCCGTTGTTACGATAAGAACGGTTGGTATTCCAGAAGGAAACATTGGCTGCATTTACCACTGCATACAGGGAACCCAGGGCAAAAACAGCAAGCACGACCAGCTGGCTCAGAATATGAAGGCTTTTTTTCTGCAATCTGTGAGGAATACGAAGTCTCTGGAAATGCAGCTGGAGCATACTGAAATCTACGGTAAATAGCAGCGTGATCCCCAGATAGATGGGAATATCCAGTCTGTAATTTCCTGCTACATCAGCGGCAGTGCTCATTCCCATGGCATCCAGCAGAAGAAAGGCCTGTCCCCGGAACTCTGTTACATAATAATTCACCAGCACCAGAAGAACCATAAGGAGGCAGTAGACCATACAGGCAATGTTTATTTTCCTGATCAGCAGGATCAGAAGTACCAGGATGAAATAATAGATGACCAGGTTTCTCAGAAAATCTCCCACAGGCATATCAAAGACTGCGTATTTGATAATGCGAAGATAGGAGATGGAGGCAGTGGATTTTCGCTCTGCAAGCTGCACAATGATCTGCACCACTGCAAACATGGCCAGGGGAGTACCCAACAGCAACAGCAGTTCCAGCCATCTGCAGATACCGGTCCTGTGCAAAATGGTACTGAGGCGGTCTCCGGCTGTCAGCAGAATGAAAAAAATTACGCCTGCCAAAGCTGCCATAACCAGTTTTCTTTTTCCCAGGGAGAGAAAGGCACTGGGTCCGCCTTCTGTATAGACCATCAGGCCGGAAATAGCAAGGAAGAGAAGAAGATGAAAGACAGACAGAAGCTGCCTGCAAAGCGTCCCCCCTCTGTCAGTTGGTTTCTGTGAAACAGGAGCTTCATGAAGTTGTTTATGATTGTTATTTTCTTGGATATTTGTATTATTCTGCAATGTTATCACACTTTATCTGAATTGGTTGAATGAGTCAGGATCCAGGGTTAAGGGAACCTGATCTCATAAGGTCTGTGGGTTGCAGACAGTAAGAAACTGCCCGGAAACGGACAGTTTCTGATTGCTAGTATGGCTATTTTATATTATTTTGCTTTAATTTTCAATACCTTTGAATAAGAACTGTAAGCTTTGACATAGCTGTTGGTATCCTTTACATAACTGCGGATACGGAAGTAGTAGGTTTTTCCCTTTTTCAGGGATTTCAGGGTATAGCTTCCATTGGGATCTCCGGATACTTTCAGGCGTTTATAGGCACCCTTGGCACTGGTTTTGTACTCGATCACATATCTGGAATATCCATTTTTGTAGTTGGTAGGATAACCGGTCCATTTTAACTGGATTCTGCCTTTGGATAAAGCAGTAGCCTTCAGTACGGGGGTCTTTGGTGTAGCATAGCTGTCAGCAGTACTCAGGCTGGAGTTATAATATGGAGAATAATAATTTCCATCCTTTGTCTTTCGATAGGAACGGATGATCAGGTGATAACGGCGGCCGGCTTTCAAACCGGTTACCTTTACAGAGGTAGTACCCTTCTTTACCATGATCTTCTGGATAGTCTTGTTGTTATTGTTGCTGTCCTGGACATACAGGGCATATCCGTCATAGGTATCTGTGGCCTGGTTCCACTTGCAGGTCAGTGAGCCGGTAGTGCGCTTGGTAACCGTAAGTCCTGTTACAGCCTGAGGACTGTAGAGATTGTCAGCACTTACATGAACCTGGCCGATAACAGTTTTCTGATCATTCATATAATAGGAAACAACAGCCTCCCCGGAGTGTCCCTCTGAAGGATCAATGTAGAGACGGGAACCAACCAGTACACCCTTTTCCACATTTGTGATAAGCGCCGGATCCCAGCCGGCTTTTTCCAGGTCCAGATATCCGCCGTGCTGTATCTCCACATCGACATAAGAAGGATCCATGTCTACATGGCTTGGGGAAGTATTGCCAAGGCTGATAAACGGATTGGCAGCATCAGTTCCCAGATTTTTGGAATCCTTGATATAGAGTGTGTCAAGGGAAGTGCAGCCATTTATATTCAGGGAGCTTCCAAGGTTCTTTGTGAAATATGCATTCCGGATATCCAGGATCTTAAGCTTTGCACATTTGGAAAGATCCAGGGAACTGATGGTTGTGGAGTCTGTCTCCCCGTCATCACTGGCATAGCCCTGGATATTGAGCTGCTGAAGCTCTGGCAGACGGGAGAAATCAATGCCCTCCAGATCCTTGAAATATGTAATGCTGAGAGTATTCAGCTTGGGCATGCCATATAAGGCATTGATCAGAGCTGTGTGCTCAGGTCTGGCAGCATAATCATAGTCATAATCACATAACATGGAGTATTTTGTGATGTTGCAGTCTGACGGAAGCTTAATAGCACCTGTCAGACAGGAAACAGACAGTGTGTCCAGCTTATTGTTGGCAGACAGATCCAGGCCCAGACCGGAAGAGTAATCATATCCGTTGTCAACAGAAACCGTAAGGCTCTTCAGCTCCGGTAAGGATGAGAAATCCAGGGCTCTGGAGGGATTGGATTTCTCATAAACAAGGGAGAGTGTGAGATCCTCCACAGAGGTAAGATACTGGAACCCCTCCATATCAATCCCCTTCAGATCGGATTTGACAGTCTTAATCGCCTTGATCTCAGATGCCTGGAGAATTCCATCCTTATTCAGGTCTCTCTCAGGCTGGGAGAGATAGGTGCGAAACTGCTCATTTGGGAAATGGGTGGCATCAATAGGCACATCCTGGGCAGCGGGAGTCACAGCATCTGCAGCAGCAGAATCCTGGGCAAAATCAGAATCTGCAATCTCAGGGGCATCAAATTCTACAGTATCAGCATCTGCCGGAGCAGAAAAATCCTCAGCAGAAGCAACAGACGGGGCAGCGAACTCATCAGAAGCATAAGTACCGACAGAAGCCGAACAAACAAGAGCCGCAGCTGTCACAGTCATCAGAAATAACTTTCTCTTCATGAAAATATCCTCCTCTAATTCATAATGATGATGTCATTAGGAAAAGCCTTTTACCGGACACCAAATTGATAGTATTATAATAACACAATGATAAAGTATATTCAATAATAATTGGAAAATATATTAACATTGTGTTACAAGTATATAATAATTAGATTTGGAGAATGTAAAATTGGTTCTAACGGTAGGGAACTGTCCTCCAACGGACAGTTCCCTGACTGAAAAAAGGATGATACATTAGACACAGTATCTTTAAATAGTAATATTATTGGCTTCCGTAGCGTGCAGAAGCTTCTGCTTGTAAGTATTGTCGCTGTAAAGACGACGGGAATGATAGGAGATTTCTCCATCTTTGATTGTTACTACAATACTGCCGCGGTTGCTCGGTTCGGAATTTCCCCATTCCTGTTCGAAATTCTGATGAGTGCCGTAGACGCGGACAAATCCATGACCTGCAATGTTATTCAGAGCTTCATAACGCTGAATAGCACCTGTTCCACCATTGTCAGATCTTAACTGGATTACAGCACATTCCTTATTAGTTGGAACAATGGCGTCAATAAATTCCTGACAGCTTCCATGAGAAGATCCGTGGTGGCTCATCTGGATAATGTCATAATCACCTGCCAAGCGATACTTCAGAATCTTTTCTGATAATTCATAGATGTCAGCTGGAATCAGCAGCTTACGTCCCTGAAATTCGTATACAGTTACGATTGAGAATTTATCTACAGTGCCATCCCAACTGTTCGGATATACAGATGCACCTGCAGGAAGTTCTTTGTACTGAGTGCTTTCACCATTGGTATTATAAAAAGTAAAAGTACCTTCACCAATGTTGCAGACCTTGCGGATATCGGCAGTAGGATTTACGCCGAAGTAATAAAGCTTAATTCCTGAATAGAAATTTTTACGATAGTAAGCAATGTCATCTTCAATTACTTCAGGACGGGATTTTTTTCCGGAGTAATTCACCAGATTGTTATAATCGTCAGTGTTTAATTTGTTTTTCAGTTTTTCAGCTTTGGCACGGTTCATTGGAAGGATTACATTTTTAATTGTGATTCCGGCTTCTTTGTAGTTTCTAAGCAGGTAACGCAGATTGCCGAAATGATCTCCGTGGAAATGGGTGATCAGGATAAACTCCAGGGTGTTGATTTTCTGAGATTTCAGATAGTTGACAAGCAGTTTGCTGTCATAGTGTTCATCTGAGGCGTTCCCCGGATTATAAAATCCTACATCTACCATTCCATAAACGTAATTACCATCTTTGTAATCCTGGATAAGGATAGCATTGGAACCCAGATGCTTTTTTTCGGAAGAGGTATCTCCCATAGTTGCAAGAAAATGAATTTT
This sequence comes from Blautia sp. HCP3S3_C4, assembly GCF_052064095.1. Taxonomy (NCBI): domain Bacteria; kingdom Bacillati; phylum Bacillota; class Clostridia; order Lachnospirales; family Lachnospiraceae; genus Blautia; species Blautia sp. HCP3S3_C4. The sequence goes on from NZ_JBQHWF010000001.1 coordinate 438,090, forward strand.
TGCTAATTTTGTTGCCATAATTATTTCCTCCTTTGAAATTTGTTATTTTAATTGGCTACATCTGATAAAGAGTCTGATTTCTGATATTTGTAAACTAAAATCAAAAAATAAGTTTGAGGAATGTTGCACGGTCACAAATATCGGTTACGGTTAAATGCTGGGCTTTTTGAAATTTTCTTAATGCTGAGAGCAGACCCTCACCGAAAATGCCAGGATATTCAATACCTTGAGGATCATAATTATGAAGAAAAAGCAAAATTTCAGCAGCAGTTACCATATATTGGATTTCTCCGACTGTTATATAATGCGTTCCCAGTGCCTGACTGGTCATAGAACCAAATATTCCATCTACATGTAGATTGGCATTATAATCCAGGTTCAGCGCATTTTGCAGAATTTTGATACGTGTATTCTGAGTGACAGACTCTCTTTTCTTTGTAATGGGGAGGGAAATGCCCAAAATGTTTTCTTCAGAATAGCGAAGAATGCAGTCCCAGCCGTGTTTATAGAAATAATAATTCTGTATCATGATTTCCATGCCAGTCTGGTCTCCGGTTATTCCGCCGGAAACTTGCCCATTTTCATTGATACGTGCGGCAACGATTTGTCCGTTGCCAATATACATAATTGCATGATGCGTAAGATTTATGATAACGTCTCCCCGTTTTAAACCCTTTCCGGTATAGAGATTAATCTGAGCGGTGACATCTATAAAGCCGCAACTTTGAAATGCCTGTTTCATATTACCGGTGTAAGTGGCACCTTTGTCCCTGACAGGAACTCCGGCCTGTTGCCAGGCAGAAATGATCAGGGAAGAACAGTCATAATCTGGTCCCCAGCGCCATTGCTGATCATATCCATGAGATGAGCCCTGAGCAATGTTAATAGCCCAGGCAATTGCCTGTTCTGTTTTTGACATAGTATTTCCTCCATAGATATTTGCCTGAAAAAGCAAATCTGATATAATGTTTGAAGTTACAATTGGTTCTGTGCACAGTAACTGTCTGTTAACATTATTAAAAGAAGAAAATAACGGAAAATTGTAAACAGGGGAAAGAAAAAAAGTACTTTTTGACCATTCGAGGACAAAAAAGCACTTTTTAGGGAAAATTTGATGCATATAAGTACTACGGAGATAAAATCAGTCTATAAGCATATTCTTGTAGAGCTTGATTACTTCAAGAAGAAATTGTGTATGGCGTTCATTCATCTGATTCATGAGAAGAACTGTATCTTGAATTGCAGGAGACTGGATTTCATGGTTATGTGGGAGCAGATCATACAGGAAATAATCCAGTCCTACATGAAGAACTTCGGATAACTTCAGTAATGTTTCGATATTTGGAGCATATTTTCCATTTTCGATGCGGCTAATGGTACTGACAGACAATCCGCTTAATTCTTCCAATTGCTCCTGAGTAATATTCTGATTTACTCGGGCTTCAGCAATTCTTTTTCCAATTGAGTTTGTCATTTGTAAAAGTTCCTTTCTTTACTTGAGTGTAACAGATTAGAATAAATATGTATAAGGACATAAATGACATTCGACTTATCAAATATGACGTGTGACAAGGGGGAGACTGTCCGAAAACTCGGATAATCTAATCTGATGAGAAAAAGATTGATATGCTCTTGTGAGCGTTCAATATAAATTAAAATTGCAC